>NZ_CP040695.2:3478866-3795126 GCF_005954645.2 Nocardioides sp. S-1144
CCTCGTCGCCGGCTCCTCGCTGACCGTGATGAGCGGGTTCCGCTTCGTGCGCCACGCCGTCAAGGCCGGCACCCCCGTCGTGATCATCAACCGCGGCCTCACCCGCGGCGACGACCTCGCCACCCTCAAGCTCGACGTCGGCTGCTCCGCGTTCCTCGGGGCGCTGGCGGCCGGGGCGGGATTTCCCCGGTCGACCGGGGAAGTCTGAACTGGGGGGCCGGGATATCGGCCGACAAGTTCAGGGATCCCCGGTCGACCGGGGAAATCCCGGCCGGCCGGCTCAGAGGCGCTTGACGAAGATGTGCTCGGCGGCCTCGGGGACGATCTCGGCGGTCTCGCCGCCGGCGCCCACCAGGACGCCGTCGGCGGTGGCGATGACGGTGATGGTCTTGTCGGGGAGGGCGCCGACGCGGCGCATCGCGCTCATCAGCGCCTCGTCCTTCTGCATCTCCTCCGAGATCCGGCGCACCAGGACGCGGCCCTCGACGTCGCTGGCGACGCGCGAGAGCGGCTCGACGTCGGTCATGAACGACTCGGGCAGCTCGGTCTGGCCGAGCTCGGCGAGGCCGGGGATCGGGTTGCCGTAGGGCGAGGACGTCGGGTGGTCGAGCAGCTCGATGAGGCGCCGCTCGACGGTCTCGGAGATCACGTGCTCCCAGCGGCACGCCTCCTCGTGCACGAGCTCCCACTCGAGGCCGATGACGTCGGTGAGGAGCCGCTCGGCGAGCCGGTGCTTGCGCATCACGCGGGTGGCGAGGCGGTTGCCCTCGTCGGTGAGCTCGAGGTGGCGGTCGCCCTCGACGGTCAGCAGCCCGTCGCGCTCCATCCGGGCCACGGTCTGGGAGACCGTCGGCCCGCTCTGGTGCAGGCGCTCGGCGATGCGGGCCCGGAGCGGGACGATGCCCTCCTCGACCAGCTCGTAGATGGTCCGGAGATACATCTCGGTGGTGTCGATGAGGTCGCTCACGAGAACCATTCTTACCCATCGGGGCGTGGCGTGCCGGACCGCGCTGCACCAGGGTGGTCCGGTGCCCGACCAGACGACCTCCGTGATGTGGTTCCGCCGCGACCTGCGCACCGCCGACAACCCCGCGCTGCTCGCGGCCCTCGCCGACGGACCGACCCTCCCGCTGTTCGTCCTCGACCCCGCGCTGTGGGGTCCCGCGGGCCCCTCGCGCCGCTCCTACCTGGTCGACAGCCTGCGCTCCCTGGGGCGCGACGTGCCCGTCTCGGTGGTCCGCGGCGACCCCGCGCAGCAGGTGCTGCGGGCCGCGCAGGAGGTCGGCGCCACCCGCGTGCACGTCGCCGCCGACTACGGCCCGTACGGCGCCCGGCGCGACGCCGCGGTCGAGGAGGCCCTCCGCGACACCGGCATCGAGCTGGTCCGCACCGGCTCCCCGTACGCCGTCGCCCCCGACCGCGTGACCAACGGCAGCGGCGCGTCGTACAAGGTGTTCACCCCGTTCTCGCGGGCCTGGGCCGAGCACGGCTGGCGCGGCCCGGCGGACCCGCTGCCCACCGACGCGCGCTGGCGGCACCTGAAGGAGACCGTCGACCTCCCCGACGTCGCCCTCCCCGAGGGCCTCGAGCTCCCCGACGCCGGCGAGGCGGCCGCGCACCGGGCGTGGGAGGCCTTCCTCGACAAGGTCGTCGACTACGACGGCGCGCGCGACCTGCCGGGCGTCGAGGGCACCTCGCGGATGAGCCACCACCTCAAGTACGGAGAGATCCACCCGCGCACCCTGCTCGCCGACCTCGCCGGCCGCGGGGGGAAGGGCGCCACCACCTACCGCCAGGAGATCGCCTGGCGCGAGTTCTACGCCGACGTCCTCTTCCAGCGGCCCGACAGCGCCCGCGAGTACCTGCGCCGGGAGTACGCCGCGATGACCTACGACGAGCCCGGCGCCGACTTCGAGGCCTGGTGCGAGGGCCGCACGGGCTTCCCGGTCGTGGACGCCGGCATGCGCCAGCTCCGCGCGACCGGGTGGATGCACAACCGGCTCCGCATGATCACCGCCAGCTTCCTGGTCAAGGACCTGCACGTCGAGTGGCAGCACGGCGCCCGGCACTTCCTGCACTGGCTGGTCGACGGCGACCTCGCCTCCAACAACCACGGCTGGCAGTGGACGGCGGGCAGCGGCACCGACGCCTCGCCGTTCTTCCGGGTCTTCAACCCGACCAGCCAGGGACGCAAGTTCGACCCCGACGCCGCCTACGTGCGCACCTGGGTGCCGGAGCTCGTCGACGTCGAGGACCCGCACGACCCCAGCCCCGAGGCCCGCCGCCGGGTCGGCTACCCCGAGCCGCTGGTCGACCACGCGGCCGAGCGGCTGGAGGCCCTCGACCGCTACCAGGCCATCAAGAAGTAGCCCCCCGGCGGCCAGTAGCGTGGTCGACGTGTCCGACCTGCTCGCTCCCCTGACCATCGCGACCCGCCACCGCGGCCCCGCGTCCTCCGGCAACGGCGGCTGGACGGCGGGCGCGCTGGCCGCGTACCTGGCGCCTGGCCCGGCCCGGGTCGTGCTGCGCAGCCCACCGCCGCTCGAGGTGCCGCTCGACGTCGTCCGCGACGACGACGGCGGCGTCACGGCGTCCCGGGGCGGCGTCCTGGTGGGGCGGGCCGGGCCCGCCCCCGAGCCCCCCGGCGCCGTCGAACCGGTCGACGCGGCGACCGCCCGCGAGGCCGGGACCCGCTACCCCGGGCTGACGTCGCACCCGTTCCCGTCCTGCTTCTCCTGCGGCACCGACCGCGCCGCCGGCGACGGGCTGCGCATCTTCCCCGGCCGCGTCGCCGAGGACGCCGGGGGCCGGGTCCGCGTCGCCGCTACCTGGACGCCCGGGGCCGACGTCGACCTGCCCACCACCTGGGCCGCGCTCGACTGCGTCGGCGGCTGGGCCGGCGACCTGGAGGAGCGACTGATGGTGCTCGGCTCGATGAGCGCCGACGTCCGCGACCTGCCCCGCGCCGGCGAGGAGCACGTCGTCGTGGGCGGGGCCCGCGGCACCGACGGGCGCAAGACGTTCACGGCCTCCTCCCTGCACGCCGCGGACGGCCGCCTGCTCGCGACCGCCGCGCACGTCTGGTTCGCCGTCGACCCGAAGGACTTCGCGTGAGCACCCCCACCGACCCGCGGGCCCCCTGGTGGCGCGACGCGGTGATCTACCAGGTCTACGTGCGCAGCTTCGCCTCGTCCGGCACCCGCGCCGGCGGCCCCGGGATCGGCGACCTGCCCGGCATCACCAGCCGGCTGCCGTACCTGAGGGACCTCGGCGTCGACGCCGTCTGGATCACGCCGTTCTACCGCTCGCCCCAGCACGACCACGGCTACGACGTCGCCGACTACCTCGACGTCGACCCGCTGTTCGGCACCCTCGCGGACGCCGACGAGCTGGTCGCGACCGCCCACGACCTCGGCCTCCGGGTCATCGTCGACCTGGTGCCCAACCACACCTCCGACGAGCACGCGTGGTTCCGTGCCGCCCTGGCCGCCGCCCCCGGCAGCCCCGAGCGGGCCCGCTACCTGTTCCGCGAGGGCCGCGGCGCCGACGGCGCCGAGCCGCCCAACAACTGGCAGTCGGTCTTCGGCGGGCCGGCCTGGACCCGGGTGGCCGACGGCCCCGACGGCCGCTCCCAGTGGTACCTGCACCTCTTCGACACCAGCCAGCCCGACCTCGACTGGCGCAACCCCGAGATCGGCGACATGTTCGAGTCGGTGCTGCGGTTCTGGCTCGACCGCGGCGCCGACGGGTTCCGCGTCGACGTCGCCCACGGCCTGCTCAAGGAGGAGGGCCTGCGCGACCAGGTGCTGCCCGAGGGCACCGAGGGCCGCGACCCCAACCAGGTCCGCGAGGAGGCCATGGTCGCCCGCACCGACTTCGACGAGCCGATGTGGGACCAGCCCGAGGTGCACGACGTCTACCGGCGCTGGCGTCGGGTGCTCGACGAGTACGACGGCGACCGGATGGACGTCGCCGAGGCGTGGGCCAAGTCCCTCGAGGCCGGCGCGCTGTACGTCCGGCCCGACGAGATGAACCAGTCGTTCAACTTCCTGTGGCTGCTGGCCGACTGGTCGGCGCGGCAGTTCGCCGACGTCGTCACCGGCACCTTCGCCGCGCTCGACCCGGTGGGGGCGACCCCCACCTGGGTGCTGAGCAACCACGACGTCGTCCGCCACGTCACCCGCTACGGCGGCGGCGCGCGCGGCCTGGCCCGGGCCCGGGCCGCGACGCTCACGATGCTGGCCCTGCCCGGGTCGTCCTACCTCTACCAGGGCGAGGAGCTCGGCCTCGAGCAGGTCGACGTCGCCCCGGAGCACCGGCAGGACCCGTCCTGGTTCCGGACCGGCGAGGTCGGGCGCGACGGCTGCCGGGTGCCGATGCCGTGGTCGGGCGACGCCGCGCCGTTCGGCTTCTCCCCCGGCGGCACGGGCCAGCCCTGGATCCCGCAGCCGGCCTCGTGGGCGGCCCTGAGCGTCGAGGCGCAGTCCGGCGACCCCGACTCGACCCTCGAGCTCTACCGGGCGGCGCTGGCCGCCCGGCGGAACCTGCCCGGCGACCGCCGCGTCGACGTCCGGGTCGAGGGCGAGGTGCTGCTGGTCGAGCGCGGCGACGTGACGATCGCCCTCAACTGCGGGGCGGGTGCGGCCACGCTGCCGGACGGCGACCTCCTGCTGGCCAGCGGCCCCCTCGGCGGGGTGCTGCCGGCCGACACCGCGGTGTGGGTCAGGCGTCGATCGTCGCGTTGAGCGCGGAGTTGTAGCGGCTCAGCTCGCCCACGAAGCTCGCGAGCTCCTCGTCGCTCCACTCGGCGAGGCGCTCGCTGAGCCCCTTCTGCCGGTGGGCGACGACGTCGGCGAGCCGGGTGCGGGCCTCGTCGGTCACCGTGAGCAGCGTGGCGCGGGCGTCGGCGGGGTCCTTCTCGTCGGCCAGGAGGCCCAGCGAGATCAGGTGCTTCACGTGCCGGCTGACGGCGCCCTTGTCGAGGTCGAACTGCTCGGAGATCGCCGAGGCCCGCACCGGGCCGTCGCGCTCCACCGAGGTCAAGATCAGGTAGGACGCCGGCTGGAGCTCGTCGTGCACGGCGCGAGCCCGCACCCCGATCACCCGGCGGACCCGGCGGATCAGGACGCCGACCTCGGACTCGAGGGCGCGCAAGGTGTCCTCCCGGGCCGTCATCGGACCTGGTCGGCCGGGACCGACACCGTCGCGCCGGGCTCGCTGCCGGCGACGCCCTTGCCGGCGGCGTCACCGAGGGTGGTCCGCAGCGGGACCTCCTTGATGAACACGACGCAGAGCAGGGCCAGGGCCGCGAACGGCACCGAGATCAGGAAGATGTGGCCGATCGCCGTGCCGAAGGCGTGCTCGTAGAGCTCGCGGAACGGGGCCGGCAGCGCGCCCAGGTCGGGGATCGCGCTGGTCTGGTGCTCCTGGGCGGGCAGCCGGACGCCCTGGCGGGCCAGCTCGGTGGCGCCGTCGGTGACCTCGCGGGTCACCTGGTGCGACAGGACCGCGCCGAGGACCGACACGCCGATCGAGCCGCCGAGCGAGCGGAAGAAGGCCACGACCGAGCTGGCCGCGCCCATGTCGGCCTGGCTGGTGTTGTTCTGGACGGCCAGGACGAGGTTCTGCATGGTGGCGCCGAGGCCGACGCCGACCAGGGCCATGTAGAGCCCGACCACGACGAGGGCGGTGTCGGCGTCGATCGTGCCGAGCAGGGCGAAGCCGGCGACGACGAGCACGAGCCCGCCGACCAGCCAGCGCTTCCACACGCCGGTGTTGCTGATGATCCGGCCCGAGATGATGCTGGAGACCAGCAGGCCGCCGACCATCGCGACCGACATCAGGCCGGCCTCGGTCGGGCTCATGCCGCGGGCGAGCTGGAAGTACTGGCTCAGGTAGACGGTGGCGCCGAACATCGCGACGCCGATCATCACCGAGGCGGCGGTGGCCAGCGCGGTGGTGCGGTCGCGGAACAGGCGCAGCGGGATGACCGGCTCGGCGGCGACCCGGCCCTCGACGTACAGGGCGGCACCGATGACGACGAGACCGCCGACGACGAGCAGGACGCTGGTCGTGGAGACCCAGTCGAACGAGGAGCCGGCCAGCGAGACCCAGATGAGCAGCAGGCTGACGCCGCCGACGATCAGGGTGGCGCCGAGGTAGTCGATCCGGACGTCGTCGCGCTTGACCACCGGCAGGTGCAGGCGGCGCTGGAGCACGAAGAACGCGGCGACCGCGAACGGCAGACCGACGAAGAAGCAGCCGCGCCAGCCCAGCGGGCTGTCGACGACCAGGCCGCCGATGAGCGGGCCGCTGACCGTCGCGGTGGCGAAGACGGCGCCGATGTAGCCGGAGTACCGGCCGCGCTCGCGCGGGGAGACCATCGAGGCGATCACGACCTGCACCAGCGCGGTGAGGCCACCGACGCCGAGGCCCTGGATGACCCGGCCGCCGATCAGCACGCCCATGCTCGGCGCGAACGCCGCCACGAGGGAGCCGGCGGTGTAGATGACCAGCGCGCTCTGGACGAGCAGCTTCTTGCTGAACAGGTCGGCGAGCTTGCCCCAGATCGGGGTGGTCGCCGTCATCGCCAGCAGCGTGGCGACCACGACCCAGGTGTAGCCGGACTGCGACCCGTTCAGGTCGGTGACGATCCTCGGCAGCGCGTTGGTCACCACGGTGCTGGAGAGCATCGCCACGAACATGGCGAGCAGCAGCCCGCTCAGCGCCTCCAGGATCTCGCGGTGCGTCATCGGCACCGGCTCCGCGGCCGAGGCCGCGCTCTTCGTGCTCTCGGTGTTGCTCACGGTCGTCGACTCCATGCGAACTAGAAGGTTGTCAGTGGCAACTGTATTCCTTGATCGTTGACGACGACAACCAACCGTGACCCGGGTCTCATGCCAGTCTCATGCCAGGCCCGGAAAAACGGACAACCCGCAGGCGTGGCCTCCGTGGGGAGGCCGCCCCCGGGGACATGGTCCGGGTTCGCCTGCGGGTCGGGTGACTGCGGTGGATTGACCAGCAGCCTCGTCGGGTAGTCGGTCCCGACGCGTTGCTGGGCTGCTAGTGCGCAGCCACCTCACTTGTCCTATGAGAATGCATTGTGTAGGACCACCTCCCTTCCGTGTACGACGAGCGTAGGTCGCCGCGGCACGGCACTCAAGAGGTATTTCCGGTGCGGCCCACCGCCCGGTCGGGGCCGGGCCTCACTCGTGGACGGCGGCCGCGAACTGCGACTGGTACAGCCGGGCGTAGGCGCCCCCGACGGCCAGCAGGTCGGCGTGCGTGCCCTGCTCGACGATGGCCCCGTCCTCCATGACCAGGATGAGGTCGGCGTCGCGGATCGTGGAGAGCCGGTGGGCGATCACGAACGACGTCCGGTCGCTGCGCAGCGCGGCCATCGCCTGCTGCACGAGCAGCTCGGTGCGGGTGTCGACCGAGCTCGTGGCCTCGTCGAGGATGAGCAGGGCGGGGTCGGTCAGGAAGGCCCGGGCGATCGTGACGAGCTGCCGCTCGCCGGCGGACAGGTTCGACCCCTCCTCGTCGACCACGGTGTCGTAGCCCTCGGGCAGCGAGTGCACGAACCGGTCGACGAACGTGGCCCGCGCGGCCGCGAGGACGTCGTCCTCGCTCGCGCCGGGGCGGCCGTAGGCGATGTTGTCGCGGATCGTGCCCCCGAAGAGCCAGGTGTCCTGGAGCACCATGCCGATCCGGCCGCGCAGCGCGGCGCGGGGGAGCGCGGTGACGTCGACGCCGTCGATGGTGATCCGGCCGCCGTCGAGCTCGTAGAAGCGCATCACCAGGTTGACCAGGGTGGTCTTGCCGGCCCCGGTCGGCCCGACGATGGCCACCGTCTGGCCCGGCCGCGCGACCAGCGAGAGGTCGGTGATCAGCGGGCGGTCGGCGTCGTAGGCGAAGCTGACGTGCTCGAAGGCGACCTCGCCGCGGGTGACGACGCCGGCCGCGGTGGGCTCGGCGTCCGGGACCTCCTCGTCGGCGTCCAGGAGCTCGAAGACCCGCTCGGCCGAGGCGACGCCCGACTGCAGCAGGTTGGCCATCGAGGCCACCTGGGTCAGCGGCTGGGTGAACTGGCGCGTGTACTGCACGAAGGCCTGGACCTCGCCCAGCGTCAGCGAGCCGCTGGCCACGCGCAGCGCGCCGATGACGGCGACGACGACGTAGTTGAGGTTCCCGATGAACATCATCGAGGGCATGATCAGCCCGCTCACGAACTGCGCGCGGAAGCTGACGTCGTAGAGCTCGTCGTTCTGGCGGGCGAACTCGGTCTCGACCTCGTGCTGCCGGCCGAACACCTTGACCAGCGCGTGCCCGCTGAAGGTCTCCTCGATGTGGGCGTTGAGGGTGCCGGTCCGGCGCCACTGGGCCACGAACTGGCCCTGGGAGCGCCTCATGATCGCCCGGGTCACCAGCAGCGACAGCGGCACGCTGACCAGGGCGACCAGCGCGAGCAGCGGCGAGATCCAGAACATCATCGCCAGCACCGCGACCACCGTGGTGAGCGAGGTGAGGAGCTGGCTCATCGTCTGCTGCAGGGTCGTGGAGATGTTGTCGATGTCGTTGGTGACGCGGCTCAGGAGCTCGCCGCGCGGCGACCGGTCGAAGTAGCCGAGCGGGAGCCCGGTTGATCTTCTCCTCGACGTCCTGGCGCATCCGCCGCACGGTGCGCTGGACGACGCCGTTGAGGACGTACCCGGCCAGCCACCCGACGAGCGCGGCGACGGCGTACAGGGCCAGGACCCACACAGCAGCACCTGGCCGACGGCGCCGAAGTCGACGCCCTCGCCGGCCACGACGCCCTGCCCGCGGACGGCGTCGGGCAGCTCGGCGTCGGGCGTGCCGGCCGGGAACTGGCGGCCGATGAAGCCGTTGAACACGAGGTCGGTGGCGTGGCCGAGGATCCGCGGCCCGATCGACACCAGCACGACGGAGGCGACGGTCAGCACCGCCACGGCGACGGTCGGCCACCGGTCGGGGGTCAGCCGGGTCAGCAGCCGCCGGGCCGACGGCCCGAAGTCCATCGCCTTCTGGCCGACCATGCCGCCCCCCATGGGGCCGCGACCGGGCCCGCCGGCGGGGGCCTCGATGCGCTCGGTGGCCTTGAACTCCTGGGCCCTGCCCGGGGTCTGCTCGCTCATCGGGCGCCCACCTCCTCGGCCGACAGCTGGGACGCGACGATCTCCTGGTAGGTCCCGCACCCGGCGAGCAGGTCGTCGTGGGTGCCGCGGCCGACGACGCGGCCGTCCTCGAGCACCAGGATCTCGTCGGCGTCGCGGATGGTCGAGACGCGCTGGGCGACCACGACGACGGTCGCCTCGGTGGTCACCGGGGCGAGCGCGGCGCGGAGCCGGGCGTCGGTGGCGAGGTCGAGGGCCGAGAAGGAGTCGTCGAAGAGGTAGATGCCCGGTCGCCGCACGACGGCGCGGGCGATGGCCAGGCGCTGGCGCTGGCCGCCGGAGAAGTTCGTGCCGCCCTGCGCGACGGGCGCGTCGAGCCCCTCGGGCAACGCCGCGACGAAGTCGCGCGCCTGGGCGACGTCGAGCGCGGTCCAGATCTCCTCGTCGGTGGCGTCGGCCCGGCCGTGGCGGAGGTTGGAGCGCACCGTGCCGGAGAACAGGTAGCCGCGCTGCGGGACCAGCCCGATCTGCTCCCACAGCAGCGCCGGGTCGAGGTCGCGGACGTCGACGCCGGCGACCCGCACCGTGCCGGACGTCGCGTCAAACAGGCGCGGGACGAGGTTGACCAGGGTCGTCTTGCCGGCCCCGGTGGAGCCGATGACGGCGACCGTCTGGCCCGGCCGCGCGCGGAGCGAGACCTCGGCGAGCACGGGCTCGTCGGCGCCGGGGTAGGCGAAGGTGACGGCGTCCAGGTCGAGCTCGCCGCGACGGGCGGGGTCGGGGGCGACGGGCTCGGTGGCCACCACCACGGAGGTGTCGGTGTCGAGGACCTCGACGATCCGGTCGGCGCACACCGCCGAGCGCGGGACCTGCATGAGCATGAACGTGGCCATCATGATCGACATCAGGATCTGCATGAGGTAGCTCAGGAACGCGGTGAGGGCGCCGACGCCCATCTGGCCGTCGTCGACGCGGTGCCCGCCGAACCAGATGACGGCCACGCTGGCGACGTTCACGATCAGCATCACCAGCGGGAACATCGTGGCCAGCCAGCGGCCGGCCCGGACGGCGACCTCGGTGAGGTCGTCGTTGGCGCGGCCGAAGCGCTCGGCCTCGTACGGCTCGCGGACGAAGGCGCGCACGACGCGGATGCCGGTGATCTGCTCGCGCAGCACCCGGTTGACCTCGTCGATGCGGCCCTGCATCAACCGGAAGCTCGGCACCATCCGCGAGATCACGAACCCGACCGCCACGAACAGGGCGGGCACGACGACGGCGAGGATCCAGCCGAGGCCGGCGTCCTCGCGCAGCGCCATCACGACGCCGCCGACCATCATGATCGGCGAGGACGCCGCGATCAGGCAGGCCATCAGCACGAGCATCTGCACCTGGGTGACGTCGTTGGTGCCGCGGGTGATGAGCGACGGCGCCCCGAAGTGCTGCAGCTCGCGGGTGGAGAAGGTGCCGACCCGCGCGAAGAGGTCGGCGCGCAGGTCGCGGCCGAACGCCATGGCCGTGCGGGCGCCGTACCAGGCGGCGCCGACCGAGCCGACGATCTGCACCAGCGAGACCGCCAGCATCGTGGCGCCGAGGCGCAGGATGGTGCCGGTGTCGCCGACGGCGATGCCCTCGTCGATGATCCGGGCGTTGAGGCTCGGCAGGTAGAGCATCGCCAGCACGCTGAGGAGCTGGAGGACCACGACGGCCGCCACCCAGCCCCGGTAGGCGCCGAGGCGTTCGCGGAGCAGGCGGATCAGCATGCCGGTGCCCTCCTCAGGCCGACCAGGACGGTGTCGACGACCTGCTCGGGGGTGAGCAGCCGGCCGTCGGCGATGAGCTCGTGGCTGCCGGCGAAGGTGAGCAGCCGCAGGACGTGGGCGACGTGGTCGACCGGCTCGGTGAACTCCTCGTCGTCCCCGACGACGCCGGCGACGAGCTCCTCGAGCCGGGCCCGCCAGGCCTGGTGGTCGGCGGAGTCGTGGTGCGGCGGGCCGACCAGGCCGACCTGGCGCATCAGCGAGAACGTCGCACGGAAGCGCTGCTGGAAGATCGAGACCAGCAGCACCAGCCGCTCGCGCAGCGGCAGGTCCGGGTCGATCTCCTCGATCCGCGCCACCAGGTCACCGGGCTCGAAGGCCCGGGCGATCGCGGCGTCGACGAGCTCGTCCTTCGAGTCGACGACCCGGAAGATCGTCCCCTCGGCGACCCCGGCCGCCTCGGCGATCTGGCGCGTCGTCACCTGCCGGCCGTGCTCGCGCAGCAGGCGCAGCGTGGCGTCGACCAGCACCTCGCGCCTCTCGTCGGGCGCCATCGCCCGGGCTCGTGTCCTCACCCGGGCAGCATAGTGAGTGAGTACTCACTCACCAAGGGATTTCCGTGGCTGAGCGCCGGACCCCCGCTCAGGGGGCCAGCCGCTCGGTCGTCCACCCACCGGGGCCGCCGGGGTCGGTGGAGTCGGCGGAGCGGCGGTAGACGAGGCGGTCGTGCATCCGGCCCGGGCGACCCTGCCAGAACTCCACGACCTCGGGCCGGACCAGGTAGCCGCCCCACTCCTCCGGCACCGGGACGGCGTCGTCGGGGAGGTCGGCGAAGCGTGCCTCGACCTCGTCGTAGGACGCCGCCAGCTCCTCGCGCCCGGTGACGACCCGCGACTGGTGCGAGGCCCAGGCGCCGAGCTGGGAGCCGCGCGGGCGCACGGCGAAGTACGCCGCGACGTCGGCCGGCGGCAGCGGCGTGGCGACCCCCTCGACGCGCACCTGCCGCTCGAGCGGGTGCCAGGGGAAGAGCAGGGCGCAGCGCGGCTCGGCCGCGAGGTCCTCGCCCTTGCGGGAGGCGGTGTTGGTGAAGAAGCGGAAGCCGTCGTCGCCGTAGCCCTTGAGCAGCACGAACCGCGACGACGGCTGCCCGGACGGCGCCACGGTGGCCACCACCATCGCGTTCGGCTCGTGGATGCCGGAGTCGCGGGCCTCGGCGAACCAGCGCCCGAACATCGTCACCGGGTCGGGGGCGAGGTCGGCCTCGACGAGGCCACCCGCGGCGTACTCGTGGCGGAGGGCGCGGATGTCGTCTGCGGAGGCGTCGGCCATGCCCCGACGGTAGTGCGGCAGAATGCGTCGGCGGACCACCCACCCGTGGTCCCCCGTCGCGAAGGAGCGAGCATGACCGAGGTACACCACGGACTCGAGGGTGTCGTCGCCTTCGAGACGGAGATCGCGGAGCCCGACAAGGAGGGCTCGGCGCTGCGCTACCGCGGCGTCGACATCGAGGACATCGTCGGTCGCGTCCCGTTCGAGAACGTCTGGGGCCTGCTCATCGACGGCGCCTACACCCCGGGTCTCGCGCCGGCGGAGCCCTACAACCTCCCGGTGCACACCGGCGACGTCCGCGTCGACGTCCAGGCCGCGGTCGCGATGCTCGCCCCGGCCTTCGGCTTCGGCCAGACCTACGACATCAGCGACGAGCAGGCGCGCGAGGACATCGGCCGGCTCGCCGTGATGGTCCTCTCCTACGCCGCCCAGTCCGCGCGCGGCCTGACCCAGGCCGTCGTCCCGCAGCGGGTCGTCGACGAGGGCTCCACCCTCGCGGAGAAGTTCCTCATCCGCTGGAAGGGCGAGGCCGACCCGCAGCACGCGCACGCGATCGACGCCTACTGGAGCTCGGCGGCCGAGCACGGCATGAACGCCTCCACCTTCACCGCCCGCGTCATCACCTCCACCGGCGCCGACGTCGCCGCCGCGTTCTCCGGCGCCATCGGCGCGATGAGCGGCCCGCTGCACGGCGGCGCCCCGGCCCGCGTGCTGACCATGATCGAGGCGGTCGAGAGGTCCGGCGACGCCACGGCCTACGTCAAGGGCCTGCTCGACTCCGGCGAGCGGCTGATGGGCTTCGGCCACCGTGTCTACCGCGCCGAGGACCCGCGCGCCCGCGTGCTGCGCCGCACGGCCAAGGAGCTCGACGCCCCGCGCTACGCCGTCGCCGAGGCGCTCGAGCAGGCCGCGCTGAAGGAGCTGCGCGAGCGTCGTCCCGACCGCGTCCTGGAGACCAACGTCGAGTTCTGGGCCGCGATCGTCCTCGACTTCGCCGAGGTCCCGGCGCACATGTTCACCTCGATGTTCACCTGTGCCCGCACCGGCGGGTGGTCCGCGCACATCCTCGAGCAGAAGCGCACCGGCCGCCTGATCCGCCCCTCCGCCGTCTACACCGGCCCCGCGGCCCGCCAGGCCGACGAGGTCGACGGCTGGAACGCCGAGTGGGCCGGCTGACCCGCCCGACGCTGCGCACCGCGCGCATCGTGCTCGAGCCGCTGACGCTCGAGCACACCGACCTGCTGGTCGGGCTCGACTCCGACCCCGAGGTGCTGCGCCACATCTGGGGCCGGGCCCTGAGCCGCGAGGAGGTCGTCGGCACCTGGATGGCGAGGCGGACCCGCCCGGACGCCGACGCGCGCGCCCTGGGCTACTGGGTCGGCCACGACGCCACCGACGAGCCCGGTCGGTTCCTCGGGTGGTGGAGCCTCGGCGTCGACGACGACCCGACGACCGCCGAGCTCGGCTACCGGCTGCGCCGCGACGCGTGGGGTCGCGGCTACGCCACCGAGGGCGCGCGGGCCCTGCTGGCGCACGCCTTCGACACCGTCGGCCTGGCCTCGGTGTGGGCCGAGACCATGGCCGTCAACGCCGGGTCCCGCGGCGTGCTGGAGAAGCTCGGGCTCACCCACGTCGGCACCGAGGTCCGTCGGTGGGCGGACCCGCTGCCGGGCTGGGAGCAGGGCGAGGTGCGCTACGAGGTCCGGGCCGAGGACCGGCGCGCGAACCACGACGTCTGAGCCGGCGCCGCGCGGCGCCGCCGGCACGCCGACCCGCCCCTGCGGCCGGGGCCGGGTCAGCGCCGGGTGCGCTCCAGGTAGGCCGCGCCCCGCGGAGAGAGCGAGTAGCCGACGGCGTGGCTGGTCGTCAGGCCGAGGTTCTTCAGCTTGCGGACGTCGATCTTGAACGGCGCCGTCTCGCGACCCACCGACGCCGCGAGGTCGGGCGCGCGGACCTCCGGCCGCTCGCCGATCATCCGGAGGTAGGCGAGCGTCCACGGGCCGTGGGCGGCCGCCCGGTCGAGCCGCTCGAGCCGCCGGTCGAGCTCGGCGACGTCGTCGTCGGTGAGGTCGGCGCTCTCGCGCAGCGCGATCCGCGGGTCCTCCCCCGCCCACGCCAGGCGCACCCGGTAGGTCGGGAACGACTCCTCACCGGCCAGGCGCGCGCGGAGCCGGTCGGCGTCGGGCCACCCGGCCGCCAGCGCGTCGGCGTCGGTGATGGCCGCGGGGTCGACGACGGCGACGTCCTCGACCCGCACCAGCCCGGCGACGGTGGTGAAGACCCGGCCGGGCTCGACGTCCTGGCGGCGCCAGCGGCGGTAGGCCAGCGACACGGTGCCGTCGCGGACGCCGTGCGCGACCTTCACCGGGAGGAGCACCGCAGGTCCTTGCCGTAGCAGCGGCTCAACGGCGAGTCGCGGTAGTGGCCGAACCCGGGCACCCGGGTGTAGCCGGAGGACTCGTAGAGGGCGATGGCCTCGGGCTGGGCGATGCCGGTCTCGAGCACCAGTGCCTCGGCGCCGGCGGCGGCCGCGGTCGCCTCCAGGTGGGCCAGGACCAGCCGCGCCAGGCCCCGCCCGCGGGCCGACTCGACGACGTACATGCGCTTGACCTCGGCGGTCCGGGCCGTGCCGAGGACGACGACGTCGCTGCGCCGCCAGGCGCCGGTGGCGACCGGCCGGCCGGCGTCGGCGTCGTCGTAGGCCACGAAGAACGACCCGGTCGGCGGCACGAACATGAGCGGGTCGAGCGGGGTGTCGTCGGGGCTGCCGTAGCGGCGGACGTACTCCTGCTGCACCTCCGCGACCAGCCGCACGGCGTCGGGATCGCCGTAGTCGACGCGGGTGATGCGCACGGCGGTGGTCTCAGCCACGTGCCGACCTCTCTCTCCGGTGGGGGACGCTGACAGGATAGGGAGCGTGACCGACGCCCTCCGGATCCCCTCCGACCTGCTGCCCGTCGACGGCCGGTTCGGCGCCGGCCCGTCGAAGATCCAGCCCGCGCACCTCGACGCCCTCGCCGCCACCGGCGCCTCGCTGATGGGCACCTCGCACCGTCAGGCGCCCGTGCGCGACCTGGTCGGCCGGGTGCGCCGGGGCGTCTCGGCGCTGTTCTCGCTGCCCGACGGCTACGAGGTCGTCCTCGGCAACGGCGGCGCGACGGCCTTCTGGGACGTCGCCACCCACGGGCTCGTGCAGCGGCGCAGCCAGCACCTGGTCTTCGGCGAGTTCTCCTCGAAGTTCGCCGCCGCGGCGAAGGCGGCGCCGTGGCTCGACGACCCGTCGGTCATCGCGGCCGACCCGGGCTCGCGCCCGGTGGCGGTCGCCGAGGACGGCGTCGACGTCTACGCCTGGGCGCACAACGAGACCTCGACCGCGGTGATGGCTCCCGTGGTCCGGCCAGCCGGCACGAGCGCCGAGGGGCCCGACGGCGCGCTGGTGCTGGTCGACGCCACGTCGGGGGCCGGCGGGCTGCCCGTCGACGTCGCCGAGTGCGACGTCTACTACTTCGCCCCGCAGAAGTCCTTCGCCTCCGACGGCGGCCTCTGGCTGGCCCTGATGTCGCCCGCGGCGCTGGAGCGCGCCGCGTCCGTCGCCGCGAGCGGGCGCCACGTGCCCGCGTTCTTCGACCTGCCGACGGCGATCGACAACTCCCGCAAGGACCAGACCTACAACACGCCGTCGGTGGCCACGCTGTTCCTGATGGCCGAGCAGCTCGACTGGATGCACGCCCACGGCGGCCTGGCCGGCATGGTCGAGCGCACCACCGCGTCCTCCGACGCCCTCTACGGCTGGGCCGAGGCGTCGTCGTTCGCCCGTCCCTACGTCGCCGAGCCCGCGCACCGCTCGCTGGTGATCGGCACGATCAACTTCGAGGAGTCCGTCGACGCCGCCGCGGTGGCGGCGGTGCTGCGCGCCAACGGCGTCGTCGACACCGAGCCCTACCGCAAGCTCGGGCAGAACCAGCTGCGGGTCGCGATGTACCCCGCCGTCGACCCCGCCGACGTCGAGGCCCTCACCCGCTGCCTCGACTGGGTGGTCGAGCACCTGTCCTGACCGGCCCCGGCCGCGACTAGCGCCGCAGCGCGTCCTCGACCAGGGCGAGGGTCGCCTCGTCGAGGGCGACCAGGCGGGCCTCGGTGACGGAGGTCGGTGTCGACCGGAGGGTCTCGGTCGCCGCCGCGACGGCGTCCTCCCGCGGCCAGCCGTAGACGCCGGCGGAGACGAGCGGGAGGGCGAGGGTGCGGGCGCCGAGCTCGTCGGCGACGGCGAGGGCGCGCGCGTAGCAGGAGACGAGCAGGCGCCGGTCGGTCTCGCCGGCGCGGTGGTTCGGGCCGACGACGTGGATCACCCAGCGGGCCGGCAGCTCCCCGGCCGTCGTCCAGCCGGCGTCGCCGGTGGCCAGGCCGTCGGGGAAGCGCCGCCGGCAGTCCTCGAGCACCGCCGGACCGCCGGCGCGGTGGATGGCGCCGTCGACGCCGCCCCCGCCCCGCATCGCCCGGTTGGCGGCGTTCACGACGGCGTCCACGTGCTGCGTGGTGATGTCGCCCCGGACGACGGTGACCCTGGCGTGGGACGGGCCGCTCACGAGGCGACCTGCTTGATCAGCTTCAGCGTGGCCCGCTCCAGCGCCGCCTGCCGGACGTCGGGGGTGTCGAAGCGACGTCGCGTGGTGCGCTGGATCGTCAGCCCGCGCTCGTAGGCCTCGATCACCCGCGGGTCGACGTAGGAGGAGCGGGCCAGCGTCGGGGTGTTGCCGAGGAACTCCGACACCTCGCGCATCGCGCCGGCCACCGCGCGCTTGCGCGACGCCGACGTCTTCCCCGGCTCGGGCGACTCCGCCAGGGCCGCCGCGGCGAGCACGGTCGCGTGCCAGGTGCGGAAGTCCTTGGCGGTCGCCTCGAGACCCGTCGTCTCGCGCACGTAGGTGTTGACCAGGTCGGGGATGATCGAGCGCCACGACCGCCCGTGGCGGTAGGCCATCAGGCCCGGGTCGTCCTTGGCGCGTCGGCGGCGCATGATCTCGATCGCCTCGACGACGGTCGCGTCGTCGATCTCGATGCGGTGGTCGACCCCCGACTTGCCGGTGAAGGTGAACACCAGCCGGTCCTGGTGCCGCTTGACGTGGCGCCGCTCGAGCGTGGTCAGCCCGAACGAGCCGTGGGTGTCGGCGTAGACGTCGTTGCCGATCCGGAAGTAGCCGAGGTCGAGCAGCCGGACCGCCGCCGCGCAGGCCCGCTCCAGCGGCATGCCCTCGCGGCCGAGGTCGGCGAGCACCCGCTCGCGCGCCTTGACCAGCCCCTTGCCGAACAGCAGCATCCGCTCGAACTTCTCGGCGTCGCGCCGGGTCCGCCACTCCGGGTGGTAGAGGTACTGGCGCCGGCCGGCGTCGTCGGTGCCGACGGCCTGCAGGTGGCCGTTGGCGTACGGGGTGACCCAGACGTCCTTCCAGGCGGGCGGGATCACCAGGTCGCGCACCCGCTGGGCGTCCTCGGGCGCGAGCCGCTCCCCGTGCTGGTCGAGGTAGACGAACCCCGTGCCGGCCCGGCGTCGGGTCCAGCCGACCTGGTCGGGCGACGTCCGTCTCAAGCGCACCACGCGGGCCACCCTAGGGACGACGGCGCGGCGCCGACCTCACCCGCGCGGGCTGGTCGCTACGACCGCACCGCCCGGGCCAGCCACCGCGGCAGCCGCACGCGGAGCAGGGGTGCTCGCACGCCCTCGCTGCTGAGGTAGACCCGGCCGTCCCGACCGACCGCGATCCCCTCGCCCTGCTGCTGGGCCGGCAGGTCGAACCGGCCGAGCAGCCGGCGCCCGGGCCAGGTGTAGACGGCGGCGTCCTCGTAGCCGCGGACCACGACGTGGCGTCCGTCGGGGAAGAACGCGCCGTCGGTGGCGACGGCCGGTGCCGCGCCGGCGTCGACCAGGCGGTTCGGGCGGTCGCGGCGCAGCGTGCGGGGTGCCAGCAGGAACCGGCCCCCGCCGGCCTCCTTGGTGACCAGCACCAGCCGCCCGCTCCGGGGCCGGACCATCATCGTCTCGACGTCGACCGGCCCTCCGGGGAGCCGCAGGACGAAACGGCGCGGGCGGACGCGGCGATCGCCGGGGCCGAAGGGCACCCGCACGACCGTCAGCCCGGTGCGGGCCGCGACGTTGCCGCCGACGTCGCCGACCCAGACGCGGCCGCGGCCCGCCGGGGCCAGCGCCTCGACGTCCACCGGACGCCGTCGCCACGACGTCACCCCGACGGTCGCGCCGTCGCGGTCGACGGTGAAGACCTGCCCGCCGTCGCCGGAGTCGTTGACCGTCACGAAGGTGTTGCGCCGGGCGACGAGCCCGCTGGACTCGGTGATGGCCGGGTCCTGGAGGACGGTGACGACGCGCGCCGGCGGAGCAGCGCCGCCGCTCCCGGCGGCATCGCCCGCGGGAACGGCGAGGGCGCTCCCGCCCAGCACCAGCGCCAGCAACGGGACCAGTGGTCGCGACCTCATCCGGCCACGCTACGGGCGCGGGCGCGGGCGCAGCGACCGGACCAGCGCGACGACGGCCACGAGGCCGACGACCCCGCCGAGCGCCCACGGCCACGCGGACCGCTCGCCGGCGGCGTCCTCGGTGACCTCGTTCGCCTCGCGGACGCCGTCGCCCTCGGCGGCCGGTTCGGACGCCGGGGGCGTCGGGGGCGCCGGGGGCCTCGTGGGGCTCGCGGGCGTCGTGGGGCTCGAGGTGGGGTCGGGCGCGACCGCCCGGGCGACGCCGCGCGGCAGCGCGACGCGCAGCACGTCCGAGCGCATCCCCTCGGAGCTGACGAAGACCGCGCCGTCCTCGTCGACGGCGATGCCCTCGCCCTGCTGCTGGGCGGGCAGGTCGAAGCGGCCGACCTCGTCGAGGCCGGGCCAGGTGTAGACGGCCGCGGAGCCGTAGCCGCGCACGACGACGTGCCGGCCGTCGGGGAAGAACGAGCCG
The DNA here is from genome assembly GCF_005954645.2 of Nocardioides sp. S-1144. NCBI lineage: Bacteria > Bacillati > Actinomycetota > Actinomycetes > Propionibacteriales > Nocardioidaceae > Nocardioides > Nocardioides dongxiaopingii. Next base: position 3,498,048 of record NZ_CP040695.2, read on the forward strand.
TCGGTGGCGATCCCGAGCGCGACGCCGGCCCGGCGCATCGGGTTCGGCCCGTCGGGGTCGAGCACGTCGGGACCCACGAACACCTCGCCCCCGAAGACGCCCTTGGTGACGACGACCAGGCGACCCGAGCCCGGCTCGACCATCAGCGTCTCGGCGTCCTGCGGTGGACCCGGGTAGTCGAGCTCGTAGGCCACCACGTCGACGTCGCGGTCGCCGCGCCCGACGGGCACCCGCGAGACGGTGACCCGCTGGCGCGCGGCGAGGTTGTCGCCGATGTCGGCGACCCACACCTCGCCGTCGCCGGCCGGGGCGACCGCCTCCACGTCGGTGGGGTCGCCGGACCAGGTGGTCACGCCCACCGTGTCGCCGGTGGCCGGGTCGACGGTGAAGACCTGACCGGTGTCACCGGAGTCGTTGACCGTCACGAAGAGGCCGTCGCGCGCGACCAGGCCGCTCGACTCGACGATCTCGGGGTCGGTGAAGGTGAGCTCGACGGTCGCCTCCGGTGTCGCCGCCGCGGCCGACAGCGCGACCACGAACGGCACGGCGACGGCGATCCCCAGCAGCCTCGTCACCGGCAGCCTCGTCATCGCCAGCCTCGTCATCGGGAGCCGCGTCACGAGCCGAGCAGCGTGGCCAGGCGCGGCTCGAGGCCCCAGGCACCGACCAGCCCGTCGTACTCCTCGCGGACGCCGTCGGGCACCGCACCGGTGCGCACCGCACGCAGCATGGTGTTGCGCGGCGTGTGCTGGCTCTCCACGAACTGGACGACGTCGACGCGGTAGCCCTGCTGCCGCATCAGCGAGGCGCGCAGGCCGTCGGTGAGGGTGTCGGCGAGCCGCTCGCGCAGGATGCCGTGCCGGGTCAGCTCGCCGTAGGGCGCCGGCGTCTCGACGCGGCGCAGCTGGGCGGCGACGTCGTGGTGGCAGCAGGGCGCGGCCAGCACCACCGACGCCTGCCACCCGACGGCGCGGGCGAGCGCCTCGTCGGTGGCGGTGTCGCAGGCGTGCAGCGCCAGCACGATCTCCGGGTCGTGCTCGAGGACGGCGTCGCCGATCGTCCCGACCACGAACGTGGCGTCGAGGCCGAGCCCGGCCGCCACCGCGGTGTTGTGCTCGCGCGACTGCTGCTTGACGTCGACGCCGGTGACCGCGACCGGCAGGCCGCGCACCTCGCCGAGGAAGCGCTGGGCGGCGAAGGTGAGGTAGGCGTTGCCGCAGCCGAGGTCGACCACCCGCAGCGGGTCCTCGGGCGTCGGGCGGCGCAGGTGCCCGCCGGCGCGGGCCTCGGCGACGGTGGCGTCGAGCAGGCGCAGGAACTCCTCGACCTGGCGGTACTTCGCCATCCGGCTCGGCTTGACCCGGCCGTCGCCGCCGGTGAGGCCGAGCGCGGCGAAGATCGGGTCGTCGGGCGGCAGCAGCCGGTGCTTCTCCCGGTCGTGGTCACGGGCCACGGCGACCGGCGCGGCGCGCGACGTCGTGTGCACGAGCGCCTCGCCGCGCTTGGTGACCCGCAGCTGGTGGGTGTGCTCGGTGGTGTCGACGTGCCACGTCGCGAACGGCTCGGCCAGCAGCGCGTCGACCGCGGCGGCGGCCTCGTGGCTGTCGGGGCCGGCCGCGTGGTTGGCGGTGTGGGCCTGGGTGGCGTCGTAGGAGGTGACCTGGAGGTGGCGCCCGGCCTTGAGGTCGACGTAGCGCAGCTCGACGCGGCGCCACCGCGGCTGCGTGCCCCGCCGCCGTCCGCCGGCCACGGCCCGGACCAGCGCGGCGTCGTCGAGCAGGGCGGCGCGGACCGTCTCGAAGCCGGCGGGGAGCGCGCCGGTCACTTCAGCACCGCCGCCACCACCACGATCACCAGCAGGGCCAGCAGCGCCACCGGGATCACGAGTCGACGGTGCCGCGGGTTCATCCCCTCAGCCTACGGACGACCGGCGGGACCGGCGCGACCGGCGTCGTCGGTCCCTCAGGACGGGCGGGCCGGAGGGGTCACCAGTGCTCCATCGACCCGCGGAACACCCCGGCCAGGTCGTCGGGCGTGACCTCCTTCGGGGCGGTGGCCAGCAGCCGCTGCTGCTTGAGGGCGCCCTCGACGAGGACGTCGACGTCGGCGTCGACGTAGCCGACCTCGGCCAGGCCGTTGGGGATGCCGATGTCGCGCATCAGCCGGCTCAGGACGCCGGGCAGCACGTCGGGCCCGGAGCCCTCCGCGGCGGGGTCGAGCAGCCGGGCCGCGCGCAGGTGCCGCTCGGGCGCGGCGTCGAAGGTGAACCGGAACGCCTCGGGCGCGGTGAGGGAGACCGCCATGCCGTGGGGCACGATCGCCTCGTCGTCGGGGTAGCCGGCCGGGCGGTAGTCGCGCACCCGGCCCGCGATCGGGTAGGCGTTCGCGTGCGGCACGTGCACGCCGGCGTTGCCGAACCCGAGGCCCGCGAACGTCGCGGCCAGCGCCATCTCCTCGCGCACCAGGCGCTGCTCGTCGCCGTCGCCCTGGCCACCGGCCACGGCCCGCCGGAAGGAGCCGGCCAGCAGGCCCATCGACCGCTCCGACCACATGTCGGAGACCGGGTTGGCGCCGCAGTAGGGCACCCGCTGCTCGGGGCGCTTGGCGTCGAAGTCGCCGAACCACCGCGCGGTGTAGCTCTCGAGGGCGTGGCACAGGATGTCCATCCCGGCCGCGGCGGTGACCATGGTCGGCTGGGTCGCGGTGAGCGCGGGGTCGACCACGGCCAGGGTCGGGCGCAGCGCGGGGTGGCTGATGCCGGTCTTGACCTTGAGCGCCAGCACGTCGAGCACGCAGATCGTCGTGCTCTCGCTGCCGGTGCCCGTGGTCGTCGGCACCGCGATGAGCGGCAGCAGCCGCTGGGTCGGGGCCTGGGCCCTGCCGACCGGGGCGTTGATGTAGTCGAGCAGCTCGCCGGGGTTGGTCGTGAGCAGGTTGACCGCCTTCGCGGTGTCGATGCTCGACCCGCCGCCGACGGCGACGACCGCGTCGAAGGGACCGGCGTCGCGCGCGAAGTCGATCGCCTCCTGCAGCGACTCGTCGGTCGGCTCCACGTGCGCCCGGTCGAAGATCGTCACCTCGATGCCGGTCGCCCGGACCTGGTCGGCGATCCGGGCCGGGTGGCCGGTCGCGGCGACCCCCGCGTCGGTCACCAGGATGACGCGGCGGGCGCCGTAGGTGGTGAGGTCGTGCCCGATCTCGGCGGAGGAGCCGGAACCGAACTTGAGGGCGGGGGCGGCGTAGGTGAACACGGTCTCGGTCACCTGGTCACCCTAGGGCGGGGGCGGTGGTCCCACCAGGCGTCGGTCGGGAACGTCGCGAGCTGATTGTTACCGCCCTCTGGTTGAACTGTGCATCACTCCTGTGGCCTACTGGGAGTCCGTCGCAACTCGGGGGATGTCACGTGCCTGCTCACACCACCGACCGATCGTCGTCCACCGCGACGCCCGTCACGGCTGCGCGCCCGGGTGCCACCTGCGCCGCTCCGGTCGTCTGCGTCGTGCCGTGAAGCGCCCCTCCCCCGAGCACGACGGCGCCGCACCCGCGGTGCCCGAGGCCACCACCGCCGACCGCGTCGAGTCGGTCGCCAGCGTCGCCACGGCCGTCGTCGACGCGGTGCGTGCCCTCCAGACCGCCCACGAGCGGCACGTCGAGGCCGCCGAGGTCGCCACCGCCCGGCGGCTGGAGGTCATCACCGCCCAGGCCGAGCTCGACGCCCACCTCATCCGGCTGCACGCCCGCCAGGAGGCGCACGACATCGTGGCGGCCGCCGCGCGCGACGGCGACGCCGCGCCGCTCGACCCCGACGAGCCGGCCCGGCTGCAGGCGATGTCGGACCACCTGACGGCGCTCGCCCGGTCGATCGAGCCGCTGGTCGGTCCGACCCCGCACGACTGACCCGCCCGACCGACCCGTCGGTCAGCCGGCCGCGAGCGCGGTCCGCACGACGTCGAGCACGTCGACCCGGCCGGCCTCGATGTCGGCCACCGGCACCCACGCGGCGGCGTCGGTCGTGCCGTCGACGTCGACGACGTGCGGCTCGCCGTCCGCGACCTCGGCTGCGAAGACCAGGTGCACGCCGTGGAAGTCCTCGTCGCGCCCGGTCGGGCCGTTGCCGCGGATCGTGACGTCGTCGACGGCCAGCACGTCGCCGACCGTGCAGTCCAGGCCGCACTCCTCGGCGACCTCGCGGGCCAGCGCGACCTGAGGACGCTCGCCGTGGTCGATGCCCCCGCCCGGCAGGGTCCAGGAGCCGACGTGGTGTCCGCGGGCCGAGATCCGGGTCAGCAGGACGGCGTCCTCCGGCTCCGCCCGGCGCACCCAGGCGTAGGCCGCGACGCGCTGCACCCGCCGCGGGCGGTGGGCGGCCAGCGCCTCCTTGACCAGCGAGACGGTCGGGATCGTGCCGTCGAGGACGCCGGCGAGCGGCCGCCAGGCCGCCTCGATCGTCGAGCCGTCGACCTCCAGCACGCGCGGCTCGGGCGCGTCGAGGGCGACCCACCCCTCGTAGACGATCCGCAGCGAGTGCGCGTCGACCCGGCGACCGCGCCGCCAGGTGTCGGGCAGGTGGAGGGAGAAGGTGCGCGCGGTGTCACCGATCGTCACGTCGAGACCCGTCTCCTCGTGCACCTCGCGGACGACGGCGTCGCGGGGGTCCTCGCCGTGGTCGAGCCCGCCGCCGGGCAGCGTCCACAGCTCGGTGCGCGAGACCCGGGGAGCCAGCCGGCTGAGCAGGATCTGCCCGTCGCGCACGATCACGGCGTACGCCGCGACCCGCTGCACCTGGGTGACCATGGTCCAACCCTAGACAAGGCTCCCGGGCCCCCACGTGGGTGCCACCGCCCAGCGCGGCATCGCGTCCAGCGCGTAGGACGCCGTCCGCTCGACCGCGTCGCCGCCGAGGTGGGCCGGGTACCACGGCGCGGGCTCGTCGGCGCGCGGGCGGTGCCCGGGCAGCCGCTGCACCGACTCCAGGCCGTCCTGGAGGACGTGACCGAGCCGGCGGGTGACCTCGGTCAGGTCGGCGTCGCGCGGCACGGGGAGCGGCGCGTGCACCCGCACGTCGACCAGCCGGCCCCGGCTCGGGGTCGGCCGCGGAAACGGACCGTCCGCGGTCCGGCGCTGGGGCCACAGCCGCTGCCCGCCCCACACGGTGACCGGCAGCAGCGGCGCACCCGTCTCGCGGGCCAGGGCCACGGCGCCGGGCATCAGCGCCCGCACGACGTAGGCCGCCGAGATGCCGGCCTCGGGGAACGCGCAGACCACCTCGCCCTCGCGCAGCAGCCCGCGGGCCTGCAGGTAGGCCGCCGCCGGTGCCGCCCGGTCGACCGGGACGTGCCGCATCGCCTCCATCGCGCGGGCGACCGGTGAGTCCCAGATGTCGGCCCGGCACAGGAACCGGACCCGCCGCCGGGTGGGGAGCAGGGCGTCGCCGAGGAACAGGAAGTCGGGGAACGACACGTGGTTGCTGGCCAGGATCACGGGGCCGGACGTCGGCAGCCGCTCGGCGCCCTCCACGCGGACCCGCAGCCCGAGCGCGGCGAACACGAGCTTGCCGGCGACGATCGCCGCACGGTAGACCGGTTCGGGCACGTCGGTGGTTCGGAGCCGGCTACGAGAACGGCGGGCGGTGGTCGGCGGCGAGCGAGCGCCGTCCGGCCCAGCGCCACACGCGCGCCGCGCGGTCGCGGTCCTCGTCGGTGACCAGGTTGCCCATCCACCGCAGCGCGAGCGTCATCATCCAGTCCGAGCGCATGCCGACCGGGCCGAGGGCCGGCAGCAGGCGCGGCACGGTGACCAGCCCGGCGAGGCGGCGGGCGATCGAGAACGCCTCGCCGTAGTGCTCGGTGAGCAGGGCGGGCCAGGTGGCGGACAGGTCGGCGTCGGGGTCGCCGTCGTTCATCACGTCGACCAGCACGCGGCCGGTCTCGAGGCCGTAGTCGATGCCCTCGCCGTTGAGCGGGTTCACGCAGCCGGCGGCGTCGCCGATCAGCGCCCAGTTGCGGCCGGCGACGTTGCTCACCGCGCCGCCCATCGGCAGCAGCGCCGAGGTCTTGGCCCGCAGGTCGCCGGTGAGCGCGAACTCCTCGCGGCGCTCGGAGGCGTAGAACTCCATCAGCGGCTTGACCGCGATGTCGGTGGGCCGCTTGGCCGTCGCCAGGGTGCCGACGCCGAGGTTCACCTCGCCGTTGCCGAGCGGGAAGATCCAGCCGTAGCCCGAGAGGATCTTGCCGTCCTGGCCGCGCAGCTCGAGGTGGCTGCTGATCCACGGGTCGTCGGCCTTCTCGGAGGTCACGTAGGACCGGCCGGCGACGCCGTACACGGTCTCGCGGTGCCAGGCGCGCCCGAGCACCTTGCCGAGCGGCGAGCGGACGCCGTCGGCCACGACCAGGCGGCGGCAGGCGATCTCGAAGGTGTCGTCGCCCTGCTTGAAGACCACGGCGGCCACCCGGTCGCCGTCGCGGCGCACGTCGACGGCCCGGGCGCCGTCGATGCCGGTCGCGCCGCTCTTGAGCGCCGTCGTGCGGAGGTGGTCGTCGAGCTCGGTGCGCGCCACCGCGCTCCCCCAGGCCGGCAGGGTGCCGCCGGGCCACGGCAGGTGCAGGGTCTGGCCGAAGCCGTGGGCGCGCAACCCCTGGTTGACGGCGTGGGCCCGCAGCCAGTCCTCGAGACCGAGGCGGGCGAGCTCGTGGACGGCGCGCGGGGTGAGCCCGTCACCGCAGGTCTTGTCGCGGGGGAACACCGCCGCGTCGGCCAGCACGACGTCGAGTCCGGAGCGGGCGGCCCACGCCGCGGCGGCCGACCCGGCCGGCCCCGCGCCGACCACGAGGACGTCGGTCTCGGTCGGGTGCGCGCTCACCCCCCGATTCTCTCAGGCACCTCCACAGATCGCCGAGTCGGCGTGGAGGTGAAGTCGGGACGGGTCGAGTCGGCGCGGAGGTGAAGTCGGGACGGGTCGAGTCGGCGTGAGCGTTGAGCGCCCGCGCCGACTCGGCAGGCCGGGCACGGGCCTAGGCTGGGGTGATGCCGGTCCTGAGTCGCACGTCGTCCGCCACGCACGCCCGGGCCTCGCTCGGCCGCGGCGACGGGGTGACGATCTACTGGCGGCCCGGCTGTCCGGTGTGCGCGAAGCTGCGCACCGCCCTGCGCGGCCACGGCGACCGGATCACCTGGGTGAACATCCGCGAGGACGCCGACGCCGCGGCCTTCGTGCGCACCACCAACCGCGGTGGCCAGGAGATCGTGCCGGTCGCCGTCATCGACGGCGTCGCGCACTCCCGCCCCACGCCGCGCCAGGTCCTCGCCGCCCTGCGCTGAGGGCCCGGGCTCAGGCGCGCCGGAAGGGCCGGTGGCCGAGCAGGTGCACCGCGTCGCTCGCGCAGCCGGTGGTGCGGTGGGCGACGAACTGCGAGCGGGTCGCGTTCGGCACGTAGACGCGGAAGCCGTCGACCGCGGTGGGCCGGCACTCGCGCCGCGGGAAGTTCTGCGCCACGACGGCGTCGACGCGGCTGACCGCGCTCCCGCCCGGCTCCAGGACGAACGAGCGCGTCCGGCCGGGGTCGCGGTCGGCGGCGGCCCCCACCTGGGTGCCGTCGCCTCCGCCCACGTAGGACAGGCCGCCGTACCCGCCCGTGCGGCAGGCCTCGTCGGAGGTGTTGGTGAGCCGGACGACGCCGTAGCGGTGGCCGGCCCCCGCACCCCGCGCCTGGTAGCTCGCGGTCAGGTCGGCGTCGGTGCACCGAGCGGCCTGTGCCGCGTGCGACACCTCCGCCCGGGCGACCCCGGCCGGGACGACCGACGTCGTCGCGCCCACGGCCAGCACCGCGGCGACCAGGGTGAGGCTGAGCTTGTTCATGGTCTTCTCCTTCGTGGGCCCCCGGGCGGGGCCGTCAGGAGTGGGACGGGTCCGCCCCGGCCCGGGTTGTGCCCAGCCCCTGAGAAGTGGCTGAACATCGTGCGCCACCCACGGGAGCCGACGGGACGCAGAAGGGCCCGCCCCGTCCCGAGACGTGGTCTCGGGACGGGGCGGGCCCAGCATGCGTCAGTTCTGGTACGACCCGAAGTCGAAGTCGTCCAGGGCGACGGCCTGACCCGAGCCGGTGCCACCGAACTCGTAGTCGTAGCTGTCGTAGCCGGTCACGGAGTACGCCGCGGCGCGGGCCTCCTCGGTCGGCTCGACCCGGATGTTGCGGTACCGCTCGAGGCCGGTACCGGCCGGGATCAGCTTGCCGATGATCACGTTCTCCTTCAGCCCGCGCAGGCTGTCGGAGCGACCGTGGATCGCCGCGTCGGTGAGCACCCGGGTGGTCTCCTGGAAGGAGGCCGCCGAGAGCCACGACTCGGTCGCCAGCGAGGCCTTGGTGATGCCCATGAGCACCGGACGACCCGAGGCCGGCTTGGCGCCCTCGGAGACGACCCGACGGTTCTCCTCCTCGAACCGGGCCCGGTCGACCAGGTCGGAGGGGAGCAGGTTCGTCTCGCCCGACTCGATGACCGTCACCCGGCGCAGCATCTGCCGGACGATGATCTCGATGTGCTTGTCGTGGATCGACACACCCTGCGAGCGGTACACCCGCTGGACCTCGTCGACCAGGTGCTCCTGCGCCTTGCGCACACCGAGGATCCGCAGGACGTCCTGCGGGGACTCGGTGCCGACGATCAGCTTCTGGCCGACCTCGATGTGCTCGCCGTCGGCGACCAGCAGGCGCGACCGCTTGGAGACCGGGTACTCCTGGACCTCCGAGCCGTCGTCGGGGGTGACGAGGATCTTGCGAGCCTTGTCGGTCTCGTCGATCTCCACGCGGCCGGCCGCCTCCGAGATGGGCGAGAGGCCCTTCGGGACGCGGGCCTCGAACAGCTCGACGACGCGGGGCAGACCCTGCGTGATGTCGTCGGCCGAGGCCGAACCACCGGTGTGGAAGGTACGCATGGTCAGCTGCGTGCCGGGCTCACCGATCGACTGGGCGGCGATGATGCCGACCGCCTCGCCGATGTCGACGAGCTTGCCGGTGGCCAGCGAGCGGCCGTAGCACTTCGCGCAGGTACCGGTCTTGGCGTCGCAGGTGAGGACCGAGCGGACCTTGACGGTCGGGATGCCGGCCGCGATCAGCTCGCCGATCTTCACGTCGCCCAGGTCGCCGCCCGCCTCGACCAGCACGTCGCCGGTCTCGGGGTGGGTGACCTCGGTGGCCGCGGACCGGGCGTAGGCCGCGGTCTCGGCGTTGTCGTCCTTGCGGACCACGCCGTCCTCGCCGAGGACGCCGATCACCTTGGGCAGACCGCGCTCGGTGCCACAGTCGTCCTCACGGATGATGACGTCCTGCGACACGTCGACCAGACGACGCGTCAGGTAACCCGAGTCGGCCGTCCGCAGCGCCGTGTCGGCCAGACCCTTGCGGGCACCGTGCGTGGCGATGAAGTACTCGAGGACGGTCAGGCCCTCGCGGAAGTTCGACTTGATCGGGCGCGGGATGATCTCGCCCTTCGGGTTGGCCACGAGACCACGCATGGCCGCGACCTGGCGGATCTGGTTCATGTTGCCGGAGGCGCCGGAGTTGACCATCACGAAGATCGGGTTGGTCCGGTTGTTCTCCTCGAAGTTCACCTCCATGGCCTTGCCGACCATGTTGGAGGCCTCGGTCCAGATCTCGATGAGCTCCTGGCGACGCTCCTCGTCGGTGACCAGACCGCGCTCGAACTGCTTCTGGATCTTCGCGGCCTTGACCTCGAACTCCGACAGGATCTCGATCTTGTTGTCGGGGGTGACCACGTCGTCGATCGAGACGGTGACGCCGGAGTGCGTGGCCCAGTAGAAGCCGGACTCCTTGAGGGCGTCGAGCGAGGCGGCGACCTCGACCTTGGTGTAGCGCTCGGCGAGGTCGTTGACGATCGCGCCGAGGGCCTTCTTGCCCACCTCGTAGTTCACGAAGGGGTAGTCGGCCGGCAGGGTCTCGTTGAAGAGCGCCCGGCCCAGCGTGGTCTCGAGGGTGACGGTGGCGACCTCGCCGGTGAAGTCGGGGTGCTCCATCGGCGGGACGACGTCGTCGAGACGGATCTTGATGACGCTCTGCAGCGCGATCTCGTGCTTGTCGTAGGCCATGATCGCCTCGGCGACCGACGAGAACGCGCGGCCCTCGCCGCCGCCGCCGGGGCGGTCGGAGGTCATGAAGAACAGCCCGATGATCATGTCCTGGGTCGGCATGGTGACCGGCCGGCCGTCGGACGGCTTCAGGATGTTGTTGGTCGAGAGCATCAGGATCCGGGCCTCGGCCTGGGCCTCGGCCGACAGCGGCAGGTGCACCGCCATCTGGTCACCGTCGAAGTCGGCGTTGAACGCCGTGCAGACGAGCGGGTGGATCTGGATGGCCTTGCCCTCGATCAGCTGGGGCTCGAAGGCCTGGATGCCGAGGCGGTGCAGCGTGGGCGCACGGTTCAGCAGCACCGGGTGCTCGGTGATGACCTCCTCGAGCACGTCCCAGACCTCGGGACGCACGGCGCGCTCGACCATCCGCTTGGCGGACTTGATGTTCTGCGCGTGGGAGAGGTCGACGAGCCGCTTCATGACGAACGGCTTGAACAGCTCGATCGCCATGTTCTTCGGCAGGCCGCACTGGTGCAGCTTGAGCTGCGGGCCGGAGACGATGACCGAGCGGCCCGAGTAGTCGACGCGCTTGCCGAGCAGGTTCTGGCGGAAACGACCCTGCTTGCCCTTGAGCATGTCCGACAGCGACTTCAGCGGCCGGTTGCCCGGGCCGGTGACCGGACGACCGCGGCGACCGTTGTCGAACAGCGAGTCGACGGCCTCCTGGAGCATCCGCTTCTCGTTGTTGACGATGATCTCGGGCGCGCCGAGGTCGAGCAGCCGCTTGAGGCGGTTGTTGCGGTTGATGACGCGGCGGTACAGGTCGTTGAGGTCCGACGTCGCGAACCGGCCACCGTCGAGCTGCACCATCGGGCGCAGGTCCGGCGGGATGACCGGGACGGCGTCCAGCACCATGCCGCGCGGCTCGTTGCCGGTCTTGCGGAAGGCGTCGACGACCTTGAGGCGCTTGAGGGCGCGGACCTTCTTCTGGCCCTTGCCGGTCGCGATGGTCTCGCGCAGCGACTCCACCTCGGCCTCGATGTCGAAGTCCTGGAGGCGACGCTGGATCGCCATGGCGCCCATGTGGCCCTCGAAGTACTTGCCGAACCAGTTCTTCATCTCGCGGTAGAGCAGCTCGTCGCCCATGAGGTCCTGGACCTTGAGGGACTTGAAGGTGTTCCACACCTCGTCGAGCCGGTCCAGCTCGCGCTGGGCCCGGTCGCGCAGCTGCTTCATCTCGCGCTCGGCACCGTCGCGCACCTTGCGGCGCTGGTCGGCCTTGGCACCCTCGGCCTCGAGGGCGGCGAGGTCCTCCTCGAGCTTCTTGGTGCGGTCCTCCAGCGAGCCGTCGCGACGCTTCTCGAGCATCTCGCGCTGCTGCTGGACCTTGCCCTCGAGGGAGGTCAGGTCGCGGTGACGCGCGTCGGCGTCGACCGAGGTGATCATGTAGGCCGCGAAGTAGATGACCTTCTCGAGGTCCTTCGGGGCGAGGTCGAGCAGGTAGCCCAGCCGCGACGGCACGCCCTTGAAGTACCAGATGTGGGTCACGGGAGCGGCGAGCTCGATGTGGCCCATCCGCTCGCGGCGGACCTTGGAGCGGGTCACCTCGACGCCGCAGCGCTCGCAGATGATGCCCTTGAAGCGCACGCGCTTGTACTTGCCGCAGTAGCACTCCCAGTCCCGGGTGGGACCGAAGATCTTCTCGCAGAAGAGACCGTCACGCTCCGGCTTGAGCGTGCGGTAGTTGATCGTCTCCGGCTTCTTGACCTCGCCGTGGCTCCACGTACGGATGTCGTCCGCGGTGGCCAGGCCGATCTTCAGCTGGTCGAAGAAGTTCACGTCGAGCACGATGGCTGCAACCCTTCGTAGTACTTAAGAAAGAAAAGAATGGGGGGGCGGAGGCCGGCGCCCCTGGTGCAGGGGCGCCGGCGACTCACACCTCTTCGACCGAGCTGGGCTCGCGACGCGACAGGTCGATCCCGAGCTCCTCGGCGGCGCGGAAGACGTCCTCCTCGGCGTCACGGAGCTCGATCTGCGAACCGTCCTGGCTGAGCACCTCGACGTTCAGGCACAGCGACTGCATCTCCTTGACGAGCACCTTGAACGACTCCGGGATGCCCGAGTCGGGGATGTTCTCGCCCTTGACGATCGCCTCGTACACCTTGACGCGACCGGGCACGTCGTCGGACTTGATCGTCAGCAGCTCCTGCAGGGCGTAGGCGGCGCCGTAGGCCTCCATCGCCCAGACCTCCATCTCGCCGAACCGCTGGCCGCCGAACTGGGCCTTACCACCCAGGGGCTGCTGCGTGATCATCGAGTAGGGGCCGGTCGAGCGTGCGTGGATCTTGTCGTCGACGAGGTGGTGCAGCTTCAGGATGTACATGTAGCCCACCGAGACCGGGTCCGCGAACGGCTCGCCGGAGCGGCCGTCGAACAGGTCGGCCTTGCCGGTGCCGTCGATCATCCGGACGCCGTCGCGGTTGGGGATCGTCGAGCCGAGCAGGCCGATGATCTCGTCCTCGCGGGCGCCGTCGAAGACGGGCGTCGCGAGCTTGGTCCCGGCCGCGGCCTTGTCGGCGTGGATCGAGATCAGCCGCTGCTTCCAGTCGGCGTCGCCGGTCTGGTCGCTCAGGTCGAGGTCCCAGCCCTGCTTGGCGAGCCAGCCGAGGTGGAGCTCGAGGATCTGACCGATGTTCATCCTTCGCGGGACACCCAGCGGGTTGAGCACGACGTCGACGGGGGTGCCGTCCTCCATGAACGGCATGTCCTCGATCGGCAGGATCTTGGCGATGACGCCCTTGTTGCCGTGGCGCCCGGCGAGCTTGTCGCCCACCGAGATCTTGCGCTTCTGGGCCACGTAGACGCGGACCAGCTGGTTGACGCCGGGCGGCAGCTCGTCGCCGTCCTCGCGGTCGAAGACCCGGACGCCGATGACGGTGCCGGACTCGCCGTGCGGGACCTTCATCGAGGTGTCGCGCACCTCGCGCGCCTTCTCGCCGAAGATCGCGCGGAGCAGCCGCTCCTCGGGGGTGAGCTCGGTCTCGCCCTTGGGCGTGACCTTGCCGACCAGGATGTCGCCCGTGGTGACCTCGGCGCCGATGCGGATGATGCCGCGCTCGTCGAGGTCGGCCAGCATCTCCTCGGAGACGTTGGGGATGTCGCGGGTGATCTCCTCCGGGCCCAGCTTGGTGTCGCGGGCGTCGACCTCGTGCTCCTCGATGTGGATCGAGGTGAGGACGTCCTCCTGCACCAGGCGCTGGGAGAGGATGATCGCGTCCTCGTAGTTGTGGCCCTGCCACGGCATGAACGCGACCAGCAGGTTCGTGCCCAGCGCCATCTCGGCGTTGTCGGTGCACGGACCGTCGGCGATCGGCGAGCCGACCTCGACCCGGTCGCCCTCGGCGACCAGCGGGCGCTGGTTGATGCAGGTGCCCTGGTTGGAGCGACGGAACTTCGCCAGCTTGTAGGTGGTGTAGGTGCCGTCGTCGTTCATCGTCTCGACGAGGTCGGCGGAGACCTCCTTGACCACACCGGCGTGGTCGGCGACGACCACGTCACCGGCGTCGACGGCGGCGCGGTACTCGATGCCGGTGCCGACCAGGGGCGAGTCGCTGGTGATGAGCGGCACGGCCTGGCGCTGCATGTTGGCGCCCATGAGCGCGCGGTTGGCGTCGTCGTGCTCGAGGAACGGGATCAGGGCGGTCGCGACCGACACCATCTGGCGCGGCGAGACGTCCATGTAGTTGACCTCGGCGGCCAGGATCTCCGAGACCTCGCCGTCGCGCTGGCGGACCAGCACGCGCTCCTCGACGAACCGGCCGTCCTCGTCCAGGATCTGGTTGGCCTGGGCGATGATCTGGCGGTCCTCGTCGTCGGCGGTCAGGTAGTCGATCTGGTCGGTGACCTGGCCGTCGGTGACCTTGCGGTAGGGCGTCTCGACGAAGCCGAACGGGTTGATCCGGCCGTAGGAGGCCAGCGACCCGATCAGGCCGATGTTCGGGCCCTCCGGGGTCTCGATCGGGCACATGCGGCCGTAGTGCGACGGGTGCACGTCGCGGACCTCCATGCCGGCGCGGTCACGGGACAGACCACCGGGGCCGAGCGCGGAGAGGCGACGCTTGTGCGTCAGCCCGGCGATCGGGTTGGTCTGGTCCATGAACTGCGAGAGCTGCGAGGTGCCGAAGAACTCCTTCAGCGCCGCCACGACGGGGCGGATGTTGATCAGCGACTGCGGCGTGATCGCCTCGACGTCCTGGGTCGTCATCCGCTCGCGGACCACGCGCTCCATGCGGGCCAGGCCCGTGCGGAGCTGGTTCTGGATCAGCTCGCCGACCGTGCGCATGCGGCGGTTGCCGAAGTGGTCGATGTCGTCGGGGCCGACCTCGATGGTGCCGCCCGGCGCCTCGGTCTGGTCGGCACCGTCGTGCAGTAGCACGATGTACTTGATGGCGTTGACGACGTCGGAGATCGTCAGCGTCTGCTTGTCGAAGGCCTCGACCAGGCCGAGCTTCTTGTTGATCTTGTAGCGGCCGACCTTCGCGAGGTCGTAGCGCTTGGGGTTGAAGTAGTAGTTCTTCAACAGCGTCAGCGCGGCCTCGCGCGTGGGCCGCTCGCCCGGGCGCAGCTTGCGGTAGATGTCGAGCAGCGCGTCGTCGGGACCCTGGGTGTGGTCCTTCTCCTCGGTGAGCTGGATCGACTCGTACTGGCGCAGGTCGGCCATCACGGCCTCGTAGTCGTACTCCTCGCCGGTGTCCTCGGCGACGGCCTGGAGGGCCTTGAGCAGCACGGTGATGTTCTGCTTGCGCTTGCGGTCGAGACGGACGCCGACCAGGTCGCGCTTGTCGATCTCGAACTCGAGCCAGGCCCCGCGCGAGGGGATCAGGCGCGCGGTGTAGATGTCCTTGTCGGACGTCTTGTCGGCGTTGCGCTCGAAGTACACGCCCGGGCTGCGGACGAGCTGGGAGACGACGACCCGCTCGGTGCCGTTGATGACGAAGGTGCCCTTGGGGGTCATCAGGGGGAAGTCGCCCATGAAGACGGTCTGGCCCTTGATCTCACCGGTGTCGTTGTTGGTGAACTCGGCCGAGACGTAGAGCGGGGCGGAGTAGGTGAAGTCCTTCTCCTTGCACTCGTCGACGGAGTACTTGGGGTCGTAGAAGACCGGGTTCTCGAACGAGAGCGACATCGTCTCGGAGAAGTCCTCGATCGGCGAGATCTCCTCGAAGATCTCGGTCAGACCGGACTTGCGCGAGGTGTCCTCGCCGGCGGCGAGGCGACGCTCGACGACGGCGTCCCAGTTCGCGTTGCCGACGAGCCAGTCGAAGGCGTCGGTCTGCAGGGAGAGGAGCTTGGGAACCTCGAGCGGCTCATCGATCTTCGCGAACGAGATGCGGCGAGGGTTGCCGGTGTTGGGGTGGGCGGTGCTGGTGGAGCGGGTGGCAGAGGTGCTGCGCGCGGCCAAGAGAGATCCTTCGACGTCAGACGCGGTGGAGAGCGCCGGACCACCACAACATCGCCACCAGACAGGCAGATGCGTATTTGAGGGCAGGCGCAAAGCGCCACGATACACGATCGGAGGGCGCGCCACAATACCGGCAGACGCCGTGTCGACGAGCGTGCACCGACTATGACCCGCGGACGGCGCCGGGTCAAGCACCGACGCCGAAGTGCGCCGCCCGGGCGGGTCGCGGCCGGCGCCCGGATCAGGGTGCGTCGGCGCTCTCGCAGGTCCCGCCGGGTGCGGTGATGAGGCAGTCGACGAGCCAGTCGCCGGCGACGTCGACCATCTGCATCGTGACCTGGTCGCGCGAGACGTCGTCGCGCGTGGCGTTGCGCGTGGGCCGGTCGATGAAGAGCAGCACGTCGACCCGGTCGACGCCGGTGCGCACGATCCCCGACGACAGCACCTGGGTCGTCACGACGGTCTGGGTCGAGGTCGCGTTGGGCTCGATCACGCCCTCGAAGAGCCGCGTGTACTCCTCGGCGTAGGCCGAGGTCAGGTAGGGCAGCGCGGCCTGCTGGGTCGCCTCGATCGAGCGGAAGTCGTAGGAGAGCATCGGCACGATCGCGGTCTCGGCGGCGGCGCGGGCGGCCGCGACCTCGCGGGCGTCGGGCAGGTCGCCGCCCGCCGCGGCCGAGGAGTCGGCACCGGCCGGCTCTCCCGCTCCCCCGACGAACGACCACACGGTCGCCACCACGACGAGCAGCGCCAGGACGCCGAGCGCGGCCACGACCAGCAGCGCCGGGCCGGCGCCGCGAGCCTCCTCGTCGGTCGGCTCGTCGGCCTTCTCGTCGGCCTTCTCGTCGGTCGGCTCGATCGGCTCGTCGGTCGGCCCGTCGGGTCCGGCGGTGGCGGGGTCGGCGGCCGGGCCGGCGGCGTCCGCGGGGTCGAGGTCGTCCTCGTCGTCCGCGGCGAGGTCGGCGTCGTGCGCCGCGCGGCGGGCGGGGTCGAGGAGCACCTCCGCGGCGCGGTTGCGCTGGCGGAAGCGCCGGTCGGCGGGGTCGAGGTCGGCGATGGACTCCTTCCACGCCGCGCGGACCTGCTCGGGCGTGGCGTCCGGCTCGATGCCCAGGACGTCGTACCAGCTCGGGGTCACCGTCGTCCCGCCTTCCCGCCGGCCGGGTCACCACCGGTGGACCCGGCGGGCGGCTCGGTCGTCCCGGGGCTCGCCCCGGGGTCCGCCGGCGTCGCCGGCTGCGCCTGGTCCTCGACGCCCTGGACCGGCGTGAAGCTGTCGACCAGCCACTCCCCCTCGGTCCTGACGAGGCTCAGCTGGTAGCGGAACTGGAGCGGCTCGTCCTCGATCCGGCCGTCCTGCTCGGGGTCGGGGTAGGAGCCCGACACCGCCCCGGTCACCAGCACCGAGGCGCGGTCGCCCTCGAGCGACTCCAGGCCGGTGGCGTAGAGCTGGGCGGTGCGGGCGTACCCGGCCTGGGCGACCGACTGCTCGGCCAGGGTCAGGTTGTCCTCGAAGCCCGCCGCCAGCTTGGCCGTCATCAGCTCGCGGACGCCGTCGGCGTAGCCGGGCAGGGCGTTCTGCTCGTCGAGGTCGGAGGGGCCGTAGGTGTTGGTGCGGAGCACGAACTGGTTGGCCCGGCTCATCACCAGCTCGCGGGTCCGGGCGTCGTCGGTGGCGGCGGCCTGCGCGGCCGGCTCCCGGCCGGAGAAGAGCTGCTGGACGCGCTCGCCGGGGCCGCCCTCGGTCTGGGTCGCGAGGCGCACGCCCAGCACGCCGAGGCCGGCGACGACGACCAGCGCGAGCACGAGCGTCAGGAGCCGGAGGCGCCGCGCCGTCACGGCCCGGTCATCGGCTGGAGGTACAACCACTTCCACGACTCCCTTCCGAGTGACGGCGGAGCCACGCTACCGGTGCTGGGGAGCGGGCCGGCACCGTCGCCGGTCCACGTGACCTCGCCGGTCCCCGGGTCGTAGGACGCCACCGTGGGGGCGTCGTACCCGGGCGCCGCGCGCGGCGGGAGGTTCTGGGCGCCCCGGGCGTTGGTGACCGACGCGGGCTCGGTGCAGCGGGCGTCCTCGTTCATCGGCGGGTCCTCGAAGCGGTCCTGCGGGCTGCGCCGGTCGGTGCCCTCGTAGCCGGCCGTGCAGGGCTTGGCGTCGGTGATGACCAGGCCGAAGTGAGCGTCGTACAGCCCGGTGACCGGGTCCTTGGAGGCGACGGTGACCCCGCCCTCGACGATGTAGGGGTAGAGCACCAGCACCTGCTCGATGCCGTCGAGGTGCTCCACCACGATGGAGCCGGTCGTGACCAGGTTGTTGAGCAGGTCGCCGAGCTCGACGCGGTTGTCCTCGATCAGCCCGCGCAGCTGGTTGGCCGCGAAGGACCCCTCGTCGATGACCCGGCGCAGGTCGGGGTCGGCGTCGGCCAGCGTGCCGCTGAACCGGGAGAGCTGCCGGGCGAAGGTGCGCAGGGAGCTCTCCGAGAACACCTGGGTCGACAGCACCGTGTTGCTGTCCTCGATCAGCCGGGTGGTGATGTCGAAGTTCTCGTTGGCGGCGTCGATGAACGAGGTGCCGGTGTCGATGATCTTCTGCAGGTCCGGCCCGGAGTCCTCGAAGGCGTCGCCGAGCTCGGTCACCGTGGTGCGCAGCGCCTCGCGGTCGACGGAGCCGACCGTCGTCGCGAGGTCGGCCAGCAGCGTCTCGGTGGCGATCGGCGTGCGGGTGTTGGTGTTGGCGATCTCCGCGCCCTCCTCGAGGACGGCGACGCCGTCGCCCGGGTCGACCTGGGGCTGGAGCTCGACGTACTGCTCCCCGACCGCGGACCGGTTGCCGACCAGCGCGACGGCGTCGGCGGGGATGTCGTCGTGCTCGTCGTCGATCTCGAGGACGACGTCGACCCCCTCCTCGGTCAGCTCGAGCCGGTCGACGGTGCCCACGCCCACGCCGCGGTAGGTGACCTCGGCCCCGGCGAAGATGCCGCCGGCCTCGGAGAAGTGGGCGGTCACGGCGTAGGCGTCGTCGCGCACCACCTTGTCGAGGCGGGCGTAGCGCGCGCCGACGTAGGTGACGCCGACCAGGGTGATGATCACGAAGACCACCAGCTGGGCCTTGGTGCGACGGGTGATCATCGCGTCACCATCCCGGGTGTCAGCAGGGTCACGAGGGCCGGGTCGTAGTACTCCGACAGCTCGCCGAGGGTGGTCCGCCGCGTCCGGTCGGGGCCGCCGGGCGCCGGGCGGGGGTTGAGCAGGCCGTCGAGGATGTCGCCGAGGTCGGGCACCTCGGGCAGCGGCGGCAGTCCGGGGACGCCGGGCAGGCCCGGGGTGCCCTCGCCGCCGCCGGTGACGCCGCCGAGGATGCCGCACAGCACCGGGAGCGTCACGTTGGCGCACACCGCCTGGATGACGCCGGCGGGCAGGTCGCGGCACTCGCGCAGCGACGGTGCGTTGAGGCACTCCGCGATCGCGTCCTGGGCGTCCTGGCACAGCCCGTCGAGGTCGATCTGCACCAGCGGCAGGTCGTCGGGGACCGAGCTCAGCGGGTCGCACGGGATGCCGGGGAGGTCGGGCAGGTCGGTGAGGTCGAGGTCGAGCTGCACCGACAGGTTCACGTAGTCGCCCATGTGCAGGTTCCGGGCGACCTGCGGGTCGCGGCCGACGACCTCGTCGACGAAGGGGTAGGTCAGGATCGCGTTGAACGAGTTCACGAGGTCGTCGCCGGAGTTCGCGAGCTGCTCCAGCACCGGGTCGAGCAGCCGCAGCGCCGTGACCGTGTCGTCCTTTGACCGGTTGATGACGCGGACGCCGACGTCGCCGAGCCGCTCGAGCGCGGTGAGCATCCGGACCAGGTCGCCGCGCTGCCGGTCGATCGAGAGCAGGGCGCTGGGCAGCTCGTCGAGGGCGTTGTCGATGCTCGGCTGTTGCCGGCGCACCTCGACGGAGAGCTCGTTGAGCGAGGTGATCGCAGCGACGATGTCGGTCTTGTTCGCGTCGAGCTGGGCCATCAGGTCGGCCACCTGGGTGAGCACCGAGCGGAAGGAGCCCTCCCGGCCCTCGAGGGCGTCGTTGACCTCGGTGGAGATCGTGCGGAGCTTCTCGAGGCCGCCGCCGTTGAGGACCAGGCTGAGGGCGCCGAGGACCTCCTCGACCTCGGGGTTGTTGCCGCTGCGCTCGAGCGGGATGACGGCGCCGTCGGCCAGCCGGCCCCGCCCGCCGCCCGCGGGGGCGGCCAGCGAGACGAACTTCTCGCCGAGCAGGCTGGTCTGGCGGATCGAGGCGACGGCGTCCGCGGGCAGCTGGGTGTCGTTGCGGAGCAGCAGGGTCACCTCGGCGTGGTAGCCCTCCAGCTCCACCGCCGTCACCCGGCCGACGGCGACGTCGTTGACCCGCACGTTCGACTGGGGCACGAGGTCGAGCACGTCCTCGAACTCGACGGTGACCGTGAGGGGGTCCTCCCCCACGTCGGTGCCACCGGGGAGCGGCAGGTCGTAGACGTCGAAGTCGCAGCCCGACAGCACGACGCTGCCCAGCAGCAGCGCGACCAGGGTGCGCACGAGGCGGTTCACCGCTGGCCCCCCGAGGTGGACGTGGTGGTGGCGGGGCCGGTCGCGCCGCTCGGCACGAAGCCGCCGAGCGTCGGGTCCGACGGGTTCTCGTACAGCGAGCCGGTGCCGGGCCCGAAGGTCGCGGCCCGCGGGAGCGGGAGCGTCTGGATCAGGTCGCACACCTTGCCGTCGTCGTCGTTGGCGCTCACCAGGGCGCACAGCACGGCGGCCGGGTCGGAGGTGATCTCGTTGACCAGGTTGGAGATGTTGGCGTTCGTGTCGAGGGTGCCGGTGTCGGGGTTGTAGGTCAGCTGGAGGTTGTTGAGCGCCAGGGGCGCGATGCGCAGGGTCTCGTCGAGGGCCTTGCGCTGCTTGACCAGGACCTTGGCGACGCGGTTGAGGCCGGTGATGTCCTCGCTGAGGATCTCGCGGTTCTCCCGGACGAAGCCGGAGACCTGGTCGAGGGCGATCCCGAGGTTCCTCAGCGACCCGGCCAGCTCCTCGCGCTCGCCGGCGAGCAGCGTGGAGACCCGGCCGAGGGAGTCGTTGAAGTCGCGCACCGTCGTGTCGTTGTCGGCGAGCGTGGTGATGAACTTCTGCAGCTCCGCGGCCGCGCCGAAGAGCTCCTCCTTGTTGTCGTCGAGGGTCTCGCTGAGCCGGCCGACGTCCTTGACGGTCTGGTTGAACTGCTCGCCCTGGCCGCCGAAGTTGTCGGCGGTGACCTGGAGCAGGTCGGTGAGCGCGCCGTCGGCGTTCGCGCCGTTCGGACCGAGGGCGACGGTGAGCCGGTCGAGGCTGGAGTAGATCTCGTCGAGCTCGAGCGGCACCTGGCTGAGCGCCTCGAGCTCGGCGCCGTCGGCCATCTCGGCGCCCCCCGTGTAGGCCGGCGTGAGCTGCACGTAGCGGTCGCCGACGATCGCCGGGGAGACGAGGACGGCCTTCGCGTCCCTCGGCAGCTGCACCTCCGGGTCGTAGGTCATCACGACCTTCACCCGGGTGCCCTCCGGGGTGATCGACTCGACCTTCCCGACCGGCACGCCCAGCACCCGGACGTCGCTGCCCTCGTAGAGCGAGACGGTGCGCGGGAACCAGGCGGTGACCGTCTTGTCCTCCTCGCCGTCCTGGAACAGCGTCAGGCCGGCCGCGACCACGAGCATCAGCAGCACGAGCGGGACGACGGCGCGTCGCAGGCTCAGGGGTCCGTCACTCATCCGCCCAGCCCTCCGTTCGGGATGTTGGGGATCGGGGGCAGGTTCTGGATGTAGGTGTCGAACCACGGCCCGGTGCCCAGGGTGTTGGCGAAGACGCGGTAGAAGGGCGCCATCAGCCGCAGGCTGTTGTCGAGGTTGTCCTCGTTCTTGGTGATCACGTCGAGGACGCTGTCGAGCTGCTCGAGCGCCGGCTTGAGGTCGGTGCGGCTCTGCCGCACCAGGCGGGTCAGCTCCGTCGAGAGCGTCCGGGTCCCGACGAGCAGGTCGTGCAGCTGCTGGCGGCGCTGCAGGAGCGCCTCGAACAGGGTGTCGGCGTCCTCCATGAGCGCGACGATGTCCTCGTCGCGGTCGTCGAGCACGGTCGAGACCCGCTTCAGGTTCTGCAGCAGCGAGTTCAGCTCGTCGTCGCGGTCGGCGAGGTTCGAGGAGAGCCGGGACAGCCCGTCGAGGGCTCCGCGGAACTCCTCCGGGGTGTTGCGGGTCAGGTCGGCCAGCACCGAGAGGGACTCGGCGAGCTGGTCGGTGTCGATGCCGGGGTCGCTCTCGCCGTCCCCGATGGTGTCGGCCAGCCCCTCGAAGGCCTTGGTGACCGAGAACGGCTCGCTGGTGCGCTCGACCGGGATCACCGAGTCGGCCTCGAGCTGGTCGTCGCCGGCGGGGTCGAGGGAGAGGTACATCGACCCCAGGAGGGTCTTGACCTGGATCGAGGCGCCGGTCTCGGTGCCGAACTCGGCGTCGGTGTCGACGCGGAAGGTCACCTTGACCTTCCCCTCGGCCAGCGCGATCTCCTCGACCTTGCCGACCCGGACCCCGGCCAGGCGGACCTCGTCGTTGGCCTTGAGGCCGCCGGCGTCCTCGAACAGGGCGTGGTAGGTGTCGCCGCCCCCGATGAGCGGGAGGTCCTGGGCACGGAACGCGGCCAGGAGCAGCAGCACGATCACCATGAGGCTGGCGGCGCCGATGACGACGGGGTTGCGGTCGCGGAAGGGCTTCATCCGAGGTCACACCTCTCGGCGCCGAGCTGCACGTTCACCGGCGGCAGGTCGAGACCGGGCAGCCGGACCCGGCCCTTGAAGTCGCACAGGTAGAAGTTGAACCAGGAGCCGTAGATGGCGGTCCGCCCGATCTTCTCGAGCTTGATCGGCAGCACCTGGAGCGCCCGGTCGAGCTCGGCCTTGTTGTCGTCGATGTTCTTGGTGAGCCGGCGCAGCTCCTTGATGTCCTCGACGAACGGCGGGCGCACCCCCTGGACGAGGTCGGCGGTGGCGGTGGTGAGCTCGGTGATGCCCTCGAAGGAGTCCAGGATGGCGCGGCGGTCGCTCTTGAGGCCGGCGACGAGGGTGCGGAAGTTCTCGATCAGCGCCGACAGCTGGGTGTCGCGGTCGGCGATGTGGTCCAGGACGTAGTCGAGGTTCTCGAGGAGCTGGCCGATGACGGCGTCCCGGTCGGCGAGGGTCGAGGTGACCGAGGCGGTGCTCTGGAGCAGCCCCTCGAGCGTGCCGCCCTCGCCCTGGAAGACCTGGATGACCTCGAAGGACAGCTTGTTGACGTCGTCGGGCGAGAGGGCCTGGAAGAGCGGCTTGAAGCCGTTGAACAGCTGGGTGAGGTCGAGGGCCTCGTCGGTGCGCGAGGCCGGGATCGTGGCGCCGGCGTCGAGGACGCCGGCGTCGCCGATGCCCTGGCTCAGCGAGACGTAGCGCTGGCCGACGAGGTTGCGGAAGCGGATCGCCGCGAACGTCGACTCGGTCAGCTCGGTGCCCTCCTCGACGGTGAAGCTGACCTGGGCCATCTTGTCGGGCCCGCCCCTGGTTCCGTCGACGATCTCGATGTCCTTGACGGTGCCGACCCTCACCCCGGCGATCCGGACGTCGTCGCCCTCGACCACGCCGGTGACGTCCTCGAAGACCGCCTTGTAGTCGCGCGAGCCCTGGAAGCTGATGTTGCCGATGACGATGACCAGCAGGCCGGTCGCCATGATCGTGACGAGCATGAAGATGCCGAGCTTGATGGTGGCCGAGAGCGTCTTGGCGTCGAGGATCCTCACTGGAGCGACACCGCCGCCCCACGGGCCATCGGGCTCATCAGCAGCGGCCCGAGGTCGCCGACCTCGTCGGCGGTGACGCCGAGACCGGGCGCGAGCAGGTCGCGGTAGAGCGCGTACTCCCCTGCGCTGCCCTGGAACCCGGTGCCGTCCCGCAGGAGGTACGGCGTCCCGACGCGGGTGGTGCCCTTGCCGGTGGGCCGGTCGACGCCGTCGTCGAAGTCGGGGATCCGCTTGACGGGGTTGGCCTGGTCCCACGGCGGGTCGGGGAGGTTGAGGCAGGTCGGGCCACCGCTCACCGAGACGCGGGGCCGGTCGTCGACGTCGTACGTGCGGGGCTGGCGCGGCAGCGTCTCCAGCACGATGTGCAGCTTGAAGTTGCGGAACGCCTCGGCCTGGCCGGCGCCGGCCCGCACGATGCCGCCGGTCAGGCACGGGAACTCGGTGGAGTAGCGGGCCAGGAGCCGCAGCTGGGCCACCCCGAGCTCACCGAGCCGGACGATGTTCTCCTCGTTGTCGGCCAGGAACGTGCGGGCGCTGTCGGAGAAGCCGGCGACGTCGACGAAGAGGGCGTTGAGCTTCTTCTCGCGGTCCTCCAGGGTGCCGGTGGTGACCACGGTGTTGTCGAGGGTCTCGGCGACCTCGGGCAGGATCTGGGTGTAGATGTCGGCGACGTCGGAGGTCAGCCGGAGGTCCTCGACCAGCTCGGGGATGCGCGGGTTGAGCCGCTGCAGGTAGCCGTCGAGGATCTCGACGCTCTCGCCGATCTGCTCGCCCCGGCCCTCCAGGGCGGTCGCCAGCGCCGTCAGGGTCGTGTTGATCTCGGCCGGCTGCACCGTCTCGAGCAGCGGCAGCAGGTCGTTGAGCACCGCCTCGACCTCGGTGGACACCACGGTCCGGGAGATCGTGTCGCCCTCGGCGAGGACGCCGTCGGCCCGCTCGGGGATGACGAGCGAGACGTACTTCTCGCCGAACAGCGTCTTGGGGACGATCGAGCCGGTGACGTTCGCCGGGATCATGTCGATCTTGTCGGGGTAGATGCCGAGGGTGACCGAGGCCCCGTCGGCGTCGGCCTCGTAGTCGAGGACCTCGCCGACCAGGACGCCGCGCAGCTTGATGTCGGCGCGCTTGGGCAGCTGGAGCCCGATCGAGGTGGTCTGGAGCCGCACCTCGTCGTACTGGACGAACTTCTTGGTGAAGATCGCGAACGTCAGGTAGACGCTGGCCAGCAGCAGCGCCAGGAAGACGATGCCGAGCACGCGGGGCCGGGAGAGCGCGGAGGTCATCAGCCCGCCAGCCTGACCGTGGTGGTGGTGCCCCAGATCGCCATCGACAGGAACAGGTCGATGACGTTGACCGCGACGATGCTCGAGCGCACCGCGCGACCCACCGCGACCCCGACGCCGGCGGGCCCGCCGGAGGCGTTGTAGCCGTAGTAGCAGTGGATCAGGATGACCACGACGGCGAAGACCAGCACCTTCCCGAAGGACCAGAGCACGTCCCCGGGTGGGAGGAACTGGTTGAAGTAGTGGTCGTAGGTGCCGGTGCTCTGCCCGTAGAACTGCGTCACGACCAGCCGGCTCGCGACGTAGGAGGAGAGCAGCCCCACGACGTAGAGCGGGATGATCGCGATCAGGCCGCCGATGATGCGGGTCGTCACGAGGAACGGCATCGACGGGATCGCCATCACCTCGAGGGCGTCGACCTCCTCCGAGATCCGCATCGCGCCCAGCTGGGCGGTGAAGCCGCAGCCGACGGTGGCGGCGAGCGCGATGCCGGAGACGAGCGGGGCGATCTCGCGGGTGTTGAAGTAGGCCGAGACGAAGCCGGAGAACGCCGCCGTGCCGAGCTGGTTGAGCGCGGCGTACCCGGACAGGCCGACCTGGGCGCCGGTGAAGAACGTCATCCCGAGGATCACCCCGACGGTGCCGCCGATGACCGCGAGCGAGCCCGAGCCGAGGGTGACCTCGGCCAGGATCCGCATGATCTCCCGGGGGTAGCGCGCGATCGTCCTCGGCACCGCGCCGAGCGCGCGCAGGTAGAAGCCGAGCTGGCCCCCGAGGTCGTCGAGGGCGCTGACCGGCTTCCGGTAGACCGACCTCAGGTTCGGCACCGCGCTCACCCGGCCTTCGGTGGGACGAGCTGGAGGTAGATGGTGCTCATCACGAAGTTCACGACGAAGAGCAGCAGGAAGGTGATGACGACCGACTCGTTGACGGCGTCGCCGACCCCCTTGGGGCCACCGCCGGCGTTCATCCCCTTGTAGGAGGCGACGATCGCGGCGAGGAGGCCGAAGACCGCCGCCTTGAGCAGGCCGACGTAGAGGTCGGGCAGCTGCGCCAGGGCGGTGAAGCTGGCGATGTAGGCGCCAGGCGTGCCGTCCTGGAGGATCACGTTGAAGACGTAGCCGCCGGAGACGCCGACCACGCTGACCAGCCCGTTGAGGAAGACCGCGACGAGGATGCAGGCCAGCACCCGCGGGACGACGAGCCGCTGGATCGGGTCGATCCCGAGCACCATCATGGCGTCGAGCTCCTCGCGGATCTTGCGGGCGCCGAGGTCGGCGGCGATCGCGGAGCCGCCGGCGCCGGCGATGAGCAGCGCCGTCCCGATGGGTGCGGCCTGCTGGATGACGGCCAGCACCGAGGCCGAGCCGGTGAACGACTGGGCGCCGAACTGCTTGATGAGGCCGCCGACCTGCAGCGCGATGACGGCGCCGAACGGGATCGCGACGAGCGCGGTCGGGATGATGGTGACCGAGGCGATGAACCAGGCCTGCTGCAGGAACTCCCGCAGCTGGAAGGGTCGCCGGAAGAGCCCGCGCAGGACGTCGAGCGCGAACGCGAACAGGCCCCCCGCGGCCCCGAGGGGCGCGAGGACGCGCGAGGACGTCAGGGAGGACACCTGCTCAGGCCCCGGTCGCCCACGTGACGTCGTCGTCGAAGGACCCCGGCGGCGGCGTCACGCCGTTCTCGCGGCACCAGGCACCGGGCTCGCGCTGGCTGCGACGCGGGATCCCGTTCGACGGCTCGAGCTGCGGCGGGATGGGCGGCAGCGGCGGCAGCTCCTGGCCCGACTCGGCGGCGAGCTCGTCGGCGTCCTTCTCCTCCGACATGCCGATCGGGCCGACCCGCTGGGCGTTGAGGAACTGGCGCACCACCGGCTCCTCGGAGCTGAGCAGCATCTCCCGCGGCCCGAACATCGCCAGGTGGCGGTGGTAGAGCAGGCCGATGTTGTCGGGCACGGTGCGCGCGGTGTTGATGTCGTGGGTGACGATGAGGAACGTCGCGTCGATCTGGGCGTTGAGGTCGATGATCAGCTGGTTGAGGAACGCCGTGCGCACCGGGTCCAGGCCGGAGTCGGGCTCGTCGAAGAGCACGATCTCGGGGTCGAGCACCAGGGCGCGGGCCAGCCCGGCGCGCTTGCGCATGCCGCCGGAGATCTCGCCGGGCAGCTTGTCCTCGGCCCCGAGCAGGCCGACCAGGTCCATCTTCTCCATCACGACTTCGCGGACCTCGGACTCCGACTTCCTCGTGTGCTCGCGCAACGGGAAGGCGACGTTGTCGTAGAGGTTCATGGAGCCGAACATCGCCCCGTCCTGGAACAGCACGCCGAAGAGCTTGCGGATCTCGTAGAGCTCCTTCTCGCGGCAGGAGGCGAGGTCGGTGCCCTCGATGACCACCGCGCCGCTGTCGGGCTTGAGCAGGCCGATGATCGTCTTGAGCAGGACCGACTTGCCGGTGCCGGACGGGCCGAGCATCACGCTGATCTCGCCGGCGGGGACGGTCAGGGACACGTCGCCCCAGATCATCTGCTTGCCGAACGACTTCGTGAGGTTCTCGATCCTGATCTCGACACCCATGCGTGCTCCTCCCCTCCTCGGACCCGGCGGCCACGGGGCTGCTACCCGGGGACACTCACCGGTAACAACGGTGCGGACGCGGCGAGGTTACGCGGGAATGTGCGCGACGTCACGTCGCACTCGCGGGGTGGCGAAAAGCAGCGAGGCGGCCACCCCCGGTGGGGGTGACCGCCTCACGGTCGGCAGGTGGTGCTCAGGACCTCGTCCCGCTCACCGACCCGCCCGGGTCACTTGAGGGTGACGGTGGCGCCGGCGGCCTCGAGGGCCTCCTTCGCCTTGTCGGCCGCAGCCTTGTCGACCTTCTCCAGGACCGCCTTGGGGGCGGCCTCGACCAGCTCCTTGGCCTCCTTCAGGCCGAGCGAGGTGAGGGCGCGCACCTCCTTGATGACGTTGATCTTCTTCTCGCCGGCAGCCTCGAGGACGACGTCGAACTCGTCCTGAGCGGCCTCGGCCTCGGCCGGGGCAGCGGCGCCGGGCGCAGCGGCCACGGCGACGGGAGCGGCGGCGGTGACGCCGAAGGTCTCCTCGAACTGCTTCACGAACTCGGAGAGCTCGATGAGGGTCATCTCCTTGAAGGCGTCAAGGAGCTCGTCGGTGCTGAGCTTCGCCATGGTGGCGTTCCTTCCATTCGGTGGCCCCGCCGCGGACGCGGGTCGGGACCGGGTTTCAGGTGGTGGGTACGCCTGGGATCAGGCGTCGGTGGCCTCGGCGTCGGGAGCAGCGGCCTCGGTCGCCTCCGCGGCGGGAGCGTCGTCGGACGCCTCCTCCGCGGGGGTCTCCTCGGCAGCGGCCTCCTCGGCCGGGACCTCCTCGGCGGCGGCGGGCGTGCCCGCACCACCTGCGAGGATCGAGGGGTCCTCCTCGGCCTTGGCCTGCAGCGCACCCGCGAGACGGGCGGCCTGGGCGATCGGCGCGTTGAGGAGGTAGACGGCCTGGGACAGCGAGGCGAGCATGGCGCCCGCCATCTTGCCCAGGAGCACCTCGCGCGACTCGAGATCGGCCAGCTTGGCGATCTCCTTCGCGTCGAGGATGTTGCCGTCCAGGACTCCACCCTTGATGACAAGGGCGGGGTTGGCCTTGGCAAAGTCACGCAGACCCTTGGCCGCCTCGACCACGTCGCCGTTGATGAAGGCGATAGCGGTCGGGCCGGTCAGCAGGTCGTCGAAGCCGGAGATGCCCACCTGGTTGGCGGCAATCTTGGCCAGCGTGTTCTTGACCACGGCATAGCTGGCGTTCTCACCGAGGGAGCGGCGAAGGTTCTGCAGCTCCTTGACGGTGAGACCGCGGTACTCGGTCAGCACGGCACCGTCGGAGGCGTTGAAGGACTCAACGATCTCCGCGACGGCGGCGTTCCTGTCTGCCCGCGCCATGGGTCTCCTTCCGGACTGGGAGACCGCCCCCGGCACCACCTGGGAACGACGAACGCCCCGAGCGCGGGGCTCAGGGCGTGAGGCTCCGTGTGGAGCCGGACTCTGAATCCTGCGCGGGCCGTCCGCATCCCTGCGGCACCTTCGGTCGGACTGCATGCACAGCCCGACAACCGGCGGTCTCTGGTTTCGGGTGGAACTCTACGGGCGGCTGGGCCGACGGGCCAAATCCGTGGGGCCCGGCCCCGCCGGGATTTCCCCGGTCGACCGGGGAAGTCTGAACTTGTCGGCCAAAACCCAGGCCCCCCAGTTCAGGTTTTGCCCGCCCAGTGGGTCGGATGGGTCGACCACGCCGACGTGACGGACGTGCCGCTGTTGATCCAAGCTGCCGCTCCGGGGCCGGCCCCGCCCGGCCGGGGTTTCCCCGGCCGACCGGGGAAATCTGAACTTGTCGGCCGACACCCCGGCCCCCCAGTTCAGACTTCGGCCGACCGGTGTGACCGGTGGGTCGCGTGGGTCGTGGCGTGCACCCAGGAGGCGGCGGGCGCCCGCAACGACACCGGCCCGCCCAGCAGAGCTGGACGGGCCGGTGTCGGGAGGGACGGAGGCTCAGGCCTCGTCGTCCTCGCCCGCGACGTTGCGGGTGCGGTTCGGGTCGACCTGGATGCCGGGGCCCATCGTCGTGGAGACGGTGACCTTCTTCAGGTAGCGGCCCTTGGAGCTGGCCGGCTTGAGCCGCAGCACCTCCTCGAGGGCGGCGGCGTAGTTCTCGGCCAGCGCGGCCTCGGTGAACGACGCCTTGCCGATGATGAAGTGCAGGTTGGCGTGGCGGTCGACGCGGAACTCGATCTTGCCGCCCTTGATGTCCGTCACGGCTTTCGCCGGGTCGGGCGTCACGGTGCCGGTCTTCGGGTTCGGCATGAGGCCGCGGGGCCCGAGCACGCGGCCGAGGCGGCCGACCTTGCCCATCATGTCGGGGGTCGCGACGACGGCGTCGAACTCGAGCCAGCCACCGCTGACCTTGTCGATCAGCTCGTCGCTGCCGACGATGTCGGCGCCGGCCTCGCGGGCGGCCTCGGCCTTGTCGCCGTTGGCGAAGACCAGGACGCGGGCGGTCTTGCCGGTCCCGTGGGGCAGGTTGACGGTGCCGCGCACCATCTGGTCGGCCTTGCGGGGGTCGACGCCGAGTCGCATGACGACGTCGAGGGTCTCGTCGAACTTCTTCTTCGAGGTGCTCTTGGCGATCTTGATCGCGGCCAGCGGGGCGTGGAGCTCGTCCTTGTCGAACGTGTCCGCCGCCGCGCGGTAGGTCTTGCTGCGCTGCATGGGTCTCAATCCTCTACGTGGTGACGCCGTCGCGACGGCGTCGGGAAGGTTGTGGTCGAAAGTGGGCCAGCACGGGCCCTGCCACGGGGTGCTACTCGGTGGTGACGCCCATCGACCGGGCGGTGCCCTCCACGATCTTCATCGCGGCGTCGATGTCGTTGGCGTTCAGGTCGGGGAGCTTGGTCGTCGCGATCTCGCGCACCTGGTCCTTGGTCAGCTTGCCGACCTTCTCCTTGTGCGGGACGCCGGAGCCCTTCTGCAGCCCGGCGGCCTTCTTGATCAGCTCGGCGGCCGGCGGCGTCTTCGTGATGAAGGTGAACGACCGGTCCTCGTAGATGGTGATCTCGACGGGGATGACGTTGCCGCGCATGGACTCGGTCTGGGCGTTGTAGGCCTTGCAGAAGTCCATGATGTTGACGCCGTGCGGACCGAGGGCGGTACCGACGGGCGGGGCGGGCGTCGCTGCGCCGGCCTGGAGCTGCACCTTGACGAGCGCAGCGATCTTCTTCTTCGGAGGCATGTTCTCTTCCTGTTCTCTGTGGTCATGACGAGGGCGACGCGCCCCCTGCCACGGGTGTTGCTCTACCTATGGTGCTGCGTCGCCGGCCGCGAGGGAAATCGCGACCCGGCGGAGCCTCAGCCCTTCTCGATCTGGCTGAAGCTGAGCTCGACCGGGGTCTCCCGGCCGAAGATCTCCACGAGGGCCTTGACCCGCTGCGACTCGGCGTTGATCTCGGTGATCGTGGCGTGCAGCGTGGCGAACGGGCCGTCGACGACCTGGACGGAGTCGCCGAGGTCGAAGTCGACGACCTCGATGGCCTTCTTGGCCGTCGAGGCGGAACCGGAGCCGGAGGTGGAGGTGCCGGCCGCGGCGGCGGCGATCTCGGCGGCGGCCACGACGGCCGGCGCGAGCATGTTCTCGACCTCGTCCATGCTCAGCGGCACCGGCTGGTGGCTGTTGCCGACGAATCCGGTGACCGAGGGCGTGTGGCGCACCGCCGACCACGACTCGTCGGTGAGGTCCATGCGGACCAGGACGTAGCCGGGCAGCGCGGGCTTCTTGCGGGTGCGGCGCTGGCCGTTCTTGATCTCGACGATGTCCTCGATGGGGACCACGATCTCGTGGATGTAGTCCTCCATGTTGAGCGAGACGATCCGGTTCTCCAGGTTCGACTTCACCCGGTTCTCCATGCCGGAGTAGGTGTGGACCACGTACCAGTCGCCCGGCTTGGCCCACAGCTCGCGACGGAACGCCTCGAGCGGGTCCTCGTCCTCGGCGGGGACGTCGTCCTCGGCGTCCTCGGCGGCGGCCTCGTCGGCGTCGAGGGTCTCCTCGACGAGCTCGGCGGCGGCCTCGTCGGCGACCTGCCCCTCGGCCTCGACCAGGTCGGCGAGCGCCTCGTCGGTCGGCTCCTCGGCGTCGAGGTCGTCGTCGATCTCGGCGACGGCCGGCGCCGTGCCCTCCGCAGCACCCTCGGTGGCCTCGAGGACGTCGTCCTCGACCACGGGGTCGGTCACCTCGGCGTCGGGGTTGTCGATCGCTTCGGTCTCGTTGTACTGCTCAGACACGCGTTGCTCCATCAATTGCTGTTCAGGGGGGCCTCTGCGTCACGACGGCGGCGCCGCCGCGACGTCAGCCGGCGAAGATCGCGAAGGCGAGCTTGCCGAAGCCCAGGTCGAGCGCCGAGACGATCGCCATCATGACGATCACGAAGACCATGACCACGAAGAAGTAGGTGACCAGCTGCTCTTGCGTCGGGTAGACGACCTTGCGCAGCTCGGCGACCACCTGGCGGTAGAACGTCGGGATGCTCGTGCGCTTGCGCTCGTCGCCGGGCCTGTCGTCCCGGGAACCGCGGACCGCGCTGCTGTCCGACACGCCACTCACCTCTCGCCGTACCTCGTGGAGCTTCCGATTGTCTCGAAGCTGTGTTGCCGTACTGATGTGTTGCAGGGCACGAGGGACTTGAACCCCCAACCTTCGGTTTTGGAGACCGATGCTCTGCCAGTTGAGCTAGTGCCCTCCGTCGATCCCTCCGCCACGAACGCACCCGGTCTCGGGCACGGCGCAGCATGCGGGGGAATCCACCGTCGGGGAGTCTACGGCCCCGGGGCCAGCGGCGTCCAAACAACCCCCGCACCGACCCCCGCACCGACCCCTGGCGCGCCCCTGTCCGCGCCCGCGCGGGGTCGGCTCAGCCGGCGCCCGGGCGGCCCCGCCCGACGCCCTCGGGCCGGGTGCGGGCGCCGAAGGAGTACTCCAGCAGGAACAGCACGACGCCCAGCGCCAGGAGCCCCGCGACCCACAGCAGCGATCCGGGGTCGTCGATGACGACGTAGGCCAGCAGCACGGCGTTGCCGAGCAGGCCGAGCAGCAGCAGGGCCGTCGGGGCGTGGTAGTTCTCCTCGGTCTCGGCCTCCCCGCGCAGCTTGAACGCGGCGACGATCACCAGGGAGTAGATGAAGAGGGTGAAGACCACCGTCACGGTGGCGAGCCGGTCGACGACGTCGATGCCGGCGCCGGACTCGTTGAGCGCCCAGCCGACCAGCAGCAGCGCGCAGACCACGGCACCGGCGAAGAGCAGCGCCACGACCGGGCTGCGGCGCTGGTCGTGGGTCTTGGCGAAGACGCCGGGGACGACGTCCTCGCGGGCCATGCCGTAGAGGATGCGGGACTGGGTGACGACCGAGACGAGGGTGGTGTTGGTGATCGCGGTCATCGCGATGATCGCGAAGACGATGCTGAGGACGCCGACCGAGATGGGCAGCACCCCGGACTCGACGACGTCGAGCAGCGGGGCGTCGGAGGAGGCCAGCTCCTTCGCGTCGACCACCAGCGAGGCCGACATCGCGACCAGCACGTAGATCACGCCGGCCGCCATCATGCCGCCGACCAGGGCCCGCGGGAAGTGCTTGGCCGGGTCGACGACCTCCTCGGCGATGTTGGCGGCGTTCTCGAAGCCGGTCATCGCGAAGAAGGCGAGCGCCACCCCGGCGACGATCGCGAAGATCTCGTTGCCCTGGGTGGAGAAGTCGGTCAGGGTGCCGAGGTCGGAGTCGCCCTCGGCGGTGTGCACCACCGCGATGAGCAGCACGACGACCAGGCCGGTGACCTCCACGATCGTCATCACCAGGTTGGCCACGACCGACTCGGTGATGCCGAGGTAGTTCACGATCGTCAGCAGCACGATCAGACCGAGCGAGACCAGGATGGCCGGCGGCAGGGACCACACGGTGTCGAAGTAGGCCGCGAACCCGGTGGCCAGCGAGCCCGAGGCCGCGAAGCAGGCCGAGAGCATGCTGACGGTGACCAGGAAGGTCAGGACGCGGTTCTTGAAGGCCTTGTTGACGAACAGCGCCGCGCCCGCGGCCTGGGGGAACTTCGTGACCAGCTCGGCGTAGGCGGCGCCGGTGATGGTCGCGATCGAGACGCCGATGAGGAACGCGACCCAGAAGGCGCCGCCGACCTCGCCGGCGACGGCGCCGATGAGGACGTAGATGCCCGAGCCGAGCACGTCGCCGAGGACGTAGAAGAAGAGCAGCCGGCCGGTGATCGTCCGCTTGAGCCCGGACTCCTCGCGGTCGACCCCCTCCGGGGACTGGGTGTCGGTCACGGTGACCCGCTTCCTCTCCGAGGACCCGCCGTCCCGACGGGCCTGGTGGTCCTTCGGCCCGAGATGGGTCGGAGGTGTGGAACGTCTCGCCCCTACGATGGGCCCATGACCAGCAGCCCCCGCGACAGACGAGTCTCCCAGCGCATCGGCGCCATCGCCGAGTCGGCCACGCTCAAGGTCGACGCCAAGGCGAAGGCCCTCAAGGCCGAGGGACGTCCGGTCATCGGCTTCGGTGCCGGCGAGCCCGACTTCCCCACCCCCGACTACATCGTCGAGGCTGCCGTCGAAGCCTGCCGCGACCCCCGGAACCACCGGTACACCCCTGCTGGTGGGCTGCCGGAGCTGAAGAAGGCGATCGCCGAGAAGACGCTGCGCGACAGCGGCCTCGTGGTCGACCCGGCGCAGGTGCTGGTCACCAACGGCGGCAAGCAGGCGATCTACGCGGCGTTCGCCGCGATGCTCGACCCCGACGACGAGGTCATCGTGCCGGCGCCGTACTGGACGACCTACCCCGAGGCGATCGCGCTCGCCGGCGGCGTCCCGGTCGAGGTGCTGGCCGACGAGACCCAGGACTACAAGGTCACCGTCGAGCAGCTCGAGGCCGCCCGCACCGACAGGACCAAGGTGCTGCTGTTCGTCTCGCCGTCGAACCCGACCGGCGCCATCTACTCCGCCGAGGAGATCCGGGCGATCGGGCGCTGGGTCGAGGACCACGACCTGTGGGTGCTCACCGACGAGATCTACGAGCACCTCGTCTACGACGACGCCGAGACCGGGTCGATGCCGGCGCTGTGCCCGTTCCTCCAGGACAACTGCGTCATCGTCAACGGCGTCGCCAAGACCTACGCGATGACCGGCTGGCGGGTCGGCTGGATGATCGGCCCGAAGGACCTCGTCAAGGCCGCGACCAACCTCCAGTCGCACGCCACCTCCAACGTCGCGAACGTCGCCCAGCGCGCCGCCATCGCCGCGGTCGAGGGCGACCTCACCGCGGTCGAGGAGATGAAGACCGCCTTCGACCGGCGTCGCAAGACCATCGTGTCGATGCTCAACGAGATCGACGGCGTCCTGTGCCCGATGCCCGGCGGCGCGTTCTACGCCTACCCGTCGGTCAAGGGCCTGCTGGGCAAGGACTACGACGGCGTCCGGATCGACACCTCCGCCGAGCTCGCCGAGTACTTCCTCGACAAGGCCGAGGTCGCCGCCGTCCCCGGTGAGGCCTTCGGCTCCCCCGGCTACCTCCGGTTCTCCTACGCCCTCGGTGACGACGACATCGTCGAGGGCATCTCGAGGCTGCAGAAGCTGCTCGCTTGAGACCCCGGGACCTGCACGCCCTGCCGAAGGCGCACCTGCACCTGCACTTCACCGGCTCGATGCGGCACGGCACGCTGCTCGAGCTGGCCGAGCGCGACGGCATCGCCCTGCCCGACTCGCTGGTGTCGGAGTGGCCGCCGCAGCTGAGCGCGGCCGACGAGAAGGGCTGGTTCCGCTTCCAGCGCCTCTACGACGTCGCGCGCTCGGTGCTGCGCACCGAGGACGACGTGCGGCGCCTGGTGCTCGAGGCCGCCGAGGACGACGTCCGCGACGGCGGGCGGTGGCTGGAGATCCAGGTCGACCCGAGCGGGTACGGCGCCCGGTTCGGCGGGATCACCGCCTTCACCGACCTCGTGCTGGACGCCGTCCGCGTGGCCTCCGAGCGCACCGGGCTCGGGATGGCGGTCGTCATCGCCGCCAACCGGACCCGCCACCCCCTCGACGCGCGCACGCTCGCCCGGCTCGCGGCGCAGTACGTCGACCGCGGGGTCGTCGGGTTCGGGCTCTCGAACGACGAGCGGCGCGGCCGCACCGCCGACTTCGAGGCCGCCTTCGAGATCGCCGGGCGGGCCGGGCTGCTGCTCGTGCCGCACGGCGGCGAGCTGCGCGGGCCCGACCACGTGCGCACCTGCCTGGACCGGCTGCACGCCGGGCGGCTCGGCCACGGCGTCCGGTCGACCGAGGACCCGGACCTGCTGGCCCGCATCGTCGACAGCGGCGTGGCCCTGGAGGTCTGCCCGGTCTCGAACGTCGCCCTCGGCGTCTACTCCGACCTGACGTCGGTGCCCCTGCCGACCCTGCTCGAGGCCGGCGCCACGGTGGTCCTCGGTGCCGACGACCCGCTGCTCTTCGGCTCGCGCCTGGCCGGGCAGTACGCCACGATGCGGGCCGCGCACGAGCTGTCCGACGAGACGATGGCCGAGCTCGCGCGGATGTCGCTGCGAGCCTCGCGCGCCCCCGACGCGCTGCGGGACGCCGCCCTCGCCGACGTCGACGCCTGGCTGGCCGCGCCCGCCGGCTGAACGGGTTTCGCCCCGGCCGCCGATGGGACACTGACGCCATGAGCGAGCGCCCCGACGAGACCGAGCCGATCCAGTCGTACCTCGCCAAGGGTGACCCCTCCTCCGAGCAGGCCCCGGCGCCCGAGCCACCGACGAGGCCCCACGAGCAGCCCCACCCGGGCCCGGCGCAGGGCCAGCCGCACCCCCAGTCGTACCCCCAGCCGTACGGGGGCCAGCCGTACGGGGGCCAGCCGGGCTACCAGCCCTACCCGCCAGGCGCCTACTCCTACGGCTACCGCCCCTCGCACAGCGGCGCCAACACCGCGATGGCGCTGGGCATCGCCAGCATCGTCTGCCTGGTGCTGACCTTCGTCGTCTGCGTGACGCTGCCCGGCGTGCTGTGCGGACCCTTCGCGATCGCGCTCGCGATCCGGGCCCAGAAGGAGATGCGGGCCGCCCCGGGTCACTTCACCAACGAGAGCGCGGCGACGACCGGGCTCGTCACCGGCATCATCGGCACCGTCCTGGGCGTCGGGGTGATCGCCGTCGCGGTGCTCTACGCCGGCTTCGTGGTCTCGATCTTCAGCCTCGGCACCACCTGAGCGACGGCCGCGGCGGGCTAGAGCTCGCAGCCGACGAGCACCGGCTCGTGGACCAGGGTGATGCCGAACGCCGCGTGCACGCCGTCGCGGACCTCGCGCGCGAGCGCGAGCAGGTCCTCGGTCGTCGCGTCCCCGCGGTTGGTGAGGGCGAGCGTGTGCTTGGTGGAGAGCCGGGCCGGCCCGGCGCCGTGGCCACGGGCGAAGCCGGCGTGCTCGATCAGCCAGGCGGCCGAGGTCTTCGCGAGCCCGTCGCCCGCGGGCCAGGCCGGGGCGCCCTCGGGCACCTCGGCGGCCGGCACGACC
The DNA here is from genome assembly GCF_005954645.2 of Nocardioides sp. S-1144. NCBI lineage: Bacteria > Bacillati > Actinomycetota > Actinomycetes > Propionibacteriales > Nocardioidaceae > Nocardioides > Nocardioides dongxiaopingii. The sequence goes on from NZ_CP040695.2 coordinate 3,534,774, forward strand.
GGGTTGGTGAAGAACGAGCCGGCGCTCCAGGTGTCGTGGTCCTCGGCGTCGAGGACCATGCCCTTGCCGCCGCGCAGCCCGAGCACGGCGGCCCGGACGTCGGCGAGCGGGGCGCGACGTCCCTGCTCGACGCCCAGGGCGCGGGCCAGCTCGGCGTAGGCGACCGGGGCGCCGAGGGTGCCTACGGCGAGCTGGAAGGTGACGTCGAGGACGACGTGCCGCCCGCCCCAGGCGTCGTACCGCTCGGCCTTGAAGCGCGAGCTGCGGTAGCCGAAGTCGCAGTCGGGGCCGGCGAAGGTGCGCACGCGGTTCAGCACGCGGTCCCAGACCCGGACCCGCGCGATCGTCTGCGCGACGTCCTGGCCGTAGGCGCCGACGTTCTGGATCGGGGTGGAGCCGACGGCGCCCGGGATGCCGGACAGCGCCTCGACGCCCACCCAGCCGCGCTCGACGGCGTGGGCGACGAAGCCGTCCCAGTCCGCACCGGCGGCGACGGTCACCAGCGCTCCCCCGCAGGTCGCGTCGTCGGGGCCGACGGCCTCGCCGGTGTCGCCGGTGTCGCTGGTCAGGCCGGTGGTGGCGACCGCGACGACCGTGCCGGCGAAGCCGGCGTCGGCGACGACGAGGTTGCTGCCGCCACCGAGCAGGAGCACCGGCTCGCCGGCGGCGTCGGCCGTCGAGACGGCCTCGACGAGCTCGGCCTCGGTCGTGGCGACGACGAACCGCCCGGCCGGGCCGCCGAGCCGCAGGGTCGTGTGGTCGCGCAGCCGCTCCCCGGCGGGGTCGGGCACGGTCACGCCCGCAGGGTGGCCTGGCAGCGGCCGAGGACCGAGACGCCGTCGCAGGTGACCGTGACGGCGATGGTGCCGTCGTCCTTGACGACGCCGCTCACGCTGACCTCGACGCCCTCGGCCGGGACGACGACGGGCTTGGTGAACTTGGCGCCGATCGAGGCGACCTCGCCGCGGCCGCCGGCCTGCTCCTCGACGTAGCGGGCGGCCAGGGCCAGGGTGTACATGCCGTGGGCGATGACGCCGGGCAGCCCCACCGAGCGGGCGACGTCCTCGTCCTGGTGGATCGGGTTGTGGTCACCGCTGGCGCGGGCGTAGGCCACGAGGTCGTCGCGGGTGATCGTGAACGTGCGTGCGGCCAGCTCGCCCGCCGGGAGCGCGGCGCCCATCAGGCGTTCCCGCGGTGGACGAGGGTGGCGCTGCCGGTGCAGACCAGGGCGCCGGCGGCGTCGGTGACCCGGCTGGTGGTGCCGATGATGTCGTTGCCGCCGATCTGGCGCAGCGTGGCGACGGTGAGCGCGACGGTGAGGACGTCGCCGGGCACGACCGGCCGCTCGTGGGCGAAGCGCTGCTCCCCGTGCACGATGCGCGCGAGGTCGAGCGCCTCGGCCTCCAGGAACCCCATCATCGCGTCGAAGGCGGGGACGATGGGATAGGTCGCGGGGGCGGGGCCGCCGTCGTAGCGGCCGCCGGTGGCCTCGACGAAGGCACGGACCGAGGGCTCGGTGACCTCGTGCGGCGGGGCGGGCGGGTACGAGCGCCCGACGATGGTGGCGTCCACGGAGTCGACGTTAACGCAGACGAGCCCGCCTCCGGGATCCGGGGCGGGCTCGATCGGCGCCGGCGCGGGCCGGTGCCAGGTGGTGCGGGACGACCAGCGTCAGCGGGTCTCGCGGTGCGCGGTGTGCTTGCGGCAGCGCGGGCAGAACTTCGCGAGCTCGAGCCGGTCGGGGTCGTTGCGGCGGTTCTTCTTGGTGATGTAGTTGCGCTCCTTGCATTCCACGCACGCGAGCGTGATCTTGGGGCGAACGTCGGAGCTCTTGCTGGCCACGGTGGATCCTCTGTCGAAGGGTGCTGAACGCTGGTCGGTCGTGCTGGGTAGCGGGAGCGGGACTCGAACCCGCGACACCACGATTATGAGTCGTGTGCTCTAACCACCTGAGCTACCCCGCCAAGAGTACGAGAGCCCCTTTACGGAATCGAACCGTAGACCTTCTCCTTACCATGGAGACGCTCTGCCGACTGAGCTAAAGGGGCAACGACGCAGAACGATACACACGGTCCGATGAAGCACGAAATCGGGTCCGGTGGCACCGCGCGGCGGTGGGATCACCCTCCCACAGACCCCCCGATCCGAGCGAAGGGGGATGCCTCCTCGAGCTCGTAGGCCAGCTCGAGGAGCACGGCCTCGTGACCGGCCGCGGCACCGAACATCATCCCCACCGGGAGCCCCTGCGCCGACGTCGCCAGGGGCAGGGAGATCGCCGGCTCGCCGGTCGCGTTCTGGAGCGGCGTGAAGGCCACCCACGTCGTCAGCCGGTCGATGACGGTCTCGTAGGGCTGGGTCGGGTCGAGGTGCCCGACCAGCGGCGTCTCGTGGGCCAGCGTCGGCGTCAGGGTGACGTCGTGCGCCTCGTGGTGGCGGGCCAGGAGGACCGAGGAGCGGCGCAGCCGGCGCACCGCGCCGGGCAGGCGGTGCAGGTTGCGGGTCGCGTGCCGGGCCAGCCCGCGGGTGAGGTGGTCGAGGCGGTCGGGGTCCCAGGAGCGGCCGTGCTGACGCCGTCCGGTGCGGAGCAGGACGAGGGCGAGCGAGGCCCAGTAGAGCAGGAAGTCGTCGCGGAAGCCGGGCGGCGTCGGCGCCTCGACCTCCTCGACGTGGTGGCCGAGCTCCTCGAGGAGGACGGCGGTGCGCAGGGTGAGCTCGCGCACCTCGGGGCTGGCCCCGACACCTCCGGCCCCGGAGGTGTTGAGGGCGACGCGGAGCCGCTTGCGGCCCGGGCGGGTGAGATCCCCCACAGGCGGCAGCGAGAGGTTGCGGTAGACGTGCTCGGCCTCGCGGAGGAACGCGGCCGTGTCGCGCACCGAGCGGGTCAGCACGCCGTCCGAGACGATCCGGACGGGCATCTCGCGCAGCGCCCGGTCCTGGGCCAGCCGGCCGCGGGTCGGCTTGAGCCCGACGAGCCCGTTGACGGCGGCCGGGATGCGGATCGACCCGCCGCCGTCGTTCGCGTGGGCGATCGGGAGGGCGCCGGAGGCGACGAGGGCGGCCGAGCCCGCCGAGGACGCCCCGGCCACGTGCTCGGTCGACCACGGCGAGCGGACGGCGCCCAGCCGGGGGTGCTCGGCCGCCGCCGAGAAGCCGAACTCCGACAGCTGGCTCTTGCCGAGCGACAGCAGGCCGGTGGCGAGGTACATCCGCGCGAAGTCGCCGTCGGCCGGGGCCGGGCGCGCGACCCAGGCGTCGGTGCCCTCGCGGGTCGGCATCCCGGCGACGTCGACGTTGTCCTTGACGACGGTCGGGACGCCGGCGAAGAAGCCGCCACGGGGGTCGCGGGCCTCCACCCGCGCCCGGTCGTAGGCGGTGAAGGCCATCGCGCCGAGGAGCGGGTCGACCCGCTCGACCCGCCGGATCGCCGCCTCGACCACCTCGGGCACCGACACCGCGCCCTCGTGGAGGGCGGCGACGAGGCCGACCGCGTCGTGGTCGCCGAGGGCGTCGTCGTCGTGCGCGCTGACCTGGGTCATGCGTGGTGACGGTAGCCGGTGCGGCCCTCCGTCGGGACCGGCCAGCCGGGCGGACCCCGCCGTCCCGGTCGGGACGTGCCGCCGGGCCCGGTCAGCCGGCCCGGCGGAAGCACCCCACCAGGTGCGGGTCGAAGACGCCGGTGGCCTCCATCAGCGCCTGCATCGTGGTCGGGCCGACGAACACGAAGCCCCGCTTCTTCAGGCCCTTCGACAGCGCGACCGACTCGGGCGAGGTGGTCGCCACCGCGGCGGTGTCGGTGGGGGCGGGCGGGTGCTCGGGGGCGAAGGACAGCACGAGGGCCTCGAGGCCGCCGGCCTCGCGCAGGGCCACGGTGGCGCGGGCGTTGGTGACGGCGGCCTCGATCTTGAGGCGGTTGCGGACGATGCGGGCGTCGTCCATCAGGCGCGCCCGGTCGGCGTCGTCGAAGCGCGCGACCGTGTCGGCGTCGAAGCCGCGGAAGACCTCGCGGAAGGCCTCGCGCTTGCGCAGGATCGTCGACCACGACAGCCCCGACTGGAACGCCTCCAGGGTGAGCCGCTCGAGGTGGGCCGCCTCCCCGTGGACCGGCCGTCCCCACTCGTGGTCGTGGTAGTCGCGCATCAGGCCCGGCTGGTCGCCGGCCCACGGGCAGCGGGCGAGGCCGTCGGCGCCGGTCAGGGGTCCCATGCCGGCATCCTGCCCCAGCCCGCCGACAGGCGGCCGGGCCCGCGGGTCAGGAGGCGCCGGCGCGCGCCAGCGGGACGGCGAAGGTGAACGCGCTGCCCCGCCCCGGCGCGCTGGAGACCTCCAGGACGCCGCCCATCAGGGTCACCAGGTTGCGCGAGATCGCCAGCCCGAGCCCGGTGCCGCCGAACTCCCGGGTGATCGAGGAGTCGGCCTGGCGGAACCTCTCGAACACCTGGCCCTGCACCTCCTCGGTCATGCCGATGCCCGTGTCGGTGACGGTGAAGCGGAGGTCGACGGTGTCGGGGCCCTCCCCCTCGGCCTCGACGGCGAGCCCGACCCCGCCGACGTGGGTGAACTTGGTGGCGTTGTCGATGAGGTTGGTGAGCACCTGCGCGATGCGGGCGGCGTCGCCGACCACCCGCCGCGGGACGTCGGGCGCGACCTCGGTGACGAAGTCCAGGCCGCGCTCGTCGAGCGCGCCGCGGACGATCAGGGCGGTGTCCTCGACGACGTCGTGGAGGTCGAAGGCGGCCGCGACGAGCTCGACGCGGCCGGCCTCGACCCGCGAGAAGTCGAGGACGTCGTTGACCAGCCGCAGCAGCCGCTCCCCGGAGCGCCCCATCACCGTCACCAACCGGCGCTGGCGGTCGCTGAGCGTGGTGTCGTCGAGCAGCTCGGCGGCGGCCAGGACGCTCGTGAGCGGCGTCCGGATCTCGTGGCTCATGGTGGCCAGGAAGGCCGACTTGGCGGCGTTGGCGCTCTCGGCGACGCGGCGGGACTCCGCCAGGCTCCGCTCGAGGTCGCGCCGGGCGGTGATGTCCTCGGCGATGCCGTACACCTCGACCATCTCGTCGTCGACGACGATCGGGATGCCGATCACCTCCAGGTCGCCGACCGAGCCGTCGCCGCGCACGAAGCGGGTCTCGAAGATCCGGGTCTCCCCGCCCAGGATGCCGGCGAAGTGGCCCGCCACCTCCTCGACGTCCTCGTCGAGGAGCAGCTCGAGGAAGGAGTGGCCGACCAGCTCGTCGGCGCCGCGGCCGCTGATCCCGAACGCGGCCGGGTTCACCGAGAGGAACCGGCCCTCGAGGTCGAGGGAGAACACCGCGTCCGGGTGCAGGTCCCACAGGGAGCGGAGCCGGGTCTCGGCCAGGCGGAGGTCGCGCTCGGCGCTCACCGACGCTCCCGGAGGCGGACCTGGGGCATCGGGGGCGCGGGGATCGGCGGCCGCGGCTCGCCGGTCGGGACGCCGAAGCGGCCGTCGGCGAGCGTGCTCCCGTCGCCGACCTGCTCCTGCCACTCGCGCCGCGAGGCGACCACCTCCTCGTGGGTGCGGGCCACGAAGTTCCACCACATCACGATCGCCTCGCCGAACGGCGGCCCCCCGAGCAGGAGCAGCCGCACCGGGTCCGGGCCGGCGACGAGGTCGAGCGAGGCCGCACCCGGGGGCAGGTAGACCAGGTCGTGGGCGGCGGCGTCGCGCCCGCCCACGCGCACCGCGCCGGCGTCGACGAGGACGCCGTGCTCGAACGCGGGGTCGACGTCGAGGGTGGTCGCGGCGCCGGGCTCGAGGAGCAGCTCGGCGCCCAGCAGCGGCGTCGCGGTGGGGACCGGCGAGACGACGTCGAGCAGCGCCCCGAGGAAGACGCGCGCCTCGAGGCCCGGGCGGCGCACCGGCGCGGGCGCGTGGTGCACGAAGCCGGGGTCGGCGTCGCGGGCGTGCTCGGGCAGCGCGACCCAGAGCTGCGCGCCGTGCAGGGTCGTCGTCGCCCCCGTCGAGACCTCGGAGTGGCTGATCCCGCGGCCGGCGGTCATCAGGTTGACCTCGCCGGGGCGCACGATCGCGTGGTGGCCGGCGCTGTCGCGGTGCTCGATCTCGCCGGTGAACAGCCAGCTCACCGTCTGCAGACCGGTGTGCGGGTGCGGCGGCACGACCATCCCGCCGCTCTCGGCGACCGGGTCGGGCCCGTAGTGGTCGAGGAAGCACCACGCACCGATCAGGCTGCGGGCGCGCGAGGGCAGCGTGCGTCTCACCGTCATCGCCCGCGGTCCGCCGAGCGGCACCTCGCGCGGCGTCATGACCTCGACGCCCTCCGCGGGACCGGCGGTGCAGGTGACTTCCTCGGGGTGCTCGTCCAGCGTGCTCACGGGATCATCGTGACACCCCGCACCGGCGGGGCCCTCAGCTCTGCTGGATCGGGTCGGTGGCCCGCTTGTGCCCGTGCTCGACGTCCACGCCCGCCGGCCTCGTGACGCCGGCCCTCCCGCCGCCCGGTGCCTGCAGCCGCACGACGACCGACTTCGAGGTCGGGGTGTTGCTGCCCTCGGCCTTCGAGTCGAGCGGGATGAGCGGGTTGGTCTCGGGGTAGTAGGCCGCGGCGCAGCCGATCGGCTGGTCGTAGGCCACAATGCGGAACGCCGGCGCGGTGCGCTCCGAGCCGTCGTCCCACTCGCTGACGAGGTCGACCAGGTCGCCGTCCTCCCAGCCGAGGTGACGGATGTCGTCGGGGTTCACGAACACGACGCGGCGCCCGTTCTTGACGCCGCGGTAGCGGTCGTCGAGCCCGTAGATCGTGGTGTTGAACTGGTCGTGGCTGCGCATCGTCTGCAGCAGCAGCCGTCCCTCGGGCACGGCCAGGACGTCGAGCGGCACCACCGAGAAGATCGCCCTGCCCACCGCCGTCGGGAAGGTGCGCGAGTCGCGGGGCGGGTGCGGGAGCACGAACCCGCCGGGCCGCTCGACCTTCTCGTCGTAGGCCGCGCACCCGGGCACGACGTTCGCGATGCGACGCCGGATGGCCGAGTAGTCGGCCCGCAGGTCGGCCCACGGGATCTCGTAGGCCGCGCCGAGGGTCGCCAGCGCGAGCGAGCAGACGATGTCGACCTCCGAGCGCAGGTGCTCCGAGGCCGGTTCGAGCGGACCCTTCGACGCGTGGACCGCGGACATGGAGTCCTCGACGGTCACGCGCTGCTCCCGGCCGCCGGTGAGGTCCTTCTCCGAGCGGCCCAGCACGGGCAGGATCAGCGCCTCGCGGCCGGTGACGACGTGCGAGCGGTTCAGCTTGGTCGACACGTGGACGGTCAGGTCGGCCCGGCGCAGCGCGGCCTCGGTGACCTCGGTGTCGGAGACCGCGGAGGCGAAGTTGCCGCCCATGGCGAAGAAGACCCGCGCCCGGCCGTCGGTGAGCGCCTTGACCGAGTCGACGGTGTCGAAGCCGTGCTCGCGCGGCGGGTCGAAGCCGAACTCGGCCTGGAGGGCGTCGAGGAACTCCGGCTTGGGCCGCTCCCAGATGCCCATCGTGCGGTCACCCTGCACGTTGGAGTGGCCGCGCACGGGGCACAGGCCGGCGCCGGGCTTGCCGATGTTGCCCTGGGCCAGCGCGAGGTTGACGAGCTCCTTGATCGTGGCGACGGAGTTGCGGTGCTGGGTCAGGCCCATCGCCCAGCAGAAGACGGTGCGCGAGGAGGTGCGCAGCATCTCCCCGGCCTCCTCGACCTGGGCCCGGGTCAGGCCGGTGGCCCGCTCGATCTCGGACCAGTCCACCTGGCGCAGGTGCTCGACCCACGCCTCGTAGCCCTCGGTGTGCGCGGCGACGAAGTCGTGGTCGACGGCGTCGTGCTCGAGCAGGTAGGCCGCCAGACCCTGGAAGAGGGCCAGGTCGCCGTTGATGCGCACCGGGAGGAACAGGTCGGCCAGCGCCGTGCCGGGACCGACCATGCCGCGCGGCGTCTGCGGGTTCTTGAACCGCACCAGCCCCGCCTCCCGCAGCGGGTTGACCGCGATGATCCGGGCGCCGCGCTGCTTGGCGATCTCCAGCGCACTCAGCATGCGGGGGTGGTTGGTGCCCGGGTTCTGCCCGGCGATGACGATGAGCTCGGCGTCGTGGACGTCCTCGAGCGACACCGACCCCTTGCCGATGCCGATGGTCTCGGCGAGGGCGACCGAGGTCGACTCGTGGCACATGTTCGAGCAGTCGGGCAGGTTGTTGGTCCCGAAGGCGCGCACGAACAGCTGGTACACGAACGCGGCCTCGTTCGAGGTCTTGCCCGAGGTGTAGAAGATCGCCTCGTCGGGGCTGTCCAGGCCGCGCAGGTGCCCGGCGACGAGGGTGAACGCGTCGTCCCAGGAGATCGGCTCGTAGTGCGTGCTGCCGGCCCGCTTGACCATCGGCTCGGTGATCCGGCCCTGCTGGCCCAGCCAGTAGTCGGTGCGCTCCTCGAGCGCGGCCAGCGGGTGCTCGGCGAAGAAGCCCCGGTCGACGCAGCGGCGGGTCGCCTCCTCGGTGACCGCCTTGGCGCCGTTCTCGCAGAACTCCGCGGCGTGCCGGTGCCCCGCCGCCGGGTCCGGCCAGGCGCAGCCCTGGCAGTCGAAGCCGTCGACCTGGTTCAGCTTGAGCAGCGTGCGCGCGGTCCGGCTCGGACCCATCTGCTCGACCGCGCGCTTGAGCGCCACGGCCACGGCGGTCTTGCCCGCGGCGGCGTGGGCCTCACCGCCGACCTCGAGGTCGGACTCGTCGATGTCGTCGCGGGGCGGCTTGCGGGCGAAGGGGCGGACCATGCCCCACATCCTCGCCCCTGCCCGGTCGACCGGGGTCACCCCGGGGAGGCCACCGGGCGCAATAGCCCGTCATGACCTGTCCGTGCGCGCCCGGACGCGCTAGTTTCAGCCGACCTCCCGACCCTCCCGGGTCGGTGCCCTGCGCCACGCTCCCTGCCGGCCCGGCACGTCCCCTCGTGCCCGGCAGGCGGGCACGCCCCCACCTCCCCGAGGAGATCCCATGTCCCAGTCACCGCCTCCCCCGCCGCCGCCCGGCGGCTACGGCTCACCGCCCCCGGCCGGCGGCTACGGGGCCCCGCCCCCGCCGCCGGTGGGCGTGCCCCGCCCCGGCGAGCTGGTCGACCGGTTCGTCGCCCGGCTGATCGACGGGGTGATCCTCGGCGTCGTCTACGGCATCGTCTACTCGATCTTCAGCGCGATCTTCCTGCGGGGCTTCGGCTACTCGACCGGCGAGTGGCTGCTGTTCTGGATCTTCGCCTCGATCGTCATCAGCGTGGTCTGGGTCGGCTACTTCGCCTACCTCGAGTCGGCCCGTGGTGCCACGATCGGCAAGCAGGTGATGAAGCTCAAGGTGGTCGGCCCCGACGGCGTCGCGAACCCGACGCTCGAGCAGGCCGCCCGGCGCAACGTCTGGCTGGCCGCCAACCTCCTCAACATCATCCCGATCATCGGGGCGGTGCTGAGCTTCCTGGCCAGCGTCGCGGCGGTCGTGATGATCGCCGTCGGGATCAACGGCGACCCGCAGCGCCGCCAGGCCTGGCACGACCGGTTCGCCGGCGGCACGCAGGTGCTCAAGGTCGGCTGACCCGCGCCGCCGCGACCGCCGCCGGGATCAGCGTCCCGGCGGCGGGAAGGCCGGCGGCGGGAAGGCCGGCGGCGGCCCCGAGGGGTGCGCCGGGCGCTGGACGTCGGCGGCGACGACGTCCTTGTGGAAGCGCCGGTGGACGTGGAGCGGCTCGCCGAGCGAGGTGCACCTCCACCACAGCCCCGACGGCGGCCCGACCTGGACCGAGCGCGGCACCTCCGCCAGCACCCCGGTGACCTTGGACTGGCTCCACGTCGTGCCGGCCAGCACCAGGATCCGACGGTCGGTGACCACCACGACGCGGTACTTGTTGGCGAAGACCAGGATCAGCACCGAGAGCAGCAGCCACCACTGGCTGATCTTCTGGCCGCCGAACACGGCCTGCACCTGCTCGCCCGGCTGCAGGTGGGGACGGGCCTTCTCGAGCATCGTGTCGCGCAGCGCCATGCCGGGTTCTCCTCGGGGTCGACGGGCCGGTGGACCCGGCCGGCGGCCGTCGTCTCCCCGACGGCCAGGTTCTCCACTCCCCGTTCCCGGCGCGCACTAACCTCGATCCGTGCAGCTAGGTCAGTACCCGTCCCCGCGTCACGTCGTCGCCCACCTCAGCGACCCGCACCTGCTCGCCGCCGGTGGTCTCCAGTACGGCGCCGTCGACCCCGAGCGGGGCCTGCTGCTGGCCCTCGAGCGCCTGCGGCACCTCGACCCGGCGCCCCAGGTGCTGCTCTTCACCGGTGACCTCGCCGACAAGGCCCAGCCGGCGGCGTACGTGCGGCTGCGCGAGCTCGTCGAGCCGGTGGCCGCCGACCTCGGCGCGCAGGTCGTCTGGACGATGGGCAACCACGACGAGCGGGCGGCCTACGCCGCGAACCTGTACGGCGAGCACGGCCACGACGGCCCGCAGGACCGGGTCCTCGAGGTCGACGGGCTGCGCGTCGTCGCCCTCGACACCAGCGTGCCCGGCTACCACCACGGCGAGCTGGAGCCGGCCCAGCTGGCCTGGCTGGCCGACGTCCTCGCCACGCCGGCACCGCACGGCACCGTCCTGGCGATGCACCACCCGCCGATCCCGGTGCCGATGCTGCGGGCCGCCGAGGTGATCGAGCTCGAGGACCAGGCCGCGCTCGCCGCGGTGCTGGCCGGCACCGACGTCCGCGTCATCCTGGCCGGGCACCTGCACATCTCGACGTACTCCACCTTCGCCGGGATCCCGGTCTCGGTCGCCTCGGCGTCCTGCTACACCAGCGACCCCGCCCCGGTCGAGCGGTTCGTGTCGGGCGTCGACGGGCACCAGGCGTTCACGGTGGCGCACCTGTACGCCGACCGCGTCGTCCACACGATCGTGCCGCTGGCCCCCGCCCCCGAGGTGACCGGGTTCCCGGCCGACGTCGTGGCCCAGCTCGAGGCCCTCACGCCCGCCGAGCGGCGCGAGCTGCTGTCGCGCAAGAACTCCGACTTCAACATCGACCTCGAGGGCCCCTTCGACGACGAGTGAGGCTCAGCCGTCGGAGGTCGCGCTGCGGCGTACCAGCCAGAACCCGATGCCGACGGCGATCGCGCCCAGGAGGCCGAGCACCATCACGTCCATCACGAAGTGGGCGCCGCCGGCCCGCGCGATCCAGTCCTCCTTCTCGCGGTCGCCCTGGGCCCGGGTCAGGCCCATGGCCGAGGCGCAGGCGGCGTAGGCCCACCGCGACGGCGAGAGCCAGGCGATCTGCTCCAGCACCGGCCGGTTGATCGCGAACAGCGAGCCCGAGAGCACGAGCTGGACCATGATCATGCCGACCAGCGCCGGCATCGTCTGCTCGCTGCTGGTCACCAGGGCCGACAGGCACAGCCCCACGACCGCCATCGTGAACGACAGCGCCCCGATCGTCAGCGCGATCCGGGCCGTGCCCAGCTCGCCGTCGGCCCCGGGCAGGCCGACGACCGCGATGAAGGTGACCACCAGCCCCTGCAGGAACGCCGCGGAGCCGAGCACCACGATCTTGCTGGCGAAGTAGACGCCGGGCGAGAGGCCCACGGCGTACTCGCGCCGGAAGATCGGCCGCTCCCCCACGAGCTCGCGGATGGCGATCGCGGTCCCCATCAGGCAGGCCGCCACGATCAGGACGATGAGGCGCTGGGAGGCCTCGCCGGGCGAGAGGACCTTGTCGACGAGGTCGCCGAAGGGCTGGCCGTCCTGGGTCGGCTGACAGCGCAGCGGGCCGACCGAGTCGCTGTTGGGTGGACAGCGCCGGGTGTCGTCGAGGGAGAGCCCCGAGCCGCCGGGGACGAGCCGGCTCAGGCCGCCCAGCACCAGCGGCAGCGCGATCAGCATGGTCAGCAGCAGCCGGTCGGCCACCACGACGGCGGTGTTGCGGCGCACCATCGTCGAGAGCTGCCGGGTGATCGACTGGCGCGGCGGCGCCGGCACGGGCGCCGCAGGCCCCGGCAGGCGGCCGGTGTCGGTCGACGACCGCGGCGGCGCGATCCGCGACCACAGGTCCGGCTCGTCGAGCAGGTCGAAGACCTCCGGGTAGTTGCTGACCCCGAAGTGCGCCAGGACGCCGGCCGGCGGCCCGAAGTAGGCGATCCGACCGCCGGGGGCGAGGACCATCACGTTGTCGCACACGTCGAGGGCGAGCACGGAGTGGGTGACGACCACGACGACGCGACCGTCGTCGGCGAGCGAGCGCAGCTGCCGCATCACCTCGAGGTCGAGGCCGGGGTCGAGGCCGGACGTCGGCTCGTCGAGGAAGAGCAGCGGCGGCGCGGTGAGCAGCTCGGTGGCGATGGAGACCCGCTTCTTCTGCCCACCCGACAGCTCGGTGCCGATCCGGTTGTCGAGCCGCTGCTGCAGCTGGAGCTGCCCGGCCACGGTGTGCACGCGGTGGGCGCGCTCCTCCGGGCGGGTGTCGGGCGGCAGCCGCAGCTCGGCGGCGTAGCCGAGGGCCTGGCGGACCTTGAGCTGCGGGTGCTGGATGTCCTGCTGGGGCACCAGGCCGATCTGGAAGCGCAGCTGGTCGTAGTGGGCGTAGAGGTCGTGGCCCTGCCAGATGACCCGGCCGTGGGTCGCCGGCCGCAGCCCGGTGAGCGCCCCGAGCAGGGTCGACTTGCCCGCGCCGGAGGGACCGATGACGGCCGTGAGCGACGACGGCGCCAGCGTGAACGAGACGTTCTCGAGCAGCCGCTTGCCCCCGCCCACGACCACGGAGAGCCCGTCGACGTAGAGGGTGAACTCGTGCTGGGTGGCGGAGGTCAGCAGCTGCGCGCCGTCCCACCGGAAGGTCTGGTTGCCGACGATGACCTCGGACCCGGGGTCGACCCGGGTGGAGCCGGCGACCCGCTGGCCGTTGACGAAGACGCCGTTGAAGCTGCCGAGGTCGTGCAGCACCGCCGGGCCGTGCTGCTGCCCGAGCTCGAGGCGGGCGTGGAACCGTGACGCCAGCGGGTCGTCGAGCACGATGTCGTTGGACAGGTCGCGCCCGATCGTCACCGACCGGCCGAAGCCCGCGCTGGCCGGCATCATGGTGCGGCCGTGCTCGAGCTGGCCGGGGGGCAGCACCGCCTGGGCGACCACGGGCGCCTCGCCGAGCGGCGGCGGCGTCGGCTGGTACGGCGGCGGGGCCGCGCCGTGTCGCGGCGCCCCGGCGTGCTGGGCGGGCTGGGCGGGCTGGGCGGGCTGGGCGGGCTGGGCGGGCTGGTGCGGCTGGGCGGGACTCGGCGCCCGGTACGGCGGCGGGACCGGCGCGGGCCGGACCGCGGCCACCAGCCAGGCGAGGATCGTCTCGCCGTGCGGGTCGCCGAGGGCGTACGACGTCGCGGCCGGGCCCACGGGGAGCCGGGAGACCCGCGCGCCGCCGACGAAGGTGCCGCCGGTGCTGGAGTCGGCGACGAACCAGGAGTCGCCGTGGCGCTCGAAGGTCAGGTGGTGCCGCGAGGCGCGCGGGTCGGCGACCACCACGTCGCAGGTCTGCTCGCGCCCGACGACGACCCGGTCCTGGTCGAACTCGCGCGGGCCGAGGGCGGACTGCACGACGAGGCGTGCGCGGGGGTGGTCGCTCATGACGTGCGACACCCTAACCGCGCCGGTCCCGACAGCTCACGAGCCGGCCCACGAGCCGCCTCACGAGCGCCGGCGGAAGGAGCGGACGGCGACGACGGACAGCAGCCGGCGCCGTCGGGTGGCCGCCGAGGTCATCGCCCTGCGCTCGGCGTCCACCAGCGCCCAGAACTCCGCGGCCACCGCCGCGTCGGGCTCGGTCGGGCCGAAGACCAGCCCGTCGGCGTGCCGGGCCAGGGCCGGCGCGGCCGCCGACGGCACGTGGGGGGCCTGCTCGCGACGGGTCAGGGTGCTGCCGACCGGGACCGGCCGGCCGAGGTCGCGGGCGTGGTCGACCAGCTCGCGCCAGCCCCCGACCACCCGCTCCGAGGCCTGTGCGGCGCCGCGACGCCGGCGGCGGCGCCAGCCCTTGAGCCCGGCGACGGTGCCGACGACCAGCAGGGCCAGCAGCAGCGGGCCGCCGACGGCGACCAGCACCCAGCCGAACCAGCCGGCGACGACCGCGTCGTCGTCCTGCTCCTTGCGGTCGATCCTGCGCGCCTCGAGCTCGGCCTCGGTCTGCTCGGCCAGCGTCGACGGCGGCGGGACCGGTGCCGGCGGCGGGACGACGGTGCCGCTCATCTCCTGCTCGGCCAGCGGCGGCTGCTCCGCGGGCCGGTCGAGGTCCATGAACGTCTCGGTCGGCAGCGTCCGCCAGCTGCCGTCGGCGAGCTGCACCTCGACCCACGCCGAGACGTCACGGCCCTGGACGGCGCCGTCGTCGGGCACCACGGCACCAAGCACCACCCGCGCCGGCACGCCGACCTTGTTGGCCAGCAGCGCCATCACCGCGGCGTACTGCTCGTCGTTGCCGACCGCGATCGGTGCGTTGGCGAACTCGTCGCCGAGGCGCTTGACGTGGTGGCCCGGGTGGTAGATCCGCTCGGCCTGGAGGACGCCGTCGGAGTACTTGCCCTCGACCTTGAGGTGCTCGGCGATCGCGAAGACCCGCTCCATCGGCTCCGACGCCCCGGCCGACCACTGCACCGCCTGGGTGTCGAGGAACGAGGCCGCGAACGGGACGTCGGTGACGACCTGGGCCGGCGCGTCGGTCGGCGACAGCTCGTCGTCGGGCTCGACGGCGGTGAAGTGGTAGACGTCGCCCGGCCGCACCCCGGTCGGGACGACGGCGGTCGACGTGGCCAGGTTGTAGCGCCAGGACTCCGCCTTCGTGGTCGCGTCGCCGGCGTCGAAGCGGAGCTCCTGGAGCGCGCCGACGGTCGGCAGCCAGACGCCGTCGTAGCCGTCGCCGACGGTGACCTCGACCGAGACCCGGTCGCCCTCGACCGGGTTGTCGATCGTGCTGGAGACGCGCTGGAACGTGTCGGTGGTGGTGGAGGGGTCGGCCCCCTCGGAGGCGCCCCACACGATCCCGTCGTAGTGGTCGAGGGTGGCGATCCGCAGCCGGGAGCCGGCGGGCGCGCCGTCGAGGGTGAGGAGCGTCTCGTCGTACAGGTTCTCCGCCTCGACCGGCTCGGGCTCCTCGACGTAGCGCCGGAACGACGCCAGCGGCGAGGGGTACTGCCCGATGTCGAAGGGCGGGCGCACCTGGGTGCGCAGCACGGTGCGGCCGGTGTCGTCGCCGAACGCCACGGACGTGACCGGCATCGCCAGCGCCCCCGCGCCGGCGACCAGGACGACGCCGACGACGCCGCGCCGCCAGCGGCCGCGGCGTCCCTCGACCGGACGCCGGCGCCGCGACTCGCGGACGGCGACCCAGCCGATCGCGAGGGCCGCGAAGAGCGTGCCCTGGAGCCACAGCGACTGCGGGCGCGCGACGCCGAGCAGGATCACCGCGACGAGCAGCAGCACCGGCGCGAGCAGCCCCAGCGCCGAGCGCAGGAGCGCCGGGCCGGAGCGGACCCCCACGGTGAGGCCGCCGAGCAGCCCGGCGACCAGGCCGAGCGTCCACGGCAGCACGAGGACCTCGCCCGTGCCCTGGACGGGCGGGAGGGTGGTGAGCAGCTCCTTCCAGCCCCCGACGACCTGGTCGGCCACGGTGCCGACCGACGTCGCGGCGACCAGCGCGCCGACGCCGAGGAACACCGGGACCCCCAGCGTCACCGCCGCGATGCCGGGCCAGCGCATCGCCCGCACGAGGCCGGTGAGCGCGAGGCCGAGGACCAGGCCGAGCACCGCGACGAGCAGGTGGGCGACGCCGGTGAAGGTGGTCGCCAGCCCGACCAGGGCGACCAGGCACAGGGCGAGGAGGAAGCCGAGGTCGACGGCGGTCTCGCGGGAGGGGAGGAAGCGGCGCATCACACGCTCCAGCGCAGCAGGGCCGGGAGGTCGTCCTTGTCACCGAGGCGCAGGACCGACAGGCCGCCGACCTCGCTGACGCCGGGCCGCACGCCGCGCTCGACGAGGAGGGCCAGCCGGCGGACCTCGGGCGGGAAGACCGCCGCGGCGCGCAGCACCGGGTCGAGCCCGGCGGCGGCGCCGGTCAGCAGGAACAGCAGGCTGGTGTCGGGGGCGAGGTCGACGGCGCGCCGGGCCGCGCCGACCAGGCCGACCGAGCCGGCCGAGGCGCGGCAGACGGCGTCCAGGGCGAGGTTGCCGTCGACGCCGGAGCTCGCGGTCGGGCCGCACACGAACGTCGCCTCGAACTCGTCGGCGATCGCGCGCACCAGCACCGAGGCGGCGACCGACATCGCGATCTCCAGCTCGTCGTCGTCGGCCCACGACGCCAGGTCGTCGTCGACGACGACGGTGGCGTGGCTGCGCCGGGTGTCGAGGTACTGCCGCACGAGCAGCTGCTGCTGGCCCGCGCCCATCGCCTTGGCCGAGGAGCGCCAGTGCACGTGGCGCAGGTCGTCGCCGGCGACGTACTCGCGCAGCGCGTGGAAGGCGAGGTCGCTCTGGGAGATCGCGTCGGTCTCGACGCCCTCGAGGTCGCGGAGCAGGCCGGCGCCCATCGCGTCGAGCGGCACCAGCGGGGGCCGCACCAGCACCTCCTGTGCCTCGGCCCACACCGAGTCGCGGGAGAACACGCCGACGGCGTCGCCGCGCCGGGTGACCGCCGGGCCGACCTCGATCACCCCGCGGCGCTCGGTGCGGATCGTGAAGGACTCCTGGCTGGTCGCCCCCGCGGCGAGCGCCGGGACGCCGTAGCGGTGCACGGCCGCGCCGACGGGCAGCTCGAGCAGCGTGGGGAGCATCCGCCGGCCGGAGGCGTTGGTGACGTCGACGCCGCCCGACACCGAGCTGCCGGCCACCACCCGCGACGGCTCCAGGACGATCGCCACCCGCACCCGGGTGCGGCCCAGGAGGAAGGGCAGGCAGAGGGCGAGCAGCAGCAGGCACGCCGTCCCCAGGACGACGAGCTCGCGCCACCGCGTCTGCGACGCCACGGCGAGGGCGAGCACGCCGAGGCCGAGGAGCAGCCAGCCCAGCGGGCGGACCACCCCCAGCGCGGCGCGGACCCGGGTCGGCACGGTCACAGCACGATCAGCGGGTCGCGACGCGGTCGGTGGGCGGGGCGACGGCGTCGAGCAGCCGGGAGATGACGGCGTCGACGGTGACCCCGGTGAACTGCGCCTCCGCGTCGAGCAGCAGCCGGTGGCACAGCACCGGCTCGGCCAGTGCGCGCACGTCGTCGGGGACGACGTGGTCGCGCCCGTCGGCGGCGGCCCAGGTCTTGGCGACCCGGATGAAGGCCAGGCAGCCACGGGCCGAGAGCCCGAGCTTGACGTGCGGCTGGCGGCGCGACTCCTCGGCGAGCTCGGCGACGTAGCCGACGACGGCCGGGTCGACGTACACCTCGTCGGCGAGGCCGCTCATCTGGGCGATTGTCTGGGCGGTGATCACCGGCGTCACCAGTGCGGCGCGGTCGCGGACGCCGGCGTTGAGGAGCAGCTCGATGGTCGCCGCCTTGTCGGGGTAGCCGACCGAGCTCTTCATCAGGAACCGGTCGAGCTGGGCCTCGGGGAGCCGGTAGGTGCCGGCCTGCTCGATCGGGTTCTGGGTGGCGATCACCATGAACGGCCGGCCGACCTCGTGGGGCCGGCCGTCGACGGTGACCCGGCCCTCCTCCATCACCTCGAGCAGCGCCGACTGGGTCTTGGGCGAGGCCCGGTTGATCTCGTCGGCCAGCACGATCGAGTGGAAGATCGGGCCCGGGGTGGAAGTCGAAGGTGCCCTTGTGCTGGTCGTAGACGGTCACGCCGGTGACGTCGGAGGGCAGCAGGTCGGGGGTGAACTGGATCCGGGCGTGGCTGCCCTGCACCGTGTTGGCCAGCGCCCGCGCCAGCATCGTCTTGCCGGTGCCCGGGAAGTCCTCGAGCAGCAGGTGGCCCTCGGAGAGCAGGCAGGTCAGCGCCAGCCGGACGACGTGCCGCTTGCCGAGCACGGCCTTCTCGATGTTGTCGGTGAGCTGGTCGAAGGTCTGGTGGAACCAGGCGGCCTGCTCGCGGGTGATCGTCATGCGGGTCCTGTCACGGTCGGGTCGGAGGCGGTCGGGGCGGGGCCGGTCAGCTGCCGGGCCACGTGTACCTCGGGCTCGTGGCGCCCCCGCACGTCGCGCTCACCCAGCCACCGGGGTTGCCGTAGTAGGCACCGGTCTGGTGCGACCCGTTGCCGAACGGGCCCTTGCGCCCGAAGCCGCCGCCGGTCGAGGAGTCGATGGTGCAGGAGTTGCCCCCGCCGGGGAAGTTGCTCAGGATGATCGTGATGTAGCCGCAGGAGGCGTGCGTGCACAGCGTGCCGGAGGTCGTGTAGCAGCGCGGCAGCCCGGAGCCGGGCCGGTCGTTGCAGCGGTCGCCGCGGGTCACCTCGACCGAGGGCAGCAGCGGCTGGTCGGTGCGGACCGACTCGGCGGTGCGGGTGGCCGGGCCGCGGGCCGGCGCGGCGTCGGACAGCCGCACCGTGATCGTCTCGGTCGTGTCGTAGCCGATCCGGCGCAGCTCGGTGTCGAAGGTGTAGGTGTCCACGCCCGGGACCGTGATGGTCTCGTCGCGGCCCTGGTTGCTGGTGATCCGCACCGAGGCGGGGTCGCCGTTGGGGTCGACGGTGATCCGCCAGGCGATCTCCTGGCTGGGGACGACGTCGCCGCGGGTGGAGGTCATCGACACGACGTGCTGGGTGCCGAGCGGGCCGTAGGGTCTGCACCGACCGCGGCGCCGACGGCGAGCAGCGGTCGAGCTCGTTGCACACCTCGAGCCGCACCTGGTGGGCGCCGTCGTTGTCGGGGACGGTCACGGTGCGCGACTGCCCGCCGGCGCCCTGGAACTCCTCGACGACGGTGCTGCCGACGATCACCTTGACCCGCGACTGCGCGCCGTTCGAGACCGGCACGGTGAAGTCGGCGCGGGACTGGTTGTCCTGACCGGTCGCCGTGACCGACCAGTCGCCCCACGCCTCGGGGTCGCCGACGGCGACGAACTCCGAGGTGGGCCCGGTCGCGGTCCGGCCGTCGCCGCCCTTGTTGGTCACCCGCACGGCGTACTGGTACTTCCGGCCGTCGTAGCCGATGCCGCCGTCGACGCACGAGGTGGAGCCCTGGTCGGTGCACGCGGGCAGCGGCGACCCGTCGCGCAGCACGGTGTAGCTCAGCGGCGTCGGGCCGTTGGGGTTCACCGCGGGCCAGGAGACGACCACGGCCGTCTGCCGGCTGCTGGTGCGGTTCTCGGTGAGGGTGGGGGCCGGCGGGGCGGCCGGGGTGCCGACCGACTGGTAGGGCCCGCCGGAGCGGCGCTCGCCGGCGAACCGCTCGTTCACGGCGTACACGGTGAAGGTGTAGCGCTGGTTGTTGTCGAGCCCGGTGACCGTGGCCTCCGGGCGCCGGGTGGTGGTGCTCCCGCCGTCGTCCCAGGAGACGACGTACTCGCGGATGTCGGAGGTCTGCGTCGTCGGGGGCGTCCACCGCAGGCGGAGGGTGGTGTCGCCCTCCTCCACCACCTGGATCGGGCCGACCCGGCCCGGCTTGGCGTCGGGCGTGGCGACCCGCGACTGCGGGCTCCAGCCCGACCAGCCGACGGCGTTGTGGGCGCGCACCTCGAAGCGGTAGTCCTGACCGTTGGTCAGGCCGGTGACGTCGCAGGAGGTGGCGGCGCACTCGCGGCCGACCCCGCCGGTGCCGCGCACCTCGTAGCGGTCGATCGGGGCGCCGTTCGCGTCGGGCGCCCGCCAGCCGAGCGCCACCTCCTGGTCACGGATCGTGGTGCCCGGGACCGGCGCGGTCGGGACGTCGGGCACGTCGAGCACGTCGAAGGTGATCCGGCCCTCCACCTGCCGCTCGGGCCCGTTCGACCCGGTGACGTCGCTGGCCAGCACCCGCAGCTCGGCGCGGCCGTCGACCTCGGGGCCGGTGGTGATGGTGACCCGCGACCCCTCGAAGCTGGTCTGGACGTCGAGACTGCTCACCTGCTCGACCTCGAGCACCTCCGGCTCCGGGTTCGGGACGCCGGCGCGCAGGTACGGCGCGAGGTCGATGGTCCGCTCCTCGCCCGCGCGCATGTCCTCGAGCCGCACCGGCGACATCGACGGCGGCGGCGACTCCACGACGAGCAGCTGCACGAGCCCGGGCTCGCTGCCCTCGGCGGTGACCTGCAGGGTGGCGCGGCTGCCGGCCACGGCGCTGCCCGCGGCGTTGACCTCGATCGTCGACCCGCTGGGCTGGACGATGCTCAGGCCGTCGACCGAGGTCTGCCAGTCGGCGTCGAACGACAGCGAGTCGACGTCCTCGGGGTCGGGCGTCCACACGTGGCAGAACGACGCGACGTCGAGGCCGATGGTGCGGTCCTGGGCGATGCGGACCGGGGTCTCGGGGCAGCGCAGCACCGGCCGCGACCGGCCGACCTGCACGGGCACCGACACGATCGCCTCGACGCCGTCGGGGTCGTCGACACCGTCGCCGGTCGTGACCTCGAAGACCACCGCGCCCGGGCCCTCGTAGCGGTCGGAGGCGGCGACGTCGAAGGTCGTGTCGCCGGTGATGGTCGGCTGCACGTCGCCCTCGGGCGAGGCCCAGATGCGGTCCTGCAGGGTGAACTGGACCGGCCCTCCGCCCGGGCTGACGACGTGGTCGGCGAGGTCGAGGCTCGCGGTGCCGCCGGGGTCGACCTCGATGACGGCGCCCGGCACGGCGTACGGCGCGCCGGCGGCGGCCGGCGGCACGTAGATCGAGCCGGTCGCGGCGCCGCCGTCGGCGTCCCGCACGCGGAAGGGCACCACCATCGGCTCCGCCCCGCGCTGCACGGTGACCTCGCCGCCGGCGATGGACGCGGTCGTGCCCCGCGGTGCGAAGACCTTGCTGACCCGGAGGTCCTCGGGCTCCCCGTCGGGGTCGTAGGCCGTCTCGAGGACGTCGACGGTGACCGTCGAGGCGTCGCCGCGACCGTCGACCTCGCCCTCGGCCGCCTCGAGCGCGCCCTCGTCGGCCGGGGTGCCGTAGGCGTCGAAGACGACCGGCGGGTTGTTGTAGGGCGTCGCCAGGCGCAGCGTGACGGTCGCCTGGGACGCGTCGAGGCCGTTCGAGAGCCGGTAGACGACCTGGAGGGTGCGGGCGTCGAGGGTGTCGGGTGCCTCGATGACGATCGGGCCCTGCGGGGTCTCCAGGCTCACGCCGGCGGGCGGGTCGACCAGCGTGGCCTCCACGCGGTCGCCCGCGGCGACGTAGTCGTTGGCGAGGATGTCGACGCGGGCCAGCCGGCCCGGCTCGGTCGTCACGGTGTCGGGGACGGCGAGCGGGGGCTGGGGGGTGCCCGGCGGGACGACGGCGACGCGCACGGTGCCGGCCGCGCTCCCGCCGTTCGGGTCGGCGACGGTGTAGCCGAACTCGTCGGTGCCGACGCTGCCCGGGTAGGCCTGGTAGACGATCGAGCTCGCGCCGAACCGGACGATCCGGCCCAGCGACGGCGCCGAGTCGATGCCGGTGAGGGTGACCGGGTCGCCGTCGGGGTCGACGCCGGCGCCGGGGATGCGGAGCTTGATGGTGTCGCCCGCGACGGCGCGGCCCTCGAGCACCGGCGGCTCGGGCGGGACGTTGCGCCGGGTGCCCGGGACGACCTGGATCTCGAGGGTGCCCGGGGCGCGGTCGCCGGTGGTGTTGGTGGCCAGGTAGCGCACGGTGAACGTCTCGGCGTCCTCGAGCCCGTCGGGGGCGACGTAGCGCACGAACCGGTCGGTGACGAAGGCCTGGCCGGTCGGCACGTCCTCGTCGCCGGGCGGGCGGACCTCGAGCACCCCGGCGTCCCCGGCGGGCCCGTGGCCGACGAGCTCGAGCTCGTCGCCGGCCGGGCTGAAGTCGTTGTCGAGGACCGGGACCGAGACCCCTCCCCCGGCCCGGACGACGACGCGGTCGGTCTCGGTGACCGGGGTGTTGTCCTCCGGTGCCGGGCGCCACGCCACCACGACCTCGCCCTGGACGCCGGAGCGGGCGCCGTTGCTGACGGTGTAGCGGACCAGCTGGGGGTTGGGGTCGAGCCGGCCCTGGCGGGCGGCGATGCGGAGCCAGCGGCCCTCGACCACGGCGACGTCGAGCGCGTTCTCGGCGTCGGGCGTCGCGCCCTGCACGACGAGCACGCCCCCGGTCGGGTCGATGTCGTTGGCCACGACGTCGACCAGCGTGGCGGCCTGGCCGTGCAGCGTCACGCTGTCGGGCATCGCGACCGGGGCCTTCGGCGGCCGGTCGGGCGCCTCGACGTCGACCCGGATCCGGCCCGGCGCGAACGGCGCGTTGCCGAAGCGGAGGTCGTAGTCGAGGAAGTAGGTGCGCGCCTGGGTGGCGGTGAAGCTGATCGTGCCGTCGACCAGGTCGGTGGTGACCTCGGTGCCGGCGGGCTGGGCGACCTTGCCCGCGAGCGCGGTCCGGGCCGTCGGGGTGATCGGGTCGGAGCCGGGCAGGTCGTTGCCCAGCGGGCGGATCGTCAGGGTGCTGCCGACCTCGCCGGAGACCACGTCGGGCTCGGCCACGCCGGGGAACGACTTGCGGTCGGTGAGCGACTGCACCTGGAACTCCAGCTCGTCCTCCACCGGCGCCCCGATGCCGTCGGTGACGGTGTAGGTCACCTTCACCACGCCGCTCTCGGCCGGCGCGGTGAACCGCACCCGCCCCGCGGACGTCGTGCGCGCGACCGCGCCGCTCCGCTCCCCGCCGAGCGCGACGGCCCCGTCGAGGGTCAGCGGGTCGCCGTCCTCCTTGTCGCGCCAGTCGGGCAGCACCGGGATGTCGAGGGTGCCGCCGGCCGGGACCGCCCAGACCCGCGGCTCGAAGCCCTCGCGCAGCTGCGGGGTGGCGTTGACGGCGTCGGTGCGCGGGGTGACGGTGACCGTCGCGGTGTCGGAGAGCCCGGTGCGGCCGTCGTCGATGGTGTAGTCGAACCGCGTCGGGCCGGCGCCGTCGGGGAGGTCGACCTGCACGGTCTGGCCGTCGGGGCTGACCGTCACCTCCGCGTCGGAGCCGCGCGGCGGCTGGACCCCCGAGATCGCGAGCAGCCGACCCCCGGGGGCGGTGTCGTTGTCGAGCGGGTGCAGCACGGTCGTGCGCCCCACGCGGGCGCCGAGGGCGTCGTCCTTGGCCTCGGGCGGACGCCGGTCGCCGTCGTCGGTGTTCTCGTTCTGGTCGTCGTCGTCGGACTTGTCGGGCTTGAGCTGGAAGGCGTCCCAGTTGTCGAGGCGGGTCGGCTGGTCGGAGTCGATGTTCCAGACGGCGCCGGTGCCGCGGTCGTTGAGCAGGATCTCGCCGCGGTTGACCCGGAAGACGAGGTCGCTGGTCTCGGTGCCGAGGTCGGCGACGTTCGGCTCGTCGTCGCCGCAGACGGTGGCGACCGCGCCGAACCCGCCGGACCAGGCGCCGTAGACGCAGGCGCCGAGCCGCACCGGCGCGGTCGGGCGGCCGCCGGCGTCGGCGACCAGCTCGATCTCCTCGCCGGTGTCCAGGTCGATGCCCACGAGCCGGTCGGGCGTCGCGACCAGGACGACGTCGGCGTCGGGGCCGGGCACCTGGAGGACCGACCCGGCGGGCAGGTCGGCGTCGGCGCCGCCGACCACCTGCAGCGCACCCGACTCGGCGTCGAGAACGACGGCGCGCTCGCCGACCGTCGTGACCGCGACCGTGCGGCCGAGGTCGGCTCCGAGCGGGACCTCGCTCGGCCGGCCGAAGCCGCCGTCGCCGGCCGGGAGTGTGCGCAGGACGTCGTCCTCGGCGGAGGCGACGACCAGGTCGCCGTCGACGGTGACCGCCAGGGCGGCGTCCGGGGCGGTGACGGCGAGCGGGTCGGCCTCGGGGTCGAGGGCTGCGACCGGCGGGACGCCGCGACGGGTGTCGACCCGGGTCGCGCGCAGGCTGCCGTCGGCGGGGTCGAGGACGGCGAGGCTGCCGCCGGCCAGCTGCACCTGGGCCGCGGCGGGCAGGGCGGCGCTCTCCCCGTCGGGCAGCGAGACGCGGGCCGGGTCGATGGTCGAGAGCACGCCCGCCGACACGTCGATGCCAAGCACCGCAGCGCCGTCCTGGACGACGTCGAGCTGGGCGTCCTGCTCGGCGAAGGTGACGCCGTCGAGCTCGCCGATCGGCTTGTTGACGCGGCCGTGGTAGCCGTCGCGGCCGTTGGTGACCCAGATGCCGCCGTCGTTGAGCTGCGCCTCGTGCTTGCGGTAGCCGTCGGCCTGGGTGGCCACCACGACGACACAGGTCGCCGCCACGAGGAGCGCCGCGTTCGTCGCGACCGCGACGCGGTGGCGGCGAATCGCCGTCGAGATCGACATTGCACTCCTGGGGGCCTGGGAGGCAAGGGTAGGAAGGCTGCTCCCGACACGACAACTCGGCAGTCGCTGCGGGAGGATGCCCGGGTGCAGGCGTCCTACACCCCCGGCGACGGACTCGTCGTCGGCGCGGGGCGCCGGTGGCTGCTGCTGGACGCCGTCCCCGACGCCGCGACCACCGAGCGGCTGTGGGACCTGCTGACCGCTCCGCGCGTCGCGAGCGCCACCGTGCTCGACGTCGTCGCCACGGCCTGCGGTCCCGGGACCGCCCTGGTGCTCCTCGACCTGACCCCCGGCGCCGAGACGTCGGCGACCCGCGGCTCGGGACGGCACACCGCCGTCGACGGGGTCCACACCCTCACGCTCGGGCCGGCCGACGCCGGTGCTCGTGCCGGTGCTCCTGCCGACGCCGGGCCGCCCGCGCGCCGGCTGGTCGGCGGCGTGGTCGCGGCCGCCGCGGTCGTGCTCGCGCCGGACCCGGCGGGCCCGCCGGCCGCCGCTCCCGCGTCGGTCGCGGAGCCGGTCGCCGGGTCGGTCACCGGGTCGGTCGATGGGCTGATCGACGGCATCCCGCCGGAGATCCTCGCCCCGCGCCCGGGTCCGCCGGCCCCCTCGCCTCCCCCGCCCGCCCTCGGTGCGGTCGACACCGACGAGCCGCCCGCCGTGCCGGACCGGCGACGCGACGAGCCGGGGGGCCACACCGTGCGCCGCGGCGCCTCGGCCCCGGCGCCCCCTCCCCCGGCGCGACCCGGTGCGGTCGACAGCGACCACGACGGCCACACCACCTACCGGCCCGAGGACGTCGGCCGCGCACCGACGCCGCCCGCCGGCCACCTGCAGCAGTCCACGGCCGACACGGTGCTCGCCGTGCACTGCCCCGCGGGCCACGTGACCGCCGCCTACCGACCGCGGTGCCGGGTCTGCGACGCCCCGGTCGGCCCGCAGGAGCCGCAGCGGATGCCCCGCCCCCGCCTCGGCGTCCTGCACCTGCCCGACGGCGAGCGGGTGCCCCTCGACCGGGGCGTCGTCGTCGGCCGGGCGCCGACCCCGGTGCCGGGCGGCCCGCAGTGGCCGCACCTGGTGCGGCTGCCGGCCGGGGAGACCCTCGTGTCGCGCTCGCACCTGTCGGTGGCGCTCGACGGCTGGCTGGTGCTGGCCACCGACCTCGGGTCGCGCGGCGGCACGACGCTGCGGGTGCCCGGCCGGGCACCGCAGCGGGTCCGGGGCCACGAGACCTACGTGTGGGAGCCGGGTCAGGTGCTCGACCTGGCCGACAGCTACGAGATCGTCTACGAGGTCACGGGATGATCACCCCATGACGGGCGCGCCGCAGATCCCCGGCTACACCTTCCTCCAGCACCTGGGCACCGGCGGCTTCGCCGACGTGTTCCTCTACGAGCAGCAGTGGCCCCAGCAGCGGGTGGCGGTCAAGGTCGTGCGGGCCGACGTGGCGCTGACGGCGCGCGAGAAGAGCCTGTTCACCGCCGAGGCGAACGCGATGGCGACCCTCGCCGACCACCCCTACATCGTCTCGGTCATCACCGCCGGCACGACCGGCGACGCCCGGCCCTACCTGGTGATGCGCTACTGCCCGCCGCCCGACCTGGGGGTCCGGGTCCGGCAGGCCCCGATGTCGGTGGCCGACGCCGTCAGCACCGGCATCAAGCTGGCCAGCGCGGTCGAGACCGCCCACCGGGCCGGGATCGTGCACCGCGACATCAAGCCCAGCAACGTGCTGGTGACCAGCTACCACGAGCCGGCGCTCACCGACTTCGGCATCGCCGGCCACCTGGCCGACGTCGGCGGCGACGAGGAGGTGCGGATCTCCTACCCGTGGGCCCCGCCCGAGCTGCTCGACGCCCGCTCCAACGGGTCGGTGGCCTCCGACGTCTACTCGCTGGGCGCCACGATCTGGAACCTGCTGACCGGCCGCTCGCCGTTCGCGATCCTGCACGGCGACAACAGCCCGCGGGCGCTGTCGACCCGGATCCTGCACACCCCCGCGCCGCCCACCGGCCGCCCCGACACGCCGGCCGCCCTCGAGGCGCTGCTCGCGCAGTGCCTGGCCAAGGTGCCCGAGCACCGGCCCTCCTCGGCGCTCGACCTGGCGCGGTCGCTCCAGCGGATCGAGCAGCAGGCCGGCTACGCGCGGACCCCGGTCGCCGTCGAGGGCGACCGCCCGGCCGCGGCGGCCGGCCGCGCCGTCGCGCCCGGCGGCGACACCGACGCGACCTACGTCAAGCCGGTCACCGTCATCCCGGCGTCCGGTCCCCGCGCGGCGCGGATCGAGTCCGACAGCCGGGCCGCCGTCGACCCGGGACGCGGGTCGCGCGGGGCCGTGGTGTGGGGCGTCCTGGGAGTCCTGGTCGTGGCCGCGGTGGTCGCCGTCCTCGCCCTGCGCGGTGGCGGCGAGGAGGACCCCGCACCGGCCCTCGACCCGGGCACGCGGACGCCGGCACCGCTCGAGGCGGGCTCGCCGCAGCTGCCGCCCGACGTCACCGGGCAGCGGCAGGGCGCGCGGGTCACCTTCACCTGGCGGGCCCCCGACGAACCGCTGGCCGGCGACACCTGGGAGTGGCGGCGCACCGACTCCGGCGACGGCAACCGCACGACCGGGCGGCGCCTGACGCTCCGGTCGCCCGAGCGGTTGTGCGTGCAGGTGCGCCTGATCCGCGGGGCCGACGCCTCGCCGTTCACCGAGCGCTGCGTCGACTGAGCCCGGCCGCCGGCACGAAACGGAACTCTCCGCCGTCCGCGGTGGAGACGTCGCCGTCCCGCTGGTCCTAGCGTGCAGCCACGGGACGAGACGGGTCCCGGCCCGGGTCCCGGCACAGGTCCTGGCACCGGACGGCGTGGGTGAGGAGAGGCCGATGGTCGGACTGGTCGGCGCCGATGTCGAGGCGCTCGAACGACTCTCGGCCGACTTCGACGCCGGCGCGCACGAGCTGCGCGACCTGGCCGCGCGGCTCGCCGGCACGATCGACGCCGCCCACGACTGGCAGGGCCCCGACGCCGAGCGCTGCAAGCACGAGTGGGGCACGTTCGCGCAGGAGCGGATGACGGGCGTCTCGGACGCCCTGGCCACCGCCGGCCGGCTGCTCGCCGAGAACGCCCGCGAGCAGGAGCGCGCGAGCGGCGCGGGCGTCGGCGGGGCCACGGCGGCCGGGTACGGCGTGCTGTCGTTCCTGCGCGACGCGATGGCCGTCAAGAGCTTCCTCACCGCGCCGCTGAAGCCGATCATGAAGGCCAAGGCGCTGCTCGACTTCGTAAGCCTCCTGCGCGCGGCCAACCTGGGCAGGCTCGCCGACTCCGCGCGGCTGGCCGAGGCGCTGGAGGTGTTCATGAACGGCAGCAGCACCGGCGGGCTCCTCGGCAGGCTCGGCCTGCCCGCCCTCGGCCGGCTGCTCGGCAAGGCGTTCCTCCCGGTCACGGCGGTCACCGGCGTCGTCGACGTCTTCACCGGTGGCGGCCACGACGGCTGGCGGGGCTGGGCCACGCGGGGCTTCGGGCTCGCCGGTGCCGCCGGCGCGGTCACGCTGATGGTCGGCGGGGCGGCGCTGGTCGCGACCGCCCCCGTGACCGCGGCCGTCGCGGCCGTGGCCGTCACGGCCTACGGGCTGTGGACGGCGGGCAGCTACGTCCACGACCACTGGGACACCTTCAAGGACAGCGCCGCCCGCGTCACCACGGCCGTCGGCGACGCCGCCGGCCGCGCGTGGGACGGCGTCACGAGTGGCTACCAGTCGGCGCTGGGGTGGGCCCACGGCCTGCTCGGCGGCGGCGCCCGACCGGCAGGAGCAGGGGCATGACGAGCACCACCCACGCGGCGAGCCAGGCGAGCGAGCCGAGCGAGGCGAGCGAGGCGGGGGGCGACGTCCAGACGATCGCCCTGGAGATCCTCACCGACGAGGAGCTGTCGGTCCTGCTGCCCGACCAGGGGGTCGTGGTCACCCCCGTGCTGTCGGCGGTGCCGGCGGCCGAGCGCGACGCCGTCCGGCGCACCGCGTTCCGCGGCCTCGTCGCCCGGGGCATCGTCGACCCGCCCGGCCAGGAGGCGGTGACCGCGGCGCTCGGCGCCCCGGCCGCCGTCGGCGACGTCGCGCTCGACCTGAGGGTCCGCAACGACGTCCTGTCGGCGCTGACGCTGCGGCAGAGCGCGTCGGCCGTCGTCGCGGTCGGCCGCACGACGTCCTCGGACCAGGACTTCTGGTACGCCCACGTCGTCGAGGACGTCGTCCTGCTCGAGGAGGTCGGCTCCGACGGCCTGCACCGCTTCGCCCTGGGTCACGCCCGCGACCTCGCGGCGCTGCTGCTCGGCGCCGTCGTCCACCCGGAGGCGAGCGACGGCACCGGCGAGGACGTCGAGCTCGCCGTCGCGCCCGACTCGGAGGCGCCGTCCGAGCTCGTCGAACGGCTCGGCCAGGCCTACCTGCGCGCCGACGTCCTGGTGGTGCGGCGCGAGGAGGGCGCAGCGCTCGAGCGCCCCGACCTCACCGGGCTCTTCACCGGTCCGCGGGGCTCGTGGTCGATCCTGGCCCGGCCCGGCTCCCAGCGTGCCTGGGCCCACGCCGAGACCCTCGACTCGGTGCGGACGCGGGTGGCGGCCCTGGCGGCGGGGGCGCGGTCGTGATCCGCGGGATGGACACCGAGCGGGTCCAGGACCTCGCCCGGCAGATGGCCGAGGTGGCCGACCGCGTGCGCGCGATCGAGACCCGCCTGAGCGCCCAGCTCGCGGCCACCGAGTGGGTCGGCAGCGACCGCACCCGCTTCGAGGCCGACTGGACCGCCCAGCACGTCGTCGCGCTGCGCCAGGCGGCCGACGTCCTCGACGAGGCCGCGCACGTCGCCGCCGACAACGTCCGCGAGCAGGAGGGGGCGTCGGCCTGACCCGCGACTCGGCGCGAAGGTGAACTGGGACGACGTCGAGTCGGCGCGGAGGTGAAGTCGGACGACGTCGAGTCGGCGCAAAGGTGAAGTCGGACGACGTCGAGTCGGCGCGAACGCTCAACCCGAGCGCCGACTCGGCGAGGATCAGTCGCCGCCGTAGGGGACGCCGAGGGCCTCGAGTCGGGCGCGGCCGCCGTCGAGGGCGGTGAGCACCCAGGCGCCGTCGGGGGTGAGGGTGAAGGTGTGCTCGTAGTGCGCCGCCCAGGAGCCGTCGTGGCTCACGACGGTCCAGTCGTCCTCGAGGACGTCGGTCTCGGCGGAGCCCAGGGTGACCATCGGCTCGACGGCGAGGGCCAGGCCCTCCACCAGGCGCGGGCCGCGGCCCGGCTTGCCGAGGTTGGGGACGTCGGGCGGCAGGTGCATCTCGGAGCCGATGCCGTGGCCGGTGTAGTCCTCGAGGATGCCGTAGTCGCCGCGCGAGCGGACCAGCGTCTCGACGGCGTGCGAGATGTCGGTGACGCGACCACCCAGGCGCGCCGCGCCGATGCCGGCCCAGAGGGCGTCCTCGGTGACGGCCATCAGCCCGCGCACCTCCTCGGAGACCTCGCCCAGCGCGACGGTGGTGGCGGCGTCGCCGTGCCAGCCCTCGACGATCGCGCCGCAGTCGATCGAGACCAGGTCGCCCTCGGCCAGGACCCGGCTGCCCGGGATGCCGTGCACGACCTCGTCGTTGACCGAGACGCAGAGCGAGCCGGTGAACCCGTGGTAGCCGAGGAAGGACGGCGTGGCGCCCAGCCCGCGGATGTGCGCCTCCGCGGCGGCGTTGAGCTCGCCGGTGGTCAGGCCCGGCCGGGCCAGGTCGGTGACCAGCTCCAGGGTGCGGGCGACGACCAGCCCGGCGCGGCGCATCGCCGCGATCTGCTCCGGCGTCTTGATCTCGACGCCGCGGTCCCGCCAGCCCATCGTCTACCTTTCCGACGTCACCTGCCGGGTCGCGACGACGTCGCGACCGCGGTGGGGCAGGAGTCGCTCAGCTCTCGGGGATGATGTCGAGGGCCGCGAAGATGCGCTGCGTGACCTCGTCGACCGTGCCCATGCCGTCGACCTCGACCAGGAGCCCGCGCGAGCGGTACAGCTCGATCAGCGGCTCGGTCTCGGTGGTGTAGAGGTCCTGGCGCTTGCGGATGACCTCCTCGGTGTCGTCGGCGCGACCGCCGGTCGTGGCGCGCTGCAGCAGCCGCGCGACCAGCTCGTCGGGGTCGACGGTGAGCACGACGGCGGCGTCGAGCTTGTGCCCGGTGAAGGCGATCATGCCGTCGAGCTCGTCGACCTGCGCCGTGGTGCGCGGGTAGCCGTCGAGGAGGAAGCCCGGCTTCGCGTCGGGCTCGTCGATCCGGTTGCGGACCATCAGGTTGGTGACCTCGTCGGGGACGTAGTCGCCGGCGTCCATGTAGCGCTTCGCCTCGATGCCGAGCTCGGTGCCGGCACTGACGTTGGCGCGGAAGATGTCGCCGGTCGAGATCGCCGGGATGCCGAAGTGGTCGGCGATCGAGGTCGCCTGCGTGCCCTTGCCCGCGCCGGGCGGGCCCATCAAGATCAGACGCATCAGCGCAGGAATCCTTCGTAGTTGCGCTGCTGGAGCTGGCTCTCGATCTGCTTCACGGTGTCGAGCGCCACGCCGACCATGATGAGGATCGAGGTACCGCCGAACGGGAAGTTCTGGTTGGCATCGATCAGCACCAGCGCGATCAGCGGGATGAGCGAGATGATGCCGAGGTAGAGCGCTCCGGGCAGCGTGATGCGGGACAGGACGTAGGACAGGTAGTCCTCGGTCGGCTTGCCCGCCCGGATCCCGGGGATGAAGCCGCCGTACTTCTTCATGTTGTCGGCAACCTCGGTCGGGTTGAAGGTGATCGACACGTAGAAGTAGGTGAAGAAGATGATCAGGGCGAAGTACGTCGCCATGTAGAACGGGTGGTCGCCGGCCACGAAGTGGTCGTTGATCCAGCCGACCCAGCCCGCGGGGTTGGTGTTGTTCTGCTGGAACTGCACGGCCATGGCCGGCAGGTAGAGCAGCGAGGAGGCGAAGATGACCGGGATGATGCCGGCCTGGTTCACCTTGAGCGGGATGTAGGTCGAGGACCCGCCGAACATCTTGCGCCCGACCATGCGTCGCGCGTACTGGACCGGGATCCGGCGCTGGGCCTGCTCGATGAAGATGACCGCGGCGACGATGACCATGCCGATGGCGATGACGACGCCGAAGGTCCACCAGCCCTGGGTCTTGCCGACCTGCCAGAGCGCGACCGGGAAGGTCGCGACGACCTGGGTGAAGATGAGGATCGACATGCCGTTGCCGATGCCGCGCTCGGTGATCTGCTCGCCGAGCCACATGATCACCGCGGTGCCGGCGGTCATGGTGACGACCATGACGATGAACGTCGAGAGGCTGTTGCTGTGCAGCAGCGGCAGCTCGCACTGCAGCAGGCTGCCCGACCGGGCCAGCGCGACGATGCCGGTGGCCTGGAGGACCGCGAGGCCCAGCGTCAGGTACCGGGTGTACTGGGTGATCTTGCCCTGACCCGACTGGCCCTCCTTCTTGAGCGCCTCGAGCCGTGGGATGACCACGACGAGCAGCTGCAAGATGATGCTGGCGGTGATGTAGGGCATGATCCCGAGCGCGAAGACCGTCAGCTGGAGCAACGCTCCACCTGAGAACAGGTTGATGAGCGTGTACACGCCCTCGTTGTTGGCCTGGTCTCCGAGGCACTGCTGGACGTTGCCCACGTTCACCCCGGGTGCGGGGATCTGCGAGCCGGCCCGGAAGACGACGATGATCGCCAGGACGAACAACAGTTTCTTGCGCAGGTCCGGGGTACGGAAGGCGTTCACGAACGCGGCGAGCACGTTTCCTCTTTCTCCAGCAGATGAGGGCCCGGACCCGACGGCTCCGGTGATGGAGCACGATCGCTGGGCCCGGGGAAGCCTAACAGGCACGTCAGGGGCGCCCCTACGTGAGGGACGCCCCTGACCAAGCCGTGTGAGTTGTTCAGGCCACGGTGACCGAGCCGCCAGCGGCCTCGATCTTCTCCTTGGCCGAGGCCGAGAAGGCCTGGGCGGTGACCGAGACCTTGACGGTCAGGTCGCCCTGACCGAGGACCTTGACCGGCAGACCCTTGCGGACCGCGCCGCGCTCCACGAGCGAGGCGACGTCGATGTCGCCACCCTCGGGGTAGAGCGAGCTGATCCGGTCGAGGTTGACGACCTGGAACTCGACCTTGAAGGGGTTGCGGAACCCCTTCAGCTTGGGCAGCCGCATGTGGATGGGCATCTGGCCACCCTCGAACGCGACCGGCACCTGGTAGCGGGCCTTGGTGCCCTTGGTACCGCGACCGGAGGTCTTGCCCTTGGAGCCCTCACCGCGTCCGACGCGGGTCTTGGCCTTCTTGGCGCCCGGAGCCGGGCGCAGGTGGTGCAGCTTGAGCGTCATGTCACTCGACCTCCTCGACCGTCACCAGGTGACGGACGGTGTGGACCATGCCCCGGATCTCCGGACGGTCCTCCTTGACGACCACGTCACCGATGCGCTTGAGGCCCAGCGAGCGAACGGTCTCGCGCTGGTTGGCCTTGCACCCGATGGTGGACTTGTTCTGCTGGATCTTGAGCTGCGCCATCAGTGGCTCACCCCTGCGGCGGCGGCGTCGGCCGCCTCCTGCTTGCCCTCGGCCTGGGCCTTGAGCAGCGCCGCCGGGGCGACGTGCTCGACCGGCAGGCCACGGCGGGCCGCGACGGCCTCGGGCTGCTCGAGCATGCGCAGCGCCTCGACGGTCGCGTGCACGATGTTGATCTGGTTCGACGAGCCGAGCGACTTGCTCAGGACGTCGTGGATGCCGGCGCACTCGAGGACCGCGCGCACGGGGCCACCGGCGATGACGCCGGTACCGGGCGAGGCCGGACGCAGGAAGACGACGCCAGCCGCCTTCTCGCCCTGCACCGGGTGAGGGATGGTGCCCTGGATCCGGGGAACCCGGAAGAAGGCCTTCTTGGCCTCCTCGACGCGCCCTTGGCGATCGCCGCGGGCACCTCCTTGGCCTTGCCGTAGCCGACGCCGACCATGCCGTCACCGTCACCGACGACGACGAGGGCGGTGAAGCTGAAGCGCCGACCACCCTTGACGACCTTGGCGACACGGTTGATGGCGACGACGCGCTCGAGGTACTGGCTCTTCTCAGCGCCCTGGCCACGACCACCGTCGCGCCCACGGCCCTGACGGTCGCCGCCACCGCGCTGTCCGCGCTGCGGTCCACTCATGAGTCTCTACTCCCTGTAGGTGTTGGTCGCTGGCTAGAACGTGAGTCCGCCGGAGCGGGCCCCGTCAGCCAGGGCCGCGATCCGGCCGTGGTACTTGTTGCCGGCGCGGTCGAAGACCACGGCGTCGACGCCCTGGGCCTTGGCGCGCTCGGCCACGAGCTCACCGACCCGGGTCGCCTTGGCGGTCTTGTCGCCGTCGAGGGACCGGAGGTCGGCCTCCATGGTGGAGGCGGACACGAGGGTCTTGCCCACCAGGTCGTCGACGACCTGGACGGTGATGTGCTTGGTCGAACGCGTCACGACCAGGCGCGGGCGCTCGTCGGTGCCGCTGATCCGCTTGCGACCGCGGACCTGACGCTTGAGCCGCGACTGCAGCCGCTTGGAGGCGTGCTTCTGCTGCTTGATCTTGATGGCCATGTGCTACTTACCAGCCTTTCCGACCTTGCGGCGGATGTGCTCGCCGGAGTACCGGACACCCTTGCCCTTGTAGGGCTCGGGCTTGCGAAGCTTGCGGATGTTGGCGGCGATCTCGCCGACCAGCTGCTTGTCGATGCCCACCACGCCGAGCTTGGTGGGGCTCTCGACGGTGAAGGTGATGCCCTCGGGGGCGTCGAAGATGATCGGGTGCGAGTAGCCGAGCTGGAACTCCAGCTGGGTCGGGCCCTTCGACAGGACGCGGTAGCCGACGCCGACGATCTCGAGCTTCTTCTCGTAGCCGTCGGTGACGCCCACGACCATGTTGTTGACCAGCGTGCGGGTCAGGCCGTGGAGGGACTTGCTGATGCGCTCGTCGTCGGGGCGCTTGACGTCGAGGACGCCGTCGTCACCCTTCTCGACCACGATCGGTGCGGCGACGGTGTGCGACAGGGTGCCCTTGGGGCCCTTGACGGTCACGAGCGGGCCGTTGATAGCCACGTCGACACCGGACGGGACCGCGACGGGGAGCTTGCCAATACGCGACATGCTGTTCGTTCTCCTTTTCGGTCAGTCGTTGGTGCCGGTCACCAGACGTAGGCGAGGACTTCTCCGCCCACGCCCTTCTGGTTGGCCTGGCGGTCGGTGAGCAGGCCCTGGCTGGTCGAGATGATCGCGACGCCGAGTCCGCCGAGCACCTTGGGCAGGCCGGTGTGCTTGGCGTAGACGCGCAGGCCGGGCTTGCTGATGCGGCGGACGCCGGCGAGCGAGCGCTCGCGGTTGCGGCCGTACTTGAGGGTGATCGTCAGCGTCTGGCCGGGGCCCTCGTTGTCGGTCACGTCGAAGGAGGCGATGTAGCCCTCCTGCTTGAGGATCTCCGCGACGCCCTGCTTGAGCTTGCTGTAGGGCATGGAGACCTCGTCGTGGAACGCCTGGTTGGCGTTGCGCAGACGCGTGAGCATGTCTGCGATCGGGTCAGTCATCGTCATGGAAGCGTGTTCTCTCTCTTCTGTGGTTTCCCGCGGTGCGGCGGGACCTTCAGCGGTTGGTGGTGGTGAGGTTCACCAGGAGGACTTGGTGACGCCGGGCAGCTCGCCGCGGTGAGCCATCTCGCGCAGGCAGATGCGGCACAGGCCGAACTTCCTGTAGACGGCCTTCGGGCGGCCGCAGCGCTGGCAGCGGGTGTAGCCGCGGACGGCGAACTTCGGCTTGCGCGCGGCCTTGACCTTGAGCGAGGTCTTCGCCATGTCAGTTCTCCTTGAAGGGGAAGCCGAGCTGCTTGAGCAGCGCGCGACCCTGGTCGTTGGTGGTGGCCGTCGTGACGATGGTGATGTCCATGCCGCGCTGGCGGTCGACCTTGTCCTGGTCGATCTCGTGGAACATGACCTGCTCGGTGAGGCCGAAGGTGTAGTTGCCGTTGCCGTCGAACTGGCCCGGGTTCAGACCGCGGAAGTCGCGGATGCGCGGGAGCGCCAGCGACAGGAGGCGGTCGAGGAACTCCCACATGCGGTCGCCGCGCAGCGTGACGTGGCAGCCGATCGGCATGCCCTCGCGCAGCTTGAACTGGGCGATCGACTTGCGGGCCTTGGTGACGGCCGGCTTCTGACCGGTGATCGCGGTGAGGTCGCGGATGGCGCCCTCGATCAGCTTCGAGTCGCGCGCGGCCTCGCCGACGCCCATGTTGACGACGATCTTGACCAGGCCGGGGACCTGCATGACGTTCGCGATCTCGAACTCCGACTTGAGCGCCGGGAGGATCTCCTCGCGGTAGCGCGTCTTGAGACGCGGGGTGACCTTCTCGGCCACTGCTCCCTCAGTCATTTCAGATCTCCTTGCCGGTCTTGCGCGAGATGCGGACGCTGCGCTCGCCGAGGTAGGTCGACCCGTCGGGGCGACGCTTGGTGACCTCGTCGCGGCGGAAGCCGATGCGGGTGACGCCGTCACCGTCGACGAGCATGACGTTCGAGACGTGGATCGGGGCCTCGACGGTGATGATGCCGCCGGTGTTGCCGCCGCGACCGCCCTGGTTGACGACCTTGGTGTGCCGCTTGACGCGGTTGACACCCTCGACGATCACGCGGTCCTCCTCGCGGAGCACCTTGATGACCTTGCCCTCGGCGCCCTTGTCCTTGCCTGCGATCACCTTGACGGTGTCGCCCTTCTTGATGTTGATCTTGCCGACCTTCTTGGTCATCACAGCACCTCCGGGGCGAGCGAGATGATCTTCATGAAGCGCTTCTCGCGCAGCTCGCGGCCGACGGGGCCGAAGATGCGCGTGCCGCGCGGCTCGCCGTCGGTCTTGAGGATGACGGCGGCGTTCTCGTCGAAGCGGATGTAGGAACCGTCGGCGCGACGGCGCTCCTTGACGGTCCGGACGATGACGGCCTTGACGACGTCGCCCTTCTTGACGTTGCCACCGGGGATCGCGTCCTTGACGGTGGCGACGATGACGTCACCGATGCCGGCGTAGCGGCGACCCGAGCCTCCGAGCACGCGGATGCAGAGGATCTCCTTGGCACCCGTGTTGTCGGCGACCTTGAGTCGCGACTCCTGCTGAATCACTGTTTCTCTCCTTGTCGAGCTGGTTCTCGCCCGTCCCCCGCCGGGGCGGGGCGGATCGAGCCTGGCCGAACGGTGTTGTTAGGGCCGAAAAGTTCGGGGACTACTTGGCCTTCTCGAGGACCTGGACGAGGCGCCAACGCTTGGTGGCCGACAGCGGACGGGTCTCCATGATCAGGACCCGGTCGCCGGTGCCGCACTCGTTGTTCTCGTCGTGGGCCTTGAGCCGGCTGGTGCGGCGCATGACCTTGCCGTAGAGCGCGTGCTTGACGCGGTCCTCGACCTCGACCACGACGGTCTTGTCCATCTTGTCGCTGACGACGAGACCCTCGCGGGTCTTGCGGGCGTTGCGGCCCTCGGTCGCCGGGGTGCTGGTGCTGTCGCTCATGCGGTTGCCTCGTCCTTCGTGCCCGGGGCGGTCCGGATGCCGAGCTCGCGCTCGCGCACCACGGTGTAGATCCGGGCGATGTCCTTCTTGACCGTGCGGAGCCGACCGTGGCTCTCGAGCTGGCCGGTCGCGGCCTGGAAGCGGAGGTTGAACAGCTCCTCCTTCGACTCGCGCAGCTTCGACTCGAGGTCGACGTCGTTGAGCTCGTCGAGCTCGTGGGCCTTCGTGTCGCGGCTCATCAGAACTCACCGGCCTCTCGGGTGATGAAGCGGCACTTCATGGGGAGCTTGTGGATCGCGCGGCGCATGGCCTCGCGAGCGGTCTCCTCGTCGACTCCGGAGAGCTCGAACATGACACGGCCGGGCTTGACGTTGGCGATCCACCACTCGGGCGAGCCCTTGCCGGAACCCATGCGGGTCTCGGCGGGCTTCTTGGTGAGCGGACGATCGGGGTAGATGTTGATCCAGACCTTGCCACCAC
This sequence comes from Nocardioides sp. S-1144, assembly GCF_005954645.2. Taxonomy (NCBI): domain Bacteria; kingdom Bacillati; phylum Actinomycetota; class Actinomycetes; order Propionibacteriales; family Nocardioidaceae; genus Nocardioides; species Nocardioides dongxiaopingii. Next base: position 3,572,158 of record NZ_CP040695.2, read on the forward strand.
GCTTGATGTGGCGGGTCATCGCGATACGGGCCGACTCGATCTGCCGGTTGGTCACGTAGTGACCCTCGATCGCCTGGATGCCGAAGTCACCGAAGGCCAGCGTCGTGCCACCCTTCGCCGATCCACGGCGGTTGGGGTGGTGCTGCTTGCGGTGCTTGACGCGGCGAGGCATCAGCATGGGTCAGCCCTCCTGACCGGGGGTCTCGGCCGACGGCGTCGCCAGGGCGGTGTTGCCGCCGGCGGGAGCCTCGGTGGTGTCGGGTGCGTCGGTGCGGTCGCTGCGCGTCGGGCGGGTGCCACGGCTCGGGCGCTCGCCACCACGCTGCGGGCGGTTGCTGCCGCCGCGGCCGGGGACGCCGGCGCGGGCTGCGGCCTGGGCCTGGCGCTCGGCACGGGTGCCGGCGACCTCGCCCTTGTAGATCCAGACCTTCACGCCGATGCGACCGAAGGTGGTCTTGGCCTCGTAGAAGCCGTAGTCGATGTCGGCACGCAGCGTGTGCAGCGGGACGCGACCCTCGCGGTAGAACTCGGTGCGCGACATCTCGGCACCGTTGAGCCGACCCGAGCACTGGATCCGGATGCCCTTGGCACCCGAGCGCATCGTGGTCTGCATCGCCTTGCGCATCGCGCGGCGGAACTGCACGCGGCCGGCGAGCTGCTCGGCGACTCCCTGGGCGACGAGCTGGGCGTCCATCTCCGGGGCCTTGACCTCGAGGATGTTCAGCTGGACCTGCTTGCCGGTCAGCTTCTCGAGCTCGCCACGGATCCGGTCGGCCTCGGCGCCGCGGCGACCGATGACGATGCCCGGGCGGGCGGTGTGGATGTCGACGCGCACGCGGTCACGGGTGCGCTCGATCTCGACCTTGGAGATGCCGGCCCGCTCCATGCCCTTGGAGAGCAGCTTGCGGATCGCGACGTCCTCGCCGACGTAGGCCTTGTAGAGCTTGTCGGCGTACCAGCGGGACTTGTGGTCGGTGCTGATGCCGAGGCGGAAGCCGTTCGGGTTGATCTTCTGGCCCATCAGGCACTCCTTCCGTTCTTCAGAGCCAACGCGGGCTGGACGACGAGCGTGATGTGGCTGGTGCGCTTGTTGATCCGGGTCGCACGACCCTGCGCACGCGGCCGCCACCGCTTCATCGTGGGGCCCTCGTCGACCATGGCGACCGAGACGACGAGGTCGCCGGTGTCGAGGCCCTCGGTGGTCTCGGCGTTGGCGACGGCGCTCTCGAGGACCTTGTAGACGGTCTCGGAGGCGGCCTGCGGTGCGAACTGCAGCAGCGACAGGGCCTGGTCGACCGGGAGGCCGCGGACCATGTCGACGACACGGCGGGCCTTCATCGGGGTGATCCGCTGGAAGCGGGCACTCGCGAAGGCACCCGGCTGGTCACCCAGCAGGGAGTCGCGGCGCGCGCTGGTGCGGTGACGCTCGGTGGTAGACATCAGCGACGACGCCCCTTCCGGTCTTCCTTGACGTGCCCGCGGTAGGTGCGGGTGGGCGCGAACTCGCCCAGCTTGTGACCGACCATCGAGTCGGTGACGAAGACCGGGACGTGCTTGCGACCGTCGTGGACGGCGATCGTGTGCCCGATGAAGTCCGGGGTGATCATCGAACGACGCGACCAGGTCTTGATGACGTTGTGAGAGCCCTTGGCGTTCTCGGCGTCCACCTTCTTCTGAAGGTGGTCGTCGATGAACGGACCCTTCTTGAGGCTGCGAGGCATCTGTCTACTTCCCTATCAGCGCTTGTTCTTGCCGGACTTGCGCCGGCGGATGATCTGGGAGTCGCTCGCCTTGCGCTTGCGCGTGCGACCCTCGGGCTTGCCCCAGGGGGACACCGGGTGACGACCACCCGAGGTCTTGCCCTCGCCACCACCGTGCGGGTGGTCGACGGGGTTCATGACGACACCGCGGACGGTCGGGCGCTTGCCCTTCCACCGCATGCGGCCGGCCTTGCCCCAGTTGATGTTGGACTGCTCGGCGTTGCCGACCTCGCCCACCGTGGCGCGGCAGCGCACGTCGACGAAGCGCATCTCGCCCGAGGGCATGCGGACCGTGGCGCGCGAGCCCTCACGGGCGACGAGCTGGGCGCTGATGCCGGCGGAGCGGGCGATCTTGGCACCGCCGCCGGGGCGGAGCTCGATGCAGTGGATCGTCGTACCGACCGGGATGTTGCGCAGCGGCAGGTTGTTGCCGGGCTTGATGTCGGCCGTGGGGCCGGACTCCACGCGGGTGCCCTGGGTGAGGTCCTTCGGCGCGACGATGTAGCGCTTCTCGCCGTCGGAGTAGTGCAGCAGGGCGATGCGGGCGGTGCGGTTGGGGTCGTACTCGATGTGAGCGACCTTGGCCGGCACGCCGTCCTTGTCGTAGCGACGGAAGTCGATGATCCGGTAGGCACGCTTGTGGCCACCGCCCTGGTGGCGGGTGGTGATCCGGCCCTGGTTGTTGCGGCCGCCCTTCTTGGGCAGCGGACGCGTCAGGGACTTCTCGGGCGTGGTCCGGGTGATCTCGACGAAGTCGGCGACCGACGAGCCACGACGGCCCGGGGTGGTCGGCTTGTACTTGCGGATTGCCATGGGTATCTGGTCCTCTCGCCGCTCAGGCCTGGCCGGCGAAGATGTCGATGCGGTGGCCCTCGGCGAGGCTGACGATGGCGCGCTTGGTGTCCTTGCGCTTGCCGAGACCGGTCCGCGTGCGGCGGGTCTTGCCCGGGCGGTTCAGCGTGTTCACCGAGGTGACCTTGACGTTGAAGATCTTCTCGACCGCGATCTTGATCTCGGTCTTGTTGGCCTCGGGGTGCACCAGGAAGGTGTACTTGTTGGCGTCGAGGAGGCTGTAGCTCTTCTCGGACACGACCGGCGCGATCAGGATGTCGCGGTGGTCCTTGTGCAGGGTGCTCACTTGTCGTCCTCCTCGGTCTCGGTCACGACGGCCGACGTCGAGCTCGCGGCGCCCACGAAGGCGTCGTAGGAGCCCTGCGTGAAGACCACGTCGTCGGCGGCGAGCACGTCGTAGGTGTTGAGCTGGTCGACGGCGACGATGTGGACCTCGACCGCGTTGCGCAGCGAGAGCCAGGTGACGACGTCGGTGCGCTCGAGCACGACGAGGAAGCGCACGCGCGGGCTGAGCCCGGTGAGCGCGGCCAGGGCCGCCTTGGTCGAGGGGGCCTCGCCGGTGACGAGGGACTCGACGACGTGGATCCGCTCGTTGCGGGCCCGGTCGGAGAGCGCCCCGCGCAGGGCGGCGGCCTTCATCTTCTTGGGGGTGCGCTGGCTGTAGTCGCGCGGGTGCGGACCGTGGACGACGCCACCGCCGGCGAACTGCGGCGCGCGGGTCGAGCCCTGGCGGGCGCGGCCGGTGCCCTTCTGCTTGTAGGGCTTGCGGCCACCGCCGCGGACCTCGCCGCGACGCTTGGTCGAGTGCGTGCCCTGACGAGCGGCGGCCTGCTGCGCGACGACGACCTGGTGGATCAACGGGACGTTGACCTCGACGTCGAAGATGGCGGCGGGCAGCTCGGGGGTGACGACCTTGGCCGTGTTGTCGCTAGCCATGCTCAGGCCTCCTGCTTCTTGGCGGCCGAGCGGAGCATGATCAGTCCGCCCTTGGGGCCGGGGACGGCGCCCTTGACGAGGATCAGACCCTTCTCGACATCGACCGCGTGCACGGTGATGTTCTGGGTGGTGACCGTCTCGGTGCCCATGTGACCGGCCATCCGGGTGCCCTGGAAGACGCGACCGGGGGTCGCGCAGGCACCGATGGAACCCGGCTTGCGGTGGTTGCGGTGGGCACCGTGCGAGGCGCTCACGCCGTGGAAGCCGTGGCGCTTCATGACACCGGCGAACCCCTTGCCCTTGCTGGTGCCGGTGACGTCGATGACGTCGCCCGCGGCGAAGAGGTCGGCGGCCAGCTCCTGGCCCACGGTGTAGGCGGAGGCGTCGGCGGTGCGGATCTCGACGACGTGGCGGCGCGGCGTGGTGCCGGCCTTGTCGAAGTGCCCGGCCTGCGGCTTGGTGATCTTGCGACCCTCGATCTCGCCGTAGCCGACCTGGATGGCGTTGTAGCCGTCCGGCTCGGGCAGGCGCACCTGGGTGACGACGTTGGTGTTCGCCGCGATCACGGTCACGGGGACGACCTTGTTGTTCTCGTCCCAGAGCTGGGTCATGCCGAGCTTGGTGCCCAGCAGTCCCTTGACGTTGCGTTCAAAAGTCATGGCTGTCTCCCGCGACTCAGAGCTTGATCTCGATGTCGACGCCCGCCGGCAGGTCGAGACGCATCAGCGAGTCAACGGTCTTCGGCGTGGGGTCGATGATGTCGATCAGGCGCTTGTGGGTGCGCATCTCGAAGTGCTCGCGCGAGTCCTTGTACTTGTGGGGCGAGCGGATGACGCAGTACACGTTCTTCTCGGTCGGCAGCGGCACGGGGCCGGCGACCTTCGCACCCGTTCGGGTGACGGTGTCCACGATCTTGCGCGCCGAGGTGTCGATCACCTCGTGGTCATAGGCCTTGAGCCTGATGCGGATCTTCTGTCCCGCCATAGGTAGCTCGTCCTTCTCGCTCGTCCTGCGTGCTTGGGTGTCCTGGCTCCGGGTCCCACCCCCGCGGTCGGGCGTGTCGCCTGGGCCAGAAATCTGGATCCCACATGGCGAAGCGCTTCGACTGCTGAGGCTGTCGGCTGAATCGGGTCTCCTGGTGCGGTGCGGCCGTGTGTCTGCCACCACCACGTCACCGGGGGCGCTGCCCGCTGGGGGCCACGCTGGGAGACGCGATTCAGTAGTCAAGACAAGCCGCACCCCGGCAACCCGCCGGAGCAACCTGGATATCTTGGCAGACATCTCGGGTCGTACCAAATCCGACCCCGGGCGGCCGGCAAGGAGGCTCACCGGCGTGGCGTCGTCGGGGCCCCGCCCACCCCCGAGGCCGGGCGTGTCGCGGCTGGTGGCGGTGCGCCGACGCCGGCGGCGCCGGCCTCCTGACAGGATGTGCACCCGTCGACCCGTGACCCCGTCGAGGAGCCATGTCCGACCAGCAGTCCTACCCGCCCCCCGGTTCGCCCCCTCCCCCGGGCGCCCCGCCGCCGAACGAGCCCGCCGCCTTCCCCTGGGCCCAGCCGGCCGCCGCGCCGCCGGCCCAGCACGGCGGCCCGCCCGGCGCCGTGCCGCCGCCGGGCTGGCAGCCGGGGCCACCGGCCGGTCCGCAGCCGGGCTGGCCGGCCGGTCCGCAGCCGGGGTGGCAGCCGGCGCCCGGGATGCTCGGCGCCGCGCACAAGCCGGGAGCGATGCCCCTGCACCCGCTCTCCCTCGGCGCGATCTACGACGCGTCGTTCCGCATCATCCGGTTCAACCCCCGGGCGACAGTCGGCTCGGCCGTGCTCGTCGCGGCCGTCGCCATGGCGATCCCGGTGCTGCTCACCGCCGTGCTCACCTTCACCGTCGGCCTCACCCTCGACACCTCGGGCAGCGGCGAGATCAGCGACGCCGACCTGCTCGGCACGCTCGTCGCCTACGGGTCGGTCGGGCTGGCCTCGGTGCTGCAGAGCATCGGCATCATCTTCGTGACCGGGATGGTGGCCCACGTGACCCGGGCCGCGGCCGTCGGGCGCCGGCTCTCGCTGGGCGAGGCCTGGGCGGCGACCCACGGACGGCGCTGGCGGCTGGTCGGCCGTCGTGCTCGGGCTGGCCCTCACCGTGATCATCGCCGCCTACGTCGTGTTCTGGGTGCTCCTGGTCGTCCTCGCCGACGTCGTCGTGGTCGTCGTCGTCGTCGGGGTGCTGTCGGTGCCGTTCTTCCTGGCCCTGATGACCTGGTTCTGGATCCGGTGCTACTACCTGCCGGTGCCCGCCCTGATGCTGGAGCGGCTCGGCGTGTTCGCCAGCATCGGGCGCGGCTACCGGCTCACCCGCCACCAGTTCTGGCGCACCCTGGGCATCGCCCTGCTCACCGTCCTGGTCGCCGGGACCGCGGCCCAGGTGCTGAGCTTCCCGTTCTCGCTGGTGGCCCAGCTCGGCTCGCTGGCGGCCGGTGAGTACGGCGCGCTCGTCTTCGTCCTGGGCACCGCGATCGCCCAGGTGCTGTCGACGGCGTTCGTCGCCCCGTTCAGCGCCGCGGTGACCTCGGTGCAGTACCTCGACCAGCGGATGCGCAAGGAGGCCTTCGACGTCGAGCTGATGCGGGAGGCCGGGGTCCTCGACGCGTGACCTGGTCCACCGCGCTCGCCGACCGCGCCGCCGACCCGCCCCTCGACCCGTCGGCCGACGAGGCCCGCCGGCTGCTCCAGACCGAGCTCGCCAAGCCCGACTACTACGACGACGACCTGCTCCAGCGGCTGCTCGACTGGATCGACCGCCGCATCAGCGGGGCCATCGACGGCGCCAGCAGCGTGCCGCCGCTGACCTGGTTCGCGATCACCGTGCTCGTCGTCGGCCTCGTCGGCGGGGTCGCGCTGCTGCTCTCGCGGGCCCGCACCACCGCCCGGCGCCGCCCCGACCGCGCGGGCGGCGTCCTCACCGACGAGGTCGCGACCGCCACCGAGCTGCGGGCGCGCGCCGAGCGGGCGCTCGCCGAGGGCCGCCACGCCGAGGCGGTCGTCGACGGCTTCCGCGCGCTCGCTCGGCGCCAGGTCGAGCGCGGGCGCCTCGACGACTCCCCCGGCATCACCGCCCACGAGGTCGCCGCCGCGCTGGCGCTCGCCTTCCCCGACCGCCGCGACCGCACCACCGCGGGCGCCGACCTGTTCGACGCCGTGAGGTACGGCGAGCGCCCGGCCACGCGCGAGCATGCCGTCGCCGTCCTCGACCTCGACCGCGAGCTGGCGGGCACGCGGTGAGCGCCACCGTCGCCGCGGCGCGCCCCGGGCTCGCCCGCCGGCACCGCAGCACCCTGGTCGTCGCGGCCGCGCTGGTCGTGGCGGTGGCCGTGGTGCTGGTGCTGGGCACCGGCGACGACGGGCGCACCGCCCGCCTCGACCCCGACGGCTCCGGCGGCGAGGGTGCCCAGGCCGTCGCCCGGGTGCTCGACGACGAGGGCGTCGAGGTCGACGTCGTCCGCTCCGCCGACGCCCTCGACGAGGCCGACGTCGACGCCGGCACGACGGTCGTCGTCACCTCGGCCGAGCAGCTCGGCGCCAGCACGGTGGAGCGCCTCCTCGACCGGGCGCGCGACGCCCGGGTCGTCGTCCTCGAGCCGGGACCCGAGCTGCTCGACCTGCTGGGCACCGACGGGTCCACCACCCCCTTCGACGCCGGCGGCGCCGTCCCGGCCGGCTGCGACGACCCCCGCTACGCCGGGCTCGAGATCGAGGTCGACCGGGGCCTCGGCGTGCCCGGGGCGACGTCCTGCTTCGGCGGCGCCCTCGCCACGACCGACGACCTCGTGCTCCTCGGCGCCGGTGACCTGGTCACCAACGACCAGGTCACCCGGGCCGACAACGCCGCCGTCGCCCTGCGGCTGCTCGGCCAGAACGACCGCCTCGTCTGGTACGTCGCGTCCTACGACGACCTCGGCGGCGAGGACGGCGTCGACGTCTGGTCGCTGGTGCCCGACTGGATCCGTCCCGGCCTCGCCGTCGTCGTCCTCGCCGTGGTCGCCCTGATCCTCTGGCGCGGACGTCGTCTCGGGGCGCTGGCCACCGAGCCGGTGCCCGTGACGGTCCGCGCCATCGAGACCACCCGCAGCCGCGGCCGGCTCTACCGCCGCGCCGGCGACCGGGCGCACGCCGCCGGGGCGCTGCGCGCCGCCACCCGCTCCCGGGCGCGCGACCGGCTCGGGCTCGGCGCCGGCACCGACGAGGCCGCCCTGGTGCGCGACCTCGCCCGTCACGTCGGGCGGCCCGAGGCCGACCTCGCCGCCCTGGTCGGCTCCCAGGGCCCCGCGCCCGGCACCGACCGGGACCTGATCACCCTCGCCCACGCCCTGACCGCCCTCGAGGAAGAGGTACGCCGTTCATGACCGAGATGTCGCTCGACAAGCCCGACGGTCGCCCGGACCGCCCGGACGCCGACGCCCGCGCCCGCCTGGTCGCGGTGCGCCAGGAGGTCGCCAAGGCCGTCGTCGGCCAGGACGCCGCCGTCTCGGGCCTGCTGGTGGCGATGCTCTGCGGGGGGCACGTGCTGATGGAGGGCGTGCCCGGCACCGCGAAGACGCTGCTCGTGCGCACCCTCGCGGCGTCGCTGTCGGTGGAGACCCGGCGGGTGCAGTTCACCCCCGACCTGATGCCCGGCGACATCACCGGCTCGATGGTCATCGACTCGCACGCCGGTGAGCTGTCGTTCCGCGGCGGCCCGGTCTTCACCAACCTGCTGCTGGCCGACGAGATCAACCGGACGCCGCCCAAGACGCAGTCTGCGCTGCTCGAGGCGATGGAGGAGGGCCAGGTCTCCGTCGACGGCGTGACCCACCCGCTGCCGAAGCCGTTCCTCGTGGCCGCCACCCAGAACCCCGTGGAGTACGAGGGCACCTACCCCCTCCCCGAGGCGCAGCTCGACCGGTTCCTGCTCAAGGTCGTGCTGCCGGTGCCGGCCCGCGAGGCCGAGATCGAGATCCTCAACCGGCACGCCGCCGGGTTCGACCCGCGCGACGTCGCCGCGGCCGGCGTCCGTGCCGTCGCGGGGGCCGCCGACATCGAGGCCGGCCAGCGCGCCGTCCGCACGGTGCAGGCCAGCCCCGAGATGGCCGCCTACATCGTCGACATCGCGCGGGCCACGCGCGAGTCGCCGTCGCTGTCGCTGGGCGTCAGCCCGCGCGGGGCCACCGCCCTGCTGCGCGCCGCCCGCGCCTGGGCGTGGCTGTCGGGGCGCGACTTCGTCACCCCCGACGACGTCAAGGCCCTCGCCCACGCCACGCTCGTGCACCGGCTCGGGCTGCGTCCCGAGGCCGAGCTCGAGGGTGTCGACGTGGCCCAGGTGCTGGCCTCCGCGCTGGCCTCCGTCCCGGTCCCGCGGTAGCCCGTGGCGATCACCGGCCGCGTGCCGCTGCTCCTGCTGCTGGGCGTCGTGCCCGTCGTGCTGCGCCCGGCCGGCAGCACGGTGTGGCTGTGGCTGCTGCTCGTGGCCCTCCTCGGGCTGGCCGACTGGCTGCTCGCGCCGCGGCCGGCCGTGCTGGGGTTCGCGCGGCGCCCGACGCCCGCGGTCCGGATGAACCACCCCGCCGAGACGCTGCTGCTCGTCACCAACACCTCGGCCCGCCCGGTGCGCGGCGTCGTCCGCGACGCCTGGCAGCCGACGGCGGGGGCGAGCGGCAACCGCCACCGCGTCCGGCTCCCCCCCGGCGACCGCGCCGCACTGGTGACGCCGCTGCTGCCGCGACGCCGTGGCGACCTCCGCGCGTTCGGGGTGACGGTGCGGCTGCCCGGCCCGCTGGGCCTGGTCGCCCGGCAGCGCACCCTCGACGTGCCCGGCACGGTGCGCTCGCTGCCGCCGTTCGACTCCCGCAAGCACCTGCCGTCGCGGCTGGCCCGGCTGCGCGACCTCGACGGCCGCAGCGCGGTGCGCGTGCGCGGGCAGGGCACGGAGTTCGACTCGCTGCGCGAGTACGTGCGCGGCGACGACGTCCGCTCGATCGACTGGCGTGCCTCGGCCCGCAGCTCGAACGTCGTCGTGCGCACCTGGCAGCCCGAGCGCGACCGCCGGGTGGTGCTGGTGCTCGACACCTCGCGCACCTCGGCCGGCCGCGTCGACGACGTCCCCCGCCTCGACTCGGCGATGGACGCCGCCCTGCTGCTGGCCGCGCTCGCGGCCCGCGCCGGTGACCGGGTCGACCTCGTCGCCGGCGACCGGCGGGTCCGGGCCCGGCTGCGCTCGGCCGGCGGGCGCGAGGTCGCGGCCCGCCTGCAGGACGTGATGGCCGACCTCGAGCCGGTGATCGCCGAGGCCGACTGGGACGCGCTCGCGGGCGCCGTCCAGGGGCTCGGCCGGCAGCGGGCGCTGGTCGTGCTGCTGACGCCGCTGGAGCCCTCGGCGGTCGAGGAGGGCCTGCTCACCGTGCTGCCGACGCTGACCCGCCACCACCGCGTCGTCCTGGCCTCGGTGCGCGACCCCGAGCTCGACCGGCTCACCGCGGCGCGCGACACCCTCGAGGAGGTCTACGCCGCCGCCGCGGCCGAGCAGGCGCAGGAGCGGCGACGGCGCACGGCCGCGCTGCTGACCCGGCTCGGCGTCGACGTCGTGGACGCCGACGCCGAGCGGCTGCCGCCGGCGCTGGCCGACCACTACCTCGGGCTGAAGGCGCGCGGGCTGCTCTGACGCCGCCGCCCGGGGAGGGCGGCACCTACCCCTGAGCGAGCGGGGGCTGTCCGCGACAGCGTGTCGCGACTAGGGTCGCCCCATGCGCCGCCCGCTGCTGCTCCTCGCCGTCCTCGTGCTCACCGCGACCGGGCTGGTCGCGCCCACCGCGGCGACCACCGCACCCCGCGCCCCGGCGGTCGCGACCAGCCCGGCGCCGCCGCTGCGGTACGTCGCGCTCGGCGACTCCTACAGCGCGGCCTCCGGCGTGCTGCCGCCCGACCCGGCGGCGCCGCTGGTCTGCCTGCGCTCGGCGCGCAGCTACCCGCACGTCCTCGCCGCCCGCACCGGCGCCCGGTTCACCGACGTGACGTGCGGGGCCGCCGAGACCGGCGACTTCTTCGAGAGCCAGCACCCCGGCGTCCCGCCCCAGCTCGACGCGCTCTCGCGGCGCACCGACCTGGTGACGATGACGATCGGGGGCAACGACAGCGGCGTCTTCATCGGCGCGATCCTGGCGTGCGGGGTCGCGGGGGTCTCGAGCCTGGGCCGGGGCAACCCGTGCGAGCAGCAGCACGGCGACTCCTTCGAGCAGACCGTGCGCGACACGACCTACCCGTCGCTGGTGCGGGCGCTGCGGGCGGTCCACCGTCGCGCGCCGAGCGCCCGGGTGGCGATCCTGGGCTACCCGTGGATCGTGCCGCGCCGCGACGGCTGCTTCGCGCAGATGCCGATCGCCCGCGGCGACGTCCCGTACCTGCGCAGCCTCCAGCGCACCCTCAACGACGCCGTGCGCCGCGCCGCCCGCGCCACCGGGTCGACCTACGTCGACCTGAACCGCGCCTCGGACGGGCACGACGCGTGCCAGCCGATCGGCACCCGCTGGGTCGAGCCGATCCTGCTGGGCACCAACCCGGTCGTCGTCCACCCCAACGCGCGCGGCGAGCGGGCGATGGCCCGCCAGGTCGTGCGGCGCCTGCGCCTGCGCTGATCCCCCCGCCGTCCCGCGCGGGCGTCCGCGCCGACGGGGACGCCGGGGGGACACCGGCGTCAGCCGCCGGGGCGGCGCACCACCAGGCAGGCCTGCGCGTAGGTCTCGAGCAGGTCGACGGCACGGCCGGCCTCCCGGGCCTCGGCCCAGCGGTCGAGCGAGACGCGGACCGCGACCCCGGCCGTCTCGACGACCAGGCGCGGCTCCAGGTCGTCGTCGGCGCCGACGAGTCGGACCAGGCGCACCACCAGGGCGTCGAGGCGCTCCTCGTCGACCGCGGCCGCCGCCAGCCGCAGCGCGGGCTCGGCACGCATCAGCCGGCGCACCCGGAGCAGCAGCCGGCCGGCCTCGCTGCGTCCGTCGTCGAGGGCGAGCAGCACCTCGCGCCACACCTCCTCGAGCTGGTCGAGCAGCGGGCGGTCGGCGCGCAGGTCGGCGAGCATCGCCTCGACGCGCTCGTCGAGCTCGACGTGCGGCACCAGCGCCGCGCGCTCCTTGGAGGGGAAGTAGCGGAAGAACGTGCGCGGCGAGATCCCGGCGGCGCGCGCGATGTCGTCGACGGTGGTGCCGTCGACCCCGCCGACCTCGAACAGGTCGAGGGCCGCGTCACCGATCTCCCGCTCGGTCTGGCGGCGACGCCGCTCGCGCAGCGCGATCTCGGTCATCGACCGAGCATAGGGGAACAACGCCGTCGGACGCCGTGTTGGCACTGACTGCCACGTTCACCCAGACTGACCGCACACCGACCCACCGCGTCCAGGAGCACCCCGTGACCACCACCACCACCGACGCCCCGCCCGCCGCGTCCGCCTCGATCCCCGGCGCGAACCGGCTGATCGCGCTGCTGGTCGGCTCGGCGTTCGTCGTCATCCTCAACGAGACCATCATGGGCGTCGCGCTGCCCGAGCTGATGCGCGAGTTCGACGTGCCCGCGACGACGGCGCAGTGGCTGACCACCGCGTTCCTGCTGACGATGGCGGTCGTCATCCCGATCACCGGGTTCCTGCTGACCCGCTTCCCGCTGCGCGCGGTGTTCGTGGCGGCGATGACGTCGTTCAGCCTCGGCACCCTGGTCGCGGCCACCGCGCCGGTCTTCCCGGTGCTGGTGGGCGGACGCGTCGTGCAGGCGGTCGGCACCGCGCTGATGATGCCGCTGCTCATCACCACGATCCTCAACCTGGTCGAGCCCGCGCGCCGCGGCCGGATGATGGGCACGGTCTCGATCGTCATCTCCGTCGCGCCCGCGATCGGGCCCACGGTCTCCGGGCTGGTGCTGAACTCGCTCTCCTGGCGCTGGATGTTCTGGATCGTGCTGCCCATCGCCCTGCTGTCGCTCGCCCTGGGCGCGACCTGGGTCCGCAACGTCACCGAGCCGCGGCGGGTGCGGGTCGACGCCGGCTCCGTCGTCCTCTCCGCGCTCGCCTTCAGCGGCCTGATCTACGGGCTGAGCAGCATCGGCGAGAGCGCCACCGGCCACACGCCGGTGCCGGTCTGGATCCCGCTCGTCGTCGGCGCGGTCGCGCTGGCGGCGTTCATCGCCCGGCAGCTCCAGCTCTCGGACCGGGCGCTGCTCGACCTGCGCGTCTTCGCGACCCGCTCCTTCACCGTCGCGGTCGCCCTCGTCGCGGTGAGCATGATGGCGCTCTTCGGCACCCTGATCCTGCTGCCGCTCTACCTCCAGGACGTGCTCGGCCTCTCCACCCTGCAGACCGGCCTGGTGCTCCTCCCCGGCGGCCTGACGATGGGCCTGCTCGCGCCGGTCGTCGGGCGGGTCTTCGACCGCGTCGGTCCGCGGCCGCTCGTCGCGCCCGGTGCCGCCCTCACCAGCGTCGCGCTCTGGGGCATGACGACCCTGGACGTCGACACCTCCCGCCCCACCGTCATCGCGCTGCACGTCGTCATGAGCATCGGCCTGGCGCTGATGTTCACGCCGCTGATGACCTCGGCCCTCGGGTCGCTGCCGCAGCAGCTCTACTCCCACGGCAGCGCGATCGTCTCCACGCTCCAGCAGGTCGCCGGGGCGGCCGGCACGGCGCTGTTCATCACCGTGATGACGCGGCGGACGACCTCGGCCACCGCCGACGGAACGCCCCTGGTCGACGCGACCGCCGAGGGCATCCACGCCGCCCTGATGTACGGCGGGGTGATCTCGGCCGCCGCCGTCGGGGTGGCGCTGCTGGTGCGGCGTCCGGTGCCGGTCGAGGTCTGAGCCCGGAGGCGGGTCAGGCCTGCGTCGCGACCGTGTCCTCGAGCAGGTCCGCCGACAGGTCCCCGGTCTCGCCCTCGGCGACGGCACGTCGTCCGAGGGTGAAGACGTAGAGCACGAACACGGCGAGCGCCAGCGCGCCGATGCCGATCCGCGCCCACGTCGGCAGCGGCGACGGCGTCACGAAGGCCTCGATGACGCCGCTCACCAGCAGGACGACGACCAGGCCGAGGGAGACGGTGATCGCCGTGCGGCCCTCGTGGGCCATCGACTGCGCCCGGGTCAGTGAGCCGGGCTCGACGAAGGACCAGAACAGCCGGAGCCCGAAGCCGGCCGCGACGAAGACCGCGGTCAGCTCGAGCAGCCCGTGCGGCAGGATCAGGCCGAAGAAGAGGTCGCCGCGGTCGTGGCGGATCATGATCGAGCCGATGACGGCGACGTTCAGCAGGTTGTTGAACAGCAGCACCACCACGGGGAACCCCAGCACGCCGAGGGCGATGCAGAGCGCGGCCACCCAGGCGTTGTTGATCCACACCCGGGCCGCGAAGCTCTGGGCCGGGTTCTCGCTGTAGTAGCTCTCGAAGTCGGTGTCGACGAGCTGGTCGACCTCGGCCGGGCTCAGCAGGTTCTGCTCGACGCTCGGGTGGTCGAGCAGCCACAGCAGCATGATCGCCATCACCACGACGTTCGCGACCCACGTGCCGATCCACCACCAGCGCAGCCGGTACAGCGCGGCCGGGAAGCGGTGGGTGAAGAACCGGCCGAGGCGCGCCCACGTGGACGTGCGGGTGCCGACCAGCTTGATCCGCGTGCGGGCGAGCAACGACGACAGGTAGGCGATGAGGTGGCTGTCGGGCGACGACGTGCGGACCACGGACAGGTGGGTCGCGACCTGCTGGTAGCGCTCGACGAGCTCGTCGCTCTCGGAGCCGGACAGCCGGCCGCGTCCCGCGAGCTCCTCGAGCCGGTGCCACTCGTGCGAGTGCGCGAGCACGTAGGCGTCGAGATCCACGGGGCCACCCTATATAGGGTCCGCAGCAGGGCCGCCGACGTCCCGACCGCCCCGCACCCGCACCTGGGAGAATGACGCCGATGCCCGCACGCGAGTTCAACATGCTCACCAGTGACGACCTCGTCACCGGCGAGGCGGTCGCGCTCGACCTGCCGCCGGCCGGGCTGGGCTCGCGGATCGCCTCGGGGATCATCGACGTCGTCGCGACGATCGGGACGCTCGTCGTGCTGGCGATCATCATCGGGGTGGCCGCCACCCACGCCGACCCGGCGCTGGCCGACGCGATGCTGATCCTCACCACGGTCCTGGTGTTCGTCGTGGTGCCGACCACCCTCGAGACCCTGACCCGGGGGCGGTCGCTGGGGAAGCTGGCGCTCGGCCTGCGCACCGTGCGCGACGACGCCGGCCCGATCTCCTTCCAGCACGCCCTGATCCGCTCGCTGGTCGGGTTCGTCGAGGTCTACGCCTTCTTCGGTGCCCCGGCGTTCCTCTCGGCGCTGGTGAGCGGTCGCGGCAAGCGGCTCGGCGACTACGCCGCGGGCACCTACGTCGTCCGCAGCCGGGTCGCCCTCTCGCTCCCCCACCCGCCGCCCATGCCGCCGCACCTCGCCGGCTGGGCCGCCCGGGCCGACATCACCTCGCTGCCCACCGGCCTCGCCCTGGCCGTGCGCCAGTACCTCGGCCGGCTCCCCACGCTCGACCCGGCCTCACGGGTGCGGGTCGGCACCCGGCTGGCCGAGCAGGTCTCCGAGCACGTGGCGCCCCTCCCCCCGCGCGGCACCGCGCCGGAGGACTTCCTCGCCGCGGTCGTCGCCGCCCGCCGCGACCGCGACCTGGCCCGGCTGCGACGCCAGGACGACGCCCGCCGCCGGCTCACGTCGCGGGCGTGACCCGCCTCGAGGAGGGTTCCCGCGGGATCGCCAGCACGGCGAACGCCGCCGCGAGGCACAGCACACCCGCGGTCAGCCACGCCGCGAGGTAGTCGCCGGTGCCCTGGCGCACCAGGCCCGCGAAGCTCGCCGCCACCCCCGCCCCGACCATGTGCGCGGCGAAGACCCAGCCGAAGACGACCCCGGCCCGCTCGGGGCCGAAGTGGGCGCGGCACAGCGCGACCGTCGGCGGCACGGTCGCCACCCAGTCGAGGCCGTAGAAGACGATGAAGACGAACAGGCTCGGGTGCACGACGTCGGCGAGCAGGTAGGGCACGGCGAGCAGCGAGAGCCCGCGGAGCAGGTAGTAGACGAGCAGCAGGTAGCGGCTGTCGACGCGGTCGGTGAGCCAGCCGCTGGCCACGGTGCCGACGATGTCGAAGATCCCGATCAGCGCGAGCAGCGACGCCGCCGTCGTCTCGGGCAACCCGTGGTCGTGCGAGGCGGCGATGAAGTGGGTCCCGATCAGCCCGTTCGTCGACCAGCCGCAGATCCAGAACGTGCCGAAGAGGATCCAGAACACCTTCGACCGCGAGCACTCCCGCAGCGTGTCGACCGCGGTCCGCGCGGCGCCGCGCGCCGGTGCTGCCGCCGGGACCGGCGCGGCCAGGGTCGGGTCGGCGCCGTAGGCCGTGGTCCCGACGCTCGCCGGTGAGTCGGCGAGCAGCAGCAGGACCAGCGGCACCAGCAGCAGGGCGAACGCCGCCACCAGCCCGGCCGCCCAGCGCCAGCCGGGGCCGTCGGCGAGGTGGGCGATCGCCGGCAGGAAGACCAGCTGGCCGGTGGAGCTGGCGGCCGAGAAGACCCCGACGACGACGCCGCGGTGCCGCACGAACCAGCGGTTGGCCACGATCGCGCCGAAGACCAGGGCGAGCGACCCGGTGCCGACGCCGATGGCGAAGCCCCACAGCAGCCACAGCTGCCACGCCGACGTCATCACCAGCGTCAGGCCGGAGCCGACGGCCACCAGGGTCAGCGAGGCCGCCACCACCCGGCGCAGCCCGAACCGCTCCATCAGCGCGGCCGCGAAGGGCGCGGTGAGCCCGTAGACGACCAGGTTGAGGCTGACCGCGCCGCTCGTCGTGCCGCGGGACCAGCCGAACTCGTCCTCGAGCGGTCCCAGCAGCGCGCCGGTCGAGGACCGGAAGCCGGCCGCCGCGACCAGCGCGCCCATCGTGATCGCGGCCACCCACCAGGCCCGGTGGAGGCGGCGGGCACCGCGGCGGGACTCGACGGTGACGCTCACCGGCCCAGCCTAGGAGTCGGCGGCGCTCGCCGCGCTCGTGTTCCTGCCACCGGACGACGATCGGGCGACACCCGGCACCCGGTCAGACCCGGCGGTACTCCAGGTCGGTGATGGTGCGGCCCACCGCCAGCCCCTTGCGCTCGAAGCGGGTGACCGGTCGCTCGGGCCACCGCTCGACGACGCCGCCGGTCAGGGCCGGCTCGGCGTCGAGGACCTCGACCATCTGCTCGGCGTAGGCCGCCCAGTCGGTGGCCAGCCGCCAGGCCGCACCCGGTGCGAGGCGGGCGGCGGCTACGGCGGCGAACCGGGGGGCCACCAGGCGCCGCTTGTGGTGCCGGGCCTTGTGCCAGGGGTCGGGGAAGAACGTCCACAGCTCGGCCAGCGACGCCGGCGCCACCCGGTGCTCGAGCAGCCACACCGCGTCGACCCCGCAGAACCGCACGTTGGTCAGGCCCGCCTCGGCGGTCCGGCCGAGGGCCTCGGCGACGCCGGGTCGCCAGACCTCCAGCGCCAGCACGTTGGTCCCCGGCCGGGACGCCGCCAGCGCCACGGTGGCCTCGCCGATGCCGGGCCCGATCTCGACGGCCAGGGGTGCCTCGCGCCCGAACACCTCGGCCCAGGAGAAGTCGGCGGCGTCCACGGCCTCGTCGGGCACGACCCAGGCCCGGTGGTGCGCCTCCCAGGCGGCGGCCTGGCGCGGGGTGAACCGGCTGCCCCGGCGCGAGTAGGAGAGCACCTCGCGGACCGTGCGGCCCTCGTCGGTGACCCTCTGGTGCGGGCGGGCCGGCGGCGGAGCGGGTCGTGCGTCGTTCACGGGGACGATTGTCCCAGGGCCGTCACCGCGGTGCTCAGCCGGCTCGGGTCGAGGTCGATCCCGCCGACAGGAGGGCGACCAGCACGAACAGCACGAGCGCGCCGACGGTGAGCAGGGTCGCCACCATCCCGCAGATTCGGCCGGCGTTCGCCGCCGACCGGGCGCCGTAGCGCCCGCCCGAGCTGTCGATCTCGGCGACGACCCGGTTGCCCTTGACCCAGGCGATGATCCCGAGGACCTGGCACAGCACGAGCCCGAGGATCCCGAGCACGAGCACGGTGGTCGCCTCGGGGTGGTCGACGACCGTGGGCGGCGGGCGCCACCGGCCCGACGTCGACCGCTCCGGGTCGGACCGGTCGCCGGGTGCTCCGTACTGGCTCATGACCACCACCCTGCCGCCGCACCGCCCCGCCCAAACCGCCCGGGACGCACGACAGCCCCGGACCGAGGTCCGGGGCTGTCGGGGTGGAGCGACGGGTCAGTCGACCCGGTGGATCACTTGGTGATCTTGACGACCCGGCCGGCGCCGACGGTGCGGCCACCCTCGCGGATCGCGAAACGCAGGCCCTCGTCCATGGCGATCGGCTGGATCAGCTCGACCGACATCTCCGTGTTGTCGCCGGGCATGACCATCTCGGTGCCCTCGGGGAGGGTCACCACGCCGGTCACGTCGGTGGTACGGAAGTAGAACTGCGGGCGGTAGTTGTTGAAGAACGGCGTGTGGCGGCCGCCCTCCTCCTTCGAGAGGATGTAGACCGAGGCCTCGAAGTTGGTGTGCGGGGTCGTGGTGCCCGGCTTGATGACGACCATGCCGCGCTCGATGTCCTCGCGCTTGGTGCCACGGAGGAGCAGTCCGACGTTCTCGCCGGCCTGGCCCTCGTCGAGGAGCTTGCGGAACATCTCGACACCGGTGACCGTCGACTTCTGGGCGGTCGTGCGGATGCCGATGATCTCGACCTCCTCGTTGACCTTCACGATGCCCCGCTCGATGCGACCGGTGATGACCGTGCCGCGACCGGTGATCGTGAAGACGTCCTCGACGGGCATGAGGAACGGCTTGTCGGTCTCCCGCTCGGGGGTCGGGATCGCCTCGTCGACGGCGTTCATCAGCTCGACGATCGACTCGCCCCACTTCTCGTCGCCCTGGAGCGCCGGGAAGGCAGCCACGCGCACGACGGGGATGTTGTCTCCGTCGAACTCGTAGTCGGAGAGGAGCTCGCGCACCTCCATCTCGACGAGCTCGATGAGCTCCTCGTCGTCGACCATGTCGCACTTGTTGAGCGCGACCACGATCGCCGGGACGCCGACCTGGCGGGCCAGGAGCACGTGCTCCTTGGTCTGCGGCATGGGACCGTCGGTGGCGGCGACCACGAGGATCGCACCATCCATCTGGGCCGCACCGGTGATCATGTTCTTGATGTAGTCCGCGTGACCCGGGCAGTCGACGTGCGCGTAGTGGCGCGCCTCGGTCTGGTACTCGACGTGCGCGATCGAGATCGTGATGCCGCGCTGACGCTCCTCGGGAGCCTTGTCGATGTCCTCGAACGCCGAAGCGGCGTTGAGGTCGGGGTGCTTGTCGTGCAGGACCTTGGTGATCGCCGCGGTCAAGGTCGTCTTGCCGTGGTCGATGTGACCGATCGTGCCGATGTTCACGTGCGGCTTGGTCCGCTCGAACTTCGCCTTAGCCACTGTGGGCTCCTCCTGGTGTGGTTGGTACTTGACTCGTACTGGTGGTGTTGCGACCGAGGGTCCCGGACGCGCAGGTCTCTCCGTGGGAGAGGTGGCTACTCGCCCCGCACCTTCTTGATGATCTCGTCGGCGATGTTCGTGGGAACCTCGGCGTACGAGTCGAACTCCATCGAGTACGAAGCCTGGCCGGAGGTCTTGGACCTCAGGTCGCCAACGTACCCGAACATCTCGGACAGGGGCACAAGGGCGTCGATGACCATGTCACCGTGACGCTCCTCCTGGGCCCTGATCTGGCCCCGGCGCGAGTTGATGTCGCCGATGACCGTGCCGAGGAAGCTCTCCGGCGTGGTCACCTCCACGGCGAACATCGGCTCGAGCAGGACCGGCTTCGCCTGGCGGGCGGCCTCCTTGAAGGCCTGGTTGCCGGCGATCTTGAAGGCCAGCTCGGAGGAGTCGACGTCGTGGTAGGCGCCGTCCTCGAGCGTGAACTTCACGTCGACCATCGGGTAGCCGGCGAGGACGCCGAACTCCATGGCCTCCTGGCCACCCTGGTCGACCGAGGGGATGTACTCCTTGGGCACGCGGCCACCCGACACGGCGTTGACGAACTCGTAGCCCGCACCGACACCGGTCTCGGGGTCGATGTTCGGGCCGATGCCGATGACGACCTTGGCGAACTGGCCGGAGCCACCCGTCTGCTTCTTGTGGGTGTAGGAGTGCTTGGTGATGTCCTTGCGCAGGGTCTCGCGGTAGGCGACCTGCGGCTTGCCGACGGTCGCCTCGACGCGGAACTCGCGCTTCATGCGGTCGACGAGGATCTCGAGGTGGAGCTCGCCCATGCCGGCGATGATCGTCTGACCGGTCTCCTCGTCCGCCTTGACGGTGAATGTGGGGTCCTCGTCGGACAGCCGCTGGATGGCGGTACCGAGCTTCTCCTGGTCACTCTTGGTCTTGGGCTCGATCGCGACCTCGATCACCGGGGCCGGGAAGGTCATCGACTCGAGGATCACCTGGTTCTGCGGGTCGGACAGGGTGTGTCCGGTCTTGGTGTCCTTGAGGCCCATGACGGCCACGATCTGGCCGGCGCCGACCGACGCGATCTCCTCACGCTTGTTGGCGTGCATCTGGTAGACCTTGCCGATCCGCTCCTTGCGGCCGTTGACCGAGTTGACCACGGTCGCGCCGGCCTCGAGCTTGCCGGAGTAGACGCGGACGTAGATCAGCTTGCCCAGGTGCGGGTCGGTGGCGATCTTGTAGGCCAGGCCCGAGAACGGCTCGTCGTCGGAGGGAAGGCGGCGGATCTCCTTCTCCTCGTCGCGCGGGTCGTGGCCGATGATCGCGTCGATGTCGAGCGGGCTCGGCAGGAACTTCACGACGGCGTCGAGCAGGGGCTGGACGCCCTTGTTCTTGAACGCGGTGCCGCACAGGACCGGGTTGAGCTTGTCGGCCAGGGTGGCGCGACGGATCGCGGCCTCGAGCTCCTCCACCGAGAAGACGTCGCCCTCGTCGAGGTAGCGCTCCATGATGTCGTCGTCGGTCTCGGCGACGGTCTCGACGAGCTTCTCGCGGTACTCCGCGGCCTGCTCGGCGAGCTCGGCCGGGATCTCCTCGACCTCGTAGTCCTCACCGATCTTGGTCTCGCCGCGCCACACGAGGGCGCGCATCCCGACCAGGTCGACGACACCGAGGAAGTCGGACTCGGCACCGATGGGCAGCTGCAGCACCAGCGGGGTGGAGTTGAGGCGCTCGACCATCATGTCGACGCAGCGGAAGAAGTCGGCGCCGGTGCGGTCGAGCTTGTTGACGAAGCACATCCGCGGCACGGAGTACTTGTTGGCCTGGCGCCAGACCGTCATGGTCTGCGGCTCCACGCCGGCGACACCGTCGAAGACCGCGACGGCGCCGTCGAGGACGCGCAGCGAGCGCTCGACCTCGGCGGTGAAGTCGACGTGCCCGGGGGTGTCGATGATGTTGATCTGGTGGTCCTTCCACCAGCAGGTCGTCGCGGCGGACGTGATCGTGATGCCGCGCTCCTGCTCCTGCTCCATCCAGTCCATCGTCGCCGCGCCCTCGTGGACTTCACCGATCTTGTAGCTGATGCCGGTGTAGAAGAGGATGCGCTCGGTCGTCGTGGTCTTGCCCGCGTCGATGTGGGCCATGATGCCGATGTTGCGAACGACGTTCAGGTCGGTCGTGATGTTGACAGCCACTTGCGTCAGCGTTCCTTAGAGGTCGAGAGGGACTGGTGGGGCAGGGACGCCGCGTGCGGCGTCCCTGCCACGCATCACCAGCGGTAGTGGGCGAAGGCCTTGTTGGACTCGGCCATCTTGTGGGTGTCCTCGCGCTTCTTCACCGCGGCACCGAGGCCGTTGGAGGCGTCGAGGATCTCGTTCATGAGCCGCTCGTGCATGGTCTTCTCACGACGGTCGGCGGCGTAGCCGACGAGCCAGCGCAGCGCGAGCGTGGTGCCGCGCGTGCCCTTGACCTCGATCGGGACCTGGTAGGTCGCGCCACCGACGCGGCGGGACTTGACCTCGATGGCCGGCTTCACGTTCTCCAGCGCACGCTTGAGCGTGACGACCGGGTCGGTGCCGTTCTTCTCGCGGCAGCCCTCGAGGGCGGTGTAGACGATGCGCTGGGCGACCTGCTTCTTGCCGTCCTGCAGGACCTTGGAGACCAGCTGGGAGACGAGCTGCGACCCGTAGACCGGGTCGATGTCGATCGGCCGCTTCGGGGCGGGACCCTTGCGGGGCATTAGCTCTTCTCCTTCTTGGCGCCGTACTTGCTGCGGCCCTGCTTGCGGTTCTTGACACCCTGGGTGTCGAGCGAGCCGCGGATGATCTTGTAGCGGACACCGGGGAGGTCCTTCACCCGGCCACCGCGCACGAGCACGATGGAGTGCTCCTGGAGGTTGTGGCCCACGCCCGGGATGTAGGCCGTGACCTCGACGCCGCTGGACAGGCGCACACGGGCGACCTTGCGCAGGGCGGAGTTCGGCTTCTTCGGGGTGGTGGTGTAGACGCGGGTGCACACACCGCGTCGCTGGGGCGATTCCTTCAGGGCAGGCGTCTTGTTCTTGGACACCTTGTCCTGGCGGCCCTTGCGGACCAACTGCTGAATGGTGGGCACCTGGTGGTTCCCTTTCGGTCTACTCTCGGTGCCCGGCGACCTGCCGGGCACGGTGATGTTGCGGTGGAGATCGTGCCGTGGAGAACGGCCCTGGTCCGCATCGAGCATCGGGTGGGCGCGCGGGGTGCCGGAGACTCCGAGCACCAAGGGTCAAGGCTACCGGCCGTGCCCAGGCAGGACAAATCAACCCGACGGCGCCGCTCAGGTCGCCTGGACGGCCTCGGGGACGGCGTCCTGCACCGCGGGCTCCTCGCGCCGGCGCACCTCGGCGAGCAGCCCGCGCCAGCCGCCGGTCAGGCGGGCGTACACCGCGACGGCCACGACGACGCCGACCAGGGTCAGCAGGCCGCCGGCCGCGAAGGTCCAGCGCGCCCCGAACCGCTCCCCCACGTAGCCGATGATCGGCGAGCCGATCGGCGTGCCCCCCATGACGATGGTCATGTAGAGCGCCATCACCCGTCCGCGCAGCTCGGGGGCCGCGGTCAGCTGCATCATCGCGTTGGCCGAGTTTAGCATCGTGAGGGTGGCCAGGCCGATCAGCGGCACGAACAGCGCGAACGACAGGTACGTCGGCAGCGTCGAGGCCACCACCAGCGCCACACCGAAGCCGACGGCCGAGCCGAGGAGCAGCCGCAGCCGGATCCGGGTGCGCCGCGCGGACAGCAGCGCCCCGGTCAGCGAGCCGACAGCGACGGCCGAGCCGAGGACGCCGAACTCCCCCGCCCCCTTGCCGAACGTCTCGGTGGCCATCAGCGCCGAGGTGACCTGGAAGTTCATGCCGAAGGTGCCGGCGAAGAAGACCACGATGAGGATCAGCACCATCCGCGGCTGGCTGCGGACGTAGCGCACGCCCTCCAGCAGCGCTCCCGGCCGGCGTCCGGTCGGCTTCGGCGAGTGCAGCTGGGCCAGGTCCATCCGCTCGAGCTGGGCGATGATCGCCAGGTAGGACACCGCGTTGACCAGGATCACCCAGCCGGTGGCCCGCGAGCCGTCACCGAGCGCGTGGATCAGGAGCCCGGCCAGCGCCGGGCCGAGGATGCGCGCGAGGTTGAACGAGGCGGAGTTGAGGCCGACGGCGTTGGTCAGCTCGTCGGGCTCGACCATCTCGGAGACGAACGACTGGCGCGCCGGGGCGTCGAAGGCCGAGCCGATGCCGAAGGCGAACGCGATCGCGTAGACGTGCCACGTCTGCGCCGCACCGGTGACCGCGAGGACGCCGAGCAGCAGGCTGGCCAGCGCCATCGTGCCCTGGGTGACCTGCAGCAGCCGTCGCTTCGGGAACCGGTCGGCGATGACGCCGGCGTACGGCGAGAGGAGCAGCACCGGCAGGAACTGCAGCCCGGTCGTGATGCCGAGCGCCGTGCCGCCGCCGCCGAGGGTCAGGACCAGCCAGTCCTGGGCGATGCGCTGCATCCAGGTGCCGGTGTTGGAGACCAGCGTGCCGGCGACGTAGAGCCGGTAGTTGTGGTTGCGGAGGGCGCGGAAGGTGGGGCTCATGCAGTGGTGCTCATTCAGTCGTGGCCAGTCTTTCCAAGATCGGGGCGGCGGCGCGGAGGACGGCGCGCTCGTCGGGGGTCAGGTCGCGCAGCCGGCGGGCCAGCCACTCGTCGCGGCGGCGCCGGTCGGCCAGCAGCGTGGTGCGCCCGCTGTCGGTCAGGGCGACGACGACCTGGCGCCCGTCGGTCTCGTGGGCGCGACGGCTCACGTAGCCGTCGCGCTCGAGGCAGTTCACGGTGCGGGTCATGCTCGGCGGCTGCACCCGCTCGTGGGCCGCGAGCTCGCCCACGGCCAGGTCGCCGGTGCGGTACAGCGCGCCGAGCACCGCCATGGCGTTCATGCTCAGCTCGTTGTCGGGGTGCCGCTCGTTGGCGAGACGCCGGCGCAGCCGCATGACCGAGATGCGGAGCTCGGACGCGAGCCCGGCATCGGTGCGGGCGGCCTTCTGGACGGTGGGCATGTCGTTAGCATAACTCATTACCCTTGCTAAGCATTCCGCCACACGCGCCCCGTCGGAGGTTGAGCAAGCGAGCGCCAGCGAGCGCCGACGAAACCGCCCGAGCCGCCCAGCCACCGGAGGTTGAGCAAGCGAGCGCCAGCGAGCGCCGACGAAACCGCCCGAGCCGCCCAGCCACCGGAGGTTGAGCAAGCGAGCGCCAGCGAGCGCCGACGAAACCGCCCGAGCCTCCTCGCCAGCCCCGCCGAGCTCGCCCGACCACCGACGAGAAGGTCTCCTGGTCGCTGCGCGACGAGGACCCTCGTCAGGTCAGCAGGTCGGTGAGCGGGTTGATCGCGAAGTACAGGACGAACAGCCCGGCGACGACCCAGAGGATCGGGCCGACCTGGGAGGCCTTGCCGAGCACGAGCTTGAGCAGCACGTAGGTCAGGAAGCCGGCGCCGATGCCGACCGAGATCGAGTACGTGAAGGGCATCAGGACGATGGTGAGGAACGCCGGGAGGGCGATCTCGAGGTCGGTCCAGTCGATGTCGGTGACCTGCTGCATCATCAGGAAGCCGACCAGGACCAGCGCCGGGACGGCGGCCTCGGAGGGGATCACGGCCACGACGGGGGCGATGAAGATCGTGAGCAGGAAGCACAGCCCGGTGACGACCGAGGCCAGCCCGGTGCGCGCACCCTCGCCGACGCCGGAGGCCGACTCGATGTAGGACGTGTTCGACGAGACGCCGCCCAGCCCGCCGGCGGCCGCGGCGATCGAGTCGACGACGAGGATCTTCTGGGTGTTCGGCGGCATCGAGTCCTCGTCGAGCAGCCCGGCCTCGGCGCCGACGGCGGTCATCGTGCCGAGGGTGTCGAAGAAGTCGGCGAGCAGCAGCGTGAAGACGAAGAGCAGCGCCACCACGACGCCGGCGCGGTCGAAGCCGCCGAGCAGGTTGAACTCGCCCAGGGTGCCGAAGTCGGGCCCGCTCCACTCGTCCGGGAACGACGGCACGGTGAGCATCCAGCCGGTCGGGCTGTCGGCGCCGAACTCCCCGATCGCCTCGACCACGATGGCCAGCACCGTGGTCACCACGATCGTGATGAGGATGGCACCGGGCACCTTGCGCACCCACAGCGCGACGAGCAGGAGCAGGCCGAGCGCGAAGACCAGCACGGGCCAGCCGTCGAGCTGGCCGGTCTGGCCGAGCTGCACGGGCACGGAGGTGTTGGCGACGTCGGGGATGCGCTGCACGAAGCCGGCGTCCACGAAGCCGATCAGGGCGATGAACAGGCCGATGCCGACCGAGATGGCCACCTTCAGCTGCTTCGGGACGGCGTGGAAGACCGCCTCCCGGAACCCGGTGAGCACCAGCACGAGGATCACCACGCCCTCGATCACGACCAGGCCCATCGCGTCGGCCCAGGTCATCTGGGTGGCGACCGAGAAGGCCAGGAACGCGTTGAGCCCGAGGCCGGAGGCGATGGCGAGCGGGAAGTTCGCGACCGCACCCATCAGGATCGACATCACCCCGGCGACCAGCGCCGTGCCGGCGGCGATGGCCGCGATGTTGGGCTCCGCGCCGCCGCCGAGGAACTTGCCGTCGGCGTCGACGGCGTAGCCCAGGATCAGCGGGTTGAGCACGACGATGTAGGCCATCGTGAAGAACGTGACCACGCCGCCGCGGACCTCGCGCCCCACCGTGGAGCCCCGGTCGGAGATCTTGAAGTAGCCGTCGAGGCCCGCCGCGGAGGTGAGGTTCTTCTCGCTCATGGCGGCAGGATGCCAGCACCCCGGCCGTCCCCGTGCACGGTGTCCGGCCCCGGGTCGAGACCGGCGCCGTCCCGGGGCGCCGGCGACCGCCGCGGCACCGGTCCGCGGGGGTACGGTGACGGCGTGGAGTTCCGCGACGACCAGCCGATGAAGCACGAGATCGGCAACCGCACCTACCTCCTCGCCGACGTCGAGCCGCTCGACCCCGACGGCGTGCGCAGCGTCGAGGTCGGCACCGCGGTGTTCTTCCTCGGCTTCCTGGCGCTGCTGCCGTTCTACGGCCGGCTCGAGGAGAACGGCGAGCAGTGGTGGCTGTGGACCTGCCTGGTCGGCATGGGCCTGGGCCTGCTCGGCCTCGAGGTGTGCCGGCGCCGGCGCCGGGCCCGCCAGGAGCGCGCGGCGGCGGAGCCGAGCGCCGGGTAGCGACCGGGCGGCGGCGAGGGGCGCCGACCCGGGGGTCGGGCGCTGCGGCTAGAAGCTCTCGAACTCGTCGCGGCTGAGGGTGTCGAAGACGTGGTCGGGCATCGGAAGCGGCTCGAACTTCTTGGCCAGGCGCACCTCGGAGTGCGCGCCGCAGCCGTGCTGGAAGGCGACCACGCGGCCGTCGTCGTTGGCGTCGCCGTTGGCGCAGACGCCGAACGTCTGTGACAGGGGGCCGGCCAGGCGGAGCAGGAAGCCACAGCTCGAGCACGGCTCGGGCGCGGCCTGCGCGACTGGGGAGTCGGGGCCGGGCTCGCCCTCGTACCAGCGCTGGACGGCGAGGTCGCGGCCCTCCGGGGAGAGCGTGCGCACCCGGCCGAGGCCGAGCTCCTGCGCGACCTGGCGGACCTGGGCCTTGTCGTCGGCGTCGAGCGGGTCGTCGCCGAAGGAGTACGTCGGCACCAGCCGCGGGTCGTCGTCGTCGACCGGGAGGAGGTCGCCCGGCGACATGTCACCGGGCTGGATCCGTTCGCGGTAGGGCACCCAGGCGGGGGCGGTGATCGCGCTCGACCCGGGGAGCAGCACCACCTCGGCGACGGTGATCTGCTTCTGGCGGTAGGCCCGGACCACGGTGACGGCCCAGCGCCAGCCGACGTACCCGGGACGGCGGCACTCGAAGAGGTGGGTGACGGTCCGCTCGGCCTCGACCTCGGCCTCGACGCCGAGGTGGTCGCCGACCTCGGAGGCGGGCACCTCCTCGACCAGGGCCGACCGCGCGACGTCGACGGCCTTGGCCGCGACGCTGTCGGGCTGCAGGGTCACCAGGGTCGTGGACGGGGTCACGGTCGCAAGCATGACTGATCGGGGCCGCCGATGTCAGGTCGGGGCGGGTCTGCCGCGTGCCGCCACCCGGAACGGGCAGGATGTGCCGCATGACCTCCGGCCCCCCCGATCACGGGAGCGACCACCCGAACGCCGACCGGGCGCGGGCGGTCGGCCAGGGGCTGGGCACCGGCGCCAAGGTGACCGCGCGCGGGGTGCGGGCCACCGCCCGCGTCGGCGGTCGCTTCGGCAAGTACGCGGTCGGACAGGCCAGGCGGGCCGCGAACGCCCAGGGTGCCGAGAAGTCCGGGCTGAACCGCCTCATCTACCTGCACGCCGCCAACGCGGCCGGCGACGCCGCCGTCGCGATCTCGCTCGCGACCACCGTGTTCTTCGCCGGCGCCACCAGCGAGGCCCGCGGCCAGGTCGCGCTCTTCCTCGGCCTGACGATGCTGCCGTTCGCGGTCGTGGCGCCGCTGATCGGGCCCTTCCTCGACCGGTTCAGCCACGGGCGCCGGTGGGCCATCGGGTCGACGTTCGCGATCCGGGCTTTCCTGTGCTGGGTGCTCGCCGGGGCGGTGGCGGCCGAGTCGGCGCTGCTCTACCCCGCGGCGCTCGGGGTCCTGGTCTCCTCCAAGGCCTACGGCGTCACGCGCGCCGCCGCCATCCCGCGGCTGCTGCCGGAGGACTTCACCCTCGTCAAGGCCAACGGCCGCGTCTCCCTCGCCGGCCTGGTGGGCGGGGCGATCTCGGCACCGCTGGCCGGCGGCGCCGCCTACCTCGGCGCCCAGTGGTCGCTGCGCTACGCGTTCCTGGTCTTCGTGGTCGGCACCGTGGCGGCGATCCTGCTGCCCGCCAAGGTCGACTCCAGCGAGGGCGAGCAGTCGGTGTCGCTGCGCAAGCCCGAGCCGGGCGAGCCGCGCCGCGGCACCCAGATCCCCTCCCAGGTCGCCTACGCGCTGCGGGCCAACTGCGGCCCGCGCTGGCTCTCGGGCTTCCTCACCATGTACATGGCCTTCCTGCTGCGCGACAAACCGCTCGACGGGTGGGAGGACCGCCAGACGATCCTGCTCGGGATCGTCATCGGCGGGGCGGCCGCCGGCAACGCGATCGGGATCTTCCTGGCCTCCGTCCTCAAACGGATCAACCCGGCGGTCACCGTCACCTTCGCGCTGCTGGCCGACGCCGCGATGGTGCTCACCGGCGCCCTGTTCTACGGCGTGGTCGTGCTCGCCGGCCTCGGCCTGGTCGCCGGGCTGGCGCAGTCGCTGGCCAAGGTCTCGCTCGACTCCACCATCCAGAGCGGGGTGCCGGTGCACGTGCAGGCGAGCGCCTTCGCCCGCAGCGACACCACGTTGCAGCTGGCGTGGGTGATCGGCGGCTTCGTGGGCATCGCCCTGCCGCAGATCCCCCGCCTGGGGCTCGGCGTCGCGCTCGTCGTCCTCGTCGCGTGGACGCTGTTCGTGCTCTCGTCGACGCCACGCACCGGACGTCGTCCGGCCGGGCCTCCCCCGCCGCCCGCCGCCCCCCGCCCCGGCGGGTCCGACACCGCGCCGGTGTCGTTGGAGAAGGACTGAGGGCCTGACGTGCGGGAGTTTCACCGCTGGAGCGGTGAAACTCTCGCTCCCGTCACGAAACTTCACGACAGAAGCGTGAGTTTCACCGCCTCAGCGGTGAAACTCCTGTACCGCGGTCGCCTACAGCTCGAGCTCGTCGGCGAGCACGCGCAACAGCTGTGCGACGGGGGCGGCGGCCTTGTTGTCGGGGTGCCGGCCGTGCCGGTAGGCCTCACCCATGCCGTCGAGCAGCCGGATCAGGTCCTCGACGATCGGGACCATCTCCTCGGGGCGCTTGCGGCGGGCCTGCGACTGGTTGCGCGCGACCGAGGCGGGCTTCTCGAGCAGCCGCACCTGGAGCGCCTGGTCGCCCTTGCGTCCCTGGGCGATGCCGAACTCGACGCGCGCGCCGGGCTTGAGGGCCGTCGTGCCGGCCGGGAGCGCGTCGGCGTGCACGTAGACGTCGGGACCGCTCTCCTGGGACAGGAAGCCGAAGCCCTTGTCGACGTCGTACCACTTCACCTTGCCGTTCGGCACTGCTCTCCCCTGCTCCCTCTGCCCGGACGGACCGATCGTGCCCGAGGTCCCTCGAGCGAGCGTCACCCTATGCCACGTGCGCGTCGAGCCACGACGGGAAATCCCGCAGGTCGTCGAGGACGACGTGGGTGCCGGCCGCGAGCAGCTCCTCGCGGCTGCATCCGCCGGTCAGCACCGACACGCTGAGCGCGTCGGCGGCCAGCGCACCCTCGACGTCGTGCACGTGGTCGCCGACGTAGATCGAGGCCCCCTCGCGGCGCAGCGCGGCCGCCTTGCCGACGCCCCACACCCAGCCCTCGAGGACGTCGACCTCGACGCCGAGGTGGTCCAGGTGCAGCCGGGCGTTGGGCTCGTACTTGCCGGTGACGACGACGACCTTGCCGCCGTGGCGCCGCACGGCGGCCAGGGCCTCGGCCGCGCCGGCCAGCAGCGGCACCGACGCCACGGCGTGGTCGGGGTAGAGCGCACGGAAGCGGTCGCCGGCCGAGGCGAGGTCGGCGGCGGGCAGGTAGGGCCCGAGGACGACGTCCAGCGGCGGGCCGAGGACGGCGGTCATCGCCTCGACGGGGAAGGTCACGCCGAGCTCGTCGCCCAGCGCGGTGAGCACCGAGGTGAACCCCGGAACGGTGTCGATGAGGGTCATGTCGAGGTCGAACCCGACGACGAGCGGGCCCTGCGGAGCAGTCACCGGGCCAGGGTAGGAGACGGGCGAAGGGACCGGACCCGTGCGCCGGGCGTTCCGGTGGGTCACAATGGACGGCTCGACCACCAGGAGACGACGAGGGCAGGGGGACGACGTGACGCACCGACGACGGCGCCGGCACACCGCGGGGCGCACCGCCGCCCTGTGCGGCGCCCTCCTGGCGACGCTGCTCGTCCGGCCCGACGGCGCCGCGACCGCCGCCGAGGCACCCGCGGGACCCGCGCCCGAGGCAGTGCTGCACCTGGTCACGCTCCAGCCGGACGCCGACCAGGACGACGTCCTCGCCAGCCTCGACCTGCCCGACCCTGTCTACCGCTGGCACACCGCGTTGAACGGCTTCGCGGTCCGGCTCGACGCCGCGGGCGCCGCCGAGCTCGACGCCCTGCCCGACGTCGTCTCGGTCGAGGCCGACGAGGTGCGCGCGATGACGTCGGCGCCGGCGCTGCCCCCCTCGGGCCGGTTCGGCGACGGCCCGGCCACCGGCGGGTCGGGCGTCGTGATCGGCCTGGTCGACAGCGGCCTGGAACCCGACAGCCCGCTCTTCGCCCAGCGCAGCTCCGCGCGACGCCCCGCCGACTTCGACGGCGACTGCGCGGTGGCCGGCGACTGGGTCGCCGCCGAGTGCAACGGCAAGGTGGTCGCCGCGCGCTGGTACGTCGACGGGTTCGGCACCGACCGGCTCCGCGCCGCGAGCACCCTGTCGCCGCGCGACTCCGACGGCCACGGCACCCAGATGGCCTCGGTCGCCGCCGGCAACCCCGGCGTCCCGGTCGAGGTCGGGGGCGAGCGGCTCGGTGAGTTCGGCGGCATGGCCCCCGACGCGAGCCTGGCCGTCTACAAGGCCTGCTGGAGCGCGCCCGACCCCGCCGACGACGGCT
This sequence comes from Nocardioides sp. S-1144, assembly GCF_005954645.2. NCBI lineage: Bacteria > Bacillati > Actinomycetota > Actinomycetes > Propionibacteriales > Nocardioidaceae > Nocardioides > Nocardioides dongxiaopingii. Next base: position 3,603,008 of record NZ_CP040695.2, read on the forward strand.
GCTCGACCGCCGACGTGGTCACCGCCGTCGACGACGCCACCCGCGACGGCGTCGACGTCCTCAGCCTCGCCGTCGGCGGGACCGGGGTCCTCGACACCGTCGAGCGCGCCCTGCTCGGCGCCACCGAGGCCGGCGTCGTGGTGGTCGCCGCCGCCGGCAACGACGGCGCGGGCGCGACCGCCCACGCCTCCCCCTGGGTCACCACCGTCGGCGGCACCACCGGCGAGGCCCGGCGCGGCCGGGTGCTGCTCCCCGGCGTCGGGGCCGTCGGCGGTGCGATGCTCGCGCGGACGACGGTCGGCCCGGCCCGCGTCGTGCGCGCCGTCGACGTCGCCGCGCCCGGCGCCCGGCGCTCCGAGGCCCGCTACTGCACCCCCGGCAGCCTCGACGCCGCCCGCGTCGGCGGCGCCGTCGTGGTCTGCGACCGCGGCCGGGTCGGACGCGTCGACAAGTCCCGCGCTGTCGCGCTCGCCGACGGCGTCGCGATGGTGCTGCTCAACCGTCGCGCCGGGTCCGTCGACGCCGACGTCCACAGCGTGCCGACCGTGCACCTGCCGGTGCGCCACGCCGGCACCCTGCTGCGGTGGCTGCGCACCCACCCGGCCGGCCGCGTCACCCTGACGTCGGGCGGGGTCGTCGAGCGTCGGGTCAGGGTGGCCGAGTTCTCTGCCTCCGGCGCCGGCAGCGGCGTCCTCAAGCCGGACGTCGTGGCGCCCGGCACCGGCGTGCTCACCGCGGTCCCCGGCGGCGAGGGCTGGACCTTCACCACCGGCACCTCCGTCGCCACCGCCCACACCGCCGGCGTGGCCGCCACCCTGCTGGGCGACGGCCTGCGTCCCGCCGTGGTCCGCTCGGCCCTGGTCACCTCGGCCCGGCCCGTGCCCGGCACCCCGGTGCTGCGCAGCGGCGCCGGCCTCGTGCAGCCCGACCGGGCCCGCCGGCCCGGCCTGGCCTACCTCGTACCGCCGCAGGCCTACCGGTCCTGGCTCGACGGCCGGCGCACCGACCTGAACACCCCGACCCTCGTCCTCGCCGACGGCGACCGCGCCGCGCGCCGCACGATCACCAACGTCACCGGACGCCGGCTGTACTTCTCCTCCTCGGCGCGCGGGTTCCGACGCGACGTCAGCGTGCGCCCGGCCGCCGTCCGCCTCGGCCCGGGCGAGAGCGTCACCTTCCGGGTGCGCGTCTCCGGACCGGGCCGCAGCCGCCTCGACGACGGCGTCGTCGTCTGGCGCGGCGCGTCCGGCACGGTCACCCGCCTGCCCGTGGTGATCACCCGGTGACCGCCCGGCCCACGGCGCCGTCGCTCCCGCTGCGCACCGAGCGGCTCGTCCTGCGGCCCGCGCTGGAGTCCGACGTCGAGGCGCTGGTGGCCTACCGCGGTGACCCCGAGGTGTGTCGCTGGCTGCCCTTCGAACCGCAGGACGCAGGCGACGTCCGCGAGCGGGTGGCGGCCTGGCACCGGCACCTGGCCGCCGACCCCGCCGCCGACCAGGACGCCGACTGGGCCCTCACGCTGGTCGCCGACCACGAGGGCGTCGTCGTCGGCGACGTGATGCTCCGGCTCAAGGGCGGCACGCAGCGCTCGATCGCCGAGGTCGGCTACGTCTTCCACCCCGGCCACGGCGGCAGGGGCCTGGCCACCGAGGCCGCCCGCGCCGTCACCGGCCTGGCCTTCGACCACTTCGGCTGCCACCGCGTCCACGCCAACCTCGACCCCCGCAACGCCGCCTCGGCCCGCCTGTGCGAGCGGCTCGGCATGCGCCACGAGGCGCACCTGCGCCGCGACTGGTGGGACGACGGCGTCGGCGAGTGGACCGACTCAGCGATCTACGGCCTGCTCCGCGAGGAGTGGGACGCCGCGCGCTGACGCAGTCCTCCGGGGACCCGCGCCCACCTCAGCCCAGCCCGAGCTCGGCGGTGGACCGCTCGCGCATCTCGACCTTGCGGACCTTGCCGGTCACGGTCATCGGGAACTCGTCGACGACCAGGACGTAGCGCGGGATCTTGTAGTGCGCCAGGCGGTCGGTGGCGAAGGCGCGGACGGCGTCCGCGTCGAGGGGTTCGGCCCCCGGGCGCATCCGGATCCAGGCACAGAGCTCCTCGCCGTACCTCGCGTCGGGGACGCCGACGACCTGGACGTCCTCGATGTCGTCGTGCTGGTAGAGGAACTCCTCGATCTCGCGGGGGTAGATGTTCTCGCCGCCGCGGATGACCATGTCCTTGATCCGCCCGACGACCACGCAGTAGCCGTCCTCGCGCATCACCGCGAGGTCGCCGGTGTGCATCCAGCCGTCGGCGTCGACCGCCTCGGCGGTCTTGTCGGGGTCGTCCCAGTAGCCGGTCATCACCGAGTAGCCGCGGGTGCAGAGCTCACCGGTGGTGTCGCGCTCGACGGTCTCGCCGCTCACCGGGTCGACCACCTTGATCTCGACGTGGGGGTGGACCCGCCCGATGGTCGTCGTGCGCCGGTCGAGGTCGTCGTCGACCCGGGTCTGGCACGACACCGGCGAGGTCTCGGTCATGCCGTAGGCGATCGAGACCTCCGCCATGTGCATGTCGTCGATGCAGCGCCGCATCACCTCGACCGGGCAGATCGAGCCGGCCATGATCCCGCTGCGCAGCGACGACAGGTCGCGCTCGCCGAACGACGCGGCGCCCTGCATCGCGATGAACATCGTCGGGACGCCGTAGAGCACCGTGCACCGCTCCTCCTCCACGGCGCGCAGGGTCACCTCGGGGTCGAAGGCCGGCCCGGGGATCACCATCGTCGCGCCGTGGCTGGTGCAGCCGAGGTTCGCCATCACCATCCCGAAGCAGTGGTAGAACGGCACCGGGATGCAGAGCCGGTCGGCGTGGGTCAGCCCGATCGTCTCGGTCGTGAAGTAGCCGTTGTTGAGGATGTTGCGGTGGCTCAGCGTCGCGCCCTTGGGGTAGCCGGTCGTGCCCGAGGTGTACTGGATGTTGATCGGGTCGGACGGCGCCAGCCCGGCCCGCCGCGCGGCCATCGTGTCCTCGGCGACGTCCGCGCCGGCCGCGACCAGCGCGGCCCAGTCGTCGGTGTCGACGAAGACCGTGCGCTCCAGCCGGGGGCAGTCGCCGCGGACGGCCTCGACCATCGAGCGGTAGTCGCTGGTCTTGAACGCCGAGGCGGCCAGCAGCAGCCGCAGCCCGCTCTGGTTGACGGCGTAGGCGAGCTCGTGGGTGCGGTAGGCGGGGTTGACGTTGACCAGCACGATCCCGACGTCGGCGCAGGCGTACTGGGCGATCGTCCACTCGGCGCAGTTGGGCGACCAGATCCCGACCCGGTCGCCGGCGGCCAGCCCGGCCGCGACGAGGCCGCGGGCGACGGCGTCGACGTCGCGGGCCAGCTCGGTCCAGGTCCAGCGCCGGCCGCTGGCCACCTCGACCAGCGCCTCGCCGTCCGGCCAGGACGCGACGGTGCGCGCCAGGTTGGCGCCGATGGTCTCGTCGAGCAGCGGCTGGTCGGTCTCCCCGCGGGCGTAGGACTCCATGGGCAGAACGTAACCTGCGTCACGCCGCGCGGTCAGTGCCCCGCGACGAGCAGGCAGAACGGGTGCCCGGCCGGGTCGGCCAGCACGTAGAGCGGCTCGTCGTCGTCGGTGCGGTCGAGCCGCAGCGTCGCGCCGAGCTCCTCGGCGCGGCGGCGGTGCCGCTCGAGCGCGTCGACGTCGGGGACCCGGAAGTCGTGGTGCATCTGCTTCGGGACGTCGTCGCTGGGCCAGGTGGCCGGCTCGAGCCGGTCGACGCGCTGCACGGCGAGCACCCGGCGTCCGGCCGCGTCGAGCAGCACGAGCCAGTCGGCGTCGTCCTCGGGCGCGTCGGCGACCGGCTCGTCGCCCGGGCGGTAGTGCAGGCCGAGCAGGCGCCGGTAGAACTCCGCGAGCCCGCGGGCGTCGACCGCGTCGATCGCGGTGTGCATCAGGACGGGGTGGTCGGCCACGCCCTCACCGTACGTCGGCGACGACGGGGCCTGGCGTACATTCCCTGTCGTGCCAGATGACGACGAGCCGCGCCGACCCGACCTCGGGAAGACCGAACCCGCCGAGCCCGTCGCGACGCCCGCGCCCGAGCCGACCGCCGCGGCCGACCCCGACGACGGCGGCGCCACCGCCGCCGAGCGCGACACCCCCAAGCGGCGCGCGCCGCTGTGGCTGGAGACGGTCGTGCTGCTCGTCGTCGCGCTCGTGATGGCGCTGGTCATCAAGACCTTCCTCGTGCAGGCCTTCTACATCCCCTCGGCCTCGATGGAGCCGGGCCTGGTGAAGAACGACCGGATCCTGGTGCAGAAGGTGTCGTACTGGTTCGGCGGCTCGCCCTCGCGGGGCGACGTCATCGTCTTCGAGGACCCGGGCGGGTGGCTGACGGGCCCCGAGATCGGCCCGACGACGCTGCTGTCGAAGGGGCTGGCCAAGGTCGGGCTCTACCCGACCGGCGGCCACCTGGTGAAGCGGGTCATCGGCGTGCCCGGTGACACGGTCGTGTGCTGCGACGCCGACGGCCTGCTCGAGGTCAACGGCGTCGCGCTCGACGAGGACGAGTTCATCGCGCCGCAGCAGGACTGCGACGGCCCGATGCCCTACGGCCAGCGCGGCTGCCAGCGGGGCTGGGAGGTCACGGTGCCCGACGACCGGCTGTTCGTGATGGGCGACAACCGGGCCGCCTCGGCGGACTCCTCGGCGCGGCTGTGCGGGCCGAAGGAGCAGGGCTGCGCCCCCGACCGGCCGTTCGTGCCGCTCGACAACGTCGTGGGCAAGGTGTTCTCGCTGGTCTGGCCGATGGACCACGTGCGCTTCGTCGGGCGTCCCGACGTCTTCGACTCGGTGCCCGACGCCCCGTAGGCGCCCTCAGGCGTCCTTGGCGACCGTCATGGTGCGGTCGCCGAAGCGGACCGTGTCACCGTCGACCAGCGTCGAGGGGCGCCCGGCCGTGAGCGACTTCGACACGCCCTGACGCACCACGACCGACCCGTTGGTCGACCCGCGGTCCATCACGACCAGCGCACCGTCGGGGACGACCTGGAACTGCGCGTGGGTCTTCGACAGCGACATGTCGGAGGAGCGCAGCGGCACCAGGTGGGTCACCGGCTCGCCGGCGCGAGCCTCCGGACGGCGTCCGACCAGCGCGAGACCGTCGACGACGAACGTCTCCCCCGTGTCGAAGGTGACCCGCCAGCGCGGCGCCGGTGGCGTCGCCGAGGTGGCGCGGTGCGAGCGCGGCGGCGCGGCCGGCGGGCCCGGCACCGGGACCGGCGCGGGCGGCGGGGCGGCGGGGCGCGCGGCCGGCGTCGGGACGACGGCCGGCGCGGGCGCGGGCGTGGGCGCAGCAGCCGGGGTGCGCACCGGTGCCGGCGCGGGCGCGGGCGCCGGGGGCGGTGCGGGGGCCGGCTCGGGCCGGCCGGACGGGGCGGGGCGACCGCTCGGCGCCGGCACGGGCACCGGCGGGGCCACCGGTGGCGCGGGCCGCAGCCGCATCGCGGTGAGGTTCACGATCGCGTGCGGACGGTCGTCCTCGGCCTCGACGACCGGCGCCGGCCGGACGTCGACCACGACGGCGCCGCTCATCCGGTCGTGGCCGCCGCGACGGCGTCCGCCGGGGTCCATGACGGCGGTCCAGGCCAGGGTGGCCAGCCCGAGCCCGAGGGTCGGGAGGGTGAACATGCCGAGGACGGCGGTGCGCACCAGCGCCTTGGAGACGCCGATCGGGCGTCCGTCGCCGTCGCGGACCACGCGCAGACCGACCAGGGCCTTGCCCGGCGAGGTGCCGGCGACGCCGAGGAGCACGGCGAAGACCAGCGAGACGAGGAGCACCGTGCCGACCACCGCGCCGATGCCGGCGCCGACCTTGTCGTCGTCGAAGAGGTAGCGCCACGCGAGGTAGCCGGCACCGACGAACAGTCCCCACGCCACGACACGGTCGATGGCGAAGGCGTAGAACCGTCGGTCGAGCTCGGCAGCGGGGTAGCTGACCGCCTCCGGAGGAGGAGCGGGGTGGTTCATCGGGCCCTCTCCAGGGATCAGGGGTGTGCGACCTGGATGGTGACGCCGTCACCGAGGTTGACCGTCGCGCCGGGAAGGACCTGCACGGCGATGCCGGGCTTGAGCTCCTCGGGGCCGAGGCCGGGCTGCACCAGCACGGTGCCGTTGGTCGAGCCCATGTCGGTCACGACGGCGCTGCCGTGGTCGGCGCCCGACCCGGGCCGGAACTCGACGTGGGTCGAGGAGATCTCGTGCAGCGGGCTCGGGACGGTGACCAGCGTCGGCTGGTCGGTGGTGGTGAAGCGCCGCGCCTCGGGGGCCCGGCCGACCAGGACCACGCGGTCGACGTCGACGACGTCGCCGTTGGAGATCATCAGCCGGGCCACCGAGCGACCGATGCTCGGCGCCATCGGCTGCCCGGCGATCCCGGGCTGCGAGCGCGCGAACTCGCCGCCGTCGACGCCGGCCTGGGTGAGCCCGTCGTGGTCGACGGGCACCACGGGTCCGGGGTCGGACAGGGCGTCGTGGGCGGGGGCCTCGTCGGCGGTCGGCGGCGCCGGCGGCACGAACGCCGGCGGCGGGGGCGGCGGGGTCGACCCGGGCCAGGCCGGCGGGGCCGGCGGCGAGGGCGGCGCCGGCGGCCAGGACGGCGCGGCGTCGGCCGGGTCCACCGGCTCGACCGGGTCGGCGTCGGCGGCGGGCTCCGGGCTGCCCATGTTGGTGGTGTCGCCGTCGTCGTCGAGCGGGGACGACTCGGCCTCGGCGAGGTCGAGCAGCTCGGTCGCCGGGGGCTCCTCGGGCTCGGGCTCGGGCTCGGGCTCCGGCTCCGGCTCCGGCTCCGGCTCGGGCTCGGGCTCCGGCTCGGCGGGCTTCTCGAGGGGCGGGCCCACGGGCGGGATGATCGTGTCGGGGTCGCCGGCGTACGGCGCCGGCACGGCGGCGGCCTCGACGACGGGCTCCGGCTCCGGCTCCGGCTCGGGCTCCGGCTCCGGCTCGGGCTCCGCGGCGACCGGCGCCAGCTCCTCCGGCTCCGCGGCGGGCGACGCCACCGACGTGGTGTGCGGCGGCAGGTCGACGCGGCCGACGCGGACCAGGCCGCCGTGGATCGGGAGGTCGTCGGCGTCGGGGTCGCCGCCGTCGACGACGACGCTCAGCGCGGTCACCTCGGCGAGCGTGCGCTCGACCCACGTGGAGACCGTGGAGCCGTCGAGCTCGAAGGTCTCACCGCCGGCGGTCACGCTCGCGTGCACCGAGGCGCCGCGGACCAGGATCTTGGTCGGGCCGTCGCCGCTGCCCACCAGCACGAAGCCCGAGAGCGCACCGAGCCCGGACTGCAGGAGGGCGTCGAGGACGTCGTCGAAGCCGGCGCCGTCGTCGATGCGCGACCACAGCTCGGCGACCCGTGCCTTCTCGGTCGCCGGCAGCACCAGGGTCGTCGCGGCCCCGAAGACGCCGAACCACGATCCGGGTCGGTAGGACCAGGTGCCCGGGTGCTCGCTCATGGCAGCGCTCCCAACTTCTGCTCGAGACTCTCGCGCTGCGCGTCGGAGTCGTACGGTCGATCGTCGGCCAATCCCACCACATCGACGACGACGGCCGTCGCGTTGTCACGTCCACCGGCCGCCACGGCGGCCGCGACGACCCGGTCGGCGGCGTCACGCGGATCGGAGGTGCTGAGCAGGATCTCGGCGATCGCGGCGTCGTCGATCATGCCGCTGACGCCGTCGGAGCACAGCATCAGCCGCTCCGCCCCCGACAGCGGCAGCACGAAGTAGTCGGCCTCGGCACTGCCCCCGCCCCCGAGCGCGCGGGTGATGATGTGCCGCTCCGGGTGCACGGCGGCGTCGTCGGCGGTGATCACCCCGGCCTCGACGAGCTCCTGGACGACGCTGTGGTCGACGCTGACCTGGTCGAGGACGCCGTCGTTGATGCGGTAGATGCGGGAGTCGCCGAGGTTGGCCAGCAGCCACTTCGGCTCGGTCGACTGCTCGATGAGCAGCGCCACGACGGCCGTGGTGCCGGCGGCGAAGTCGTGGGCACCGGCGGCGCGCTGCCCGGCGTCGTACTCGCCGATACGGGCCTGGGCGGTGCGCAGGGTCTCGGCGATGATGTCGGGGCCCCGGTTCGGGTCGTAGCCGGCGTCGGCCAGCCGGCCGAACTCCTCCACCACGAGGCGGCTCGCGACGTCGCCGCGGTCGTGGCCGCCCATGCCGTCGGCGACGACGAAGACCGGTGGGGCGACGAGGAAGGAGTCCTCGTTGACCTGGCGCACCAGTCCGACGTCGGTGGCCGCGCCGTGGTGCAGCTCGACGCCGGTCACGAGACGTCCCCGGACGCCGCGAGGCGCCCTTGTAGCGTTGAGCAGATGGCCACCAGGGACGACGCGGGGTTCCGCACGCTCGCCGACCAGCTGCGCAGCTGGAGCGACGAGCGCGTCGCACGACTGCTCACCGCCCGACCCGACCTGACCACACCCGCCCCTCACGACTTCGGACAACTGGCGTCTCGTGCCGCGGTCCGTGCGTCGCTCTCGCGCGCACTCGACACCCTGACCCGACTCGAGCTCTCCGTGCTTGATGCCCTCGTGGTCGCCGGTCAAACCACGGCCGCCGACGTGCGCTCCATCATCCTCGCCGAGCCGGCCGCTGTCGACGCGACGCTCGGGCGACTGGTCGACCTGGCGCTGGTGTGGCACACGCGCGACGGCGGGCTCCGCGTGCTCTCCGGCGTGGCCGACGCCCTGGCGTCGGGTCCCGGCGCCAGCGGGCTGCGGCCGCGCTCGGCCGACGCCCCCGCTCCCGAGGTCGTCGCGGCCCGGCTGGCGGAGGTCTCCCCCGCCGCCCGGGCGATGCTCGAGCACGTCGTGGACGCCGGCGGCGAGGCCACCGGCGGCTCGGCCCGGCTCACCGTCCTCCCCGAGGACGCCGCCACCCCGGCCGAGGAGCTCATCGCCCGCCGTCTCCTCCTCCCCCGCACCGGCGGCGGCCTGCTGGTCGCACCCGGCGAGGTCGGGCTGGCCCTGCGCGGGGGCCGCACGACGACCGAGCCGGTCGACGTCGTCCCGCCGATCGCGGTGGCCGAGCGGTCGGCGGCGCTGGTCGACCGCACCGCGGCCGGCGCGGCGTTCGAGATCGTCCGGCAGGTCGAGCTGCTGCTCGACCAGTGGGGCGCGCACCCACCGCACGTGCTGCGCAGCGGCGGGCTGGGCGTCCGCGACCTCAAGGCGGCGACCTCCCTCCTGGCCGTCGACGAGCAGCGCGCGGCGCTGGTCGTCGAGACGGCGTCGGTCGCCGGGCTGCTGGGCCACCGTGCCGACGCCGACGGCAACTCGGTCTGGGTCCCCACCGACGCCTTCGACGCCTGGATCGCCGAGGCCCCGGCCGCGCGCTGGGCGACCCTGGTGCGGGCGTGGCTCGAGAGCCCACGCCTGCCGGGGATGGTCGGCACCCGCGACCCGGCCGGCAAGACGTGGAACGCCCTCGCGCCCGAGCTGGCGTCGTACGCGATGGCCGAGGCGCGCGCCGGGACGCTCGAGGCCCTCGCCTCGCTGCCCCCGGGCCAGGTCCTGGCCGCCGGCACCGGGTTGCCGTCGCTGGTCGAGCAGGTGGCGTGGCACCGGCCGCGCCGGCCGCGCTCGCGCGCCCAGCAGGTCGCGTGGGCGATGTCGGAGGCGGCGGCGTTCGGCGTGGTCGGGCTCGACGCGCTGGCGTCCTACGCCCGGGTGCTCGTGGCCGGCGACGACCCCGTGCCGGCGCTCGCCGGGCTGCTGCCCGAGCCGGTCGACCACGTGCTGATCCAGGCCGACCTGACCGCCGTCGCGCCCGGCCCGCTCGAGGCGGCGCTGGCGCGGCAGCTCCAGCTCGTCGCCGACGTCGAGTCCCGCGGCGGCGCGACGGTCTACCGCTTCACGCCCGGCTCGGTGCGCCGCGCGCTCGACGTCGGCTGGACCGCCGTCGAGGTGCACGCCTTCCTCGACGAGGTCTCCCGCACGCCGGTCCCGCAACCGCTGACCTACCTCGTCGACGACACCGTGCGCACCTTCGGCACGGTGCGCGTCGGGCACGCCGAGGCGTTCCTGCGCGCCGACGACGAGTCGGCGCTGAGCGAGCTGCTCCACCACCCGCAGTCGCGCGGGCTCGGGCTGCGGCGGATCGCCCCGACCGTGCTCATCAGCACCATCCCGGTCGAGGTGCTGCTCCCCCGCCTCCGCGACCTCGGGGTCGCTCCCGTCGTCGAGTCGCCCGACGGCACGGTCCAGGTGCTGCGGCCCGACGTGCTCCGGGCCCGCACCCCCAAGGACCGCGGCCCGTCGCTGCGGTCGGTGCGCGGCTCGGCCCGGGTCGCCTCGGTGGTCGCCGCGATCCGCTCCGGCGACCGGGTCGCCGCGGTCCGGCCGACCACCCCGACGACGCCGCTGACGCCGTCCGGAGCGCTGGCGGCGCTGCGCGAGGCGATCGAGGCCCGCGTCACCGTCCTGATCGGCTACGTCGACAACCAGGGCGTCTCCTCCGAGCGGGTCGTCGACCCCCGCACGATCGAGGGCGGGTCGCTGCAGGCCTACGACCACCGCGCCGACGACGTCCGCGCGTTCGCGGTGCACCGGATCACGACCGTGCGCCCGCTGTCGCCGTCGGCCTGAGCGCCCCGGGGCCTAGAACCCGGTCGTGCACCAGGGCTCGGGGCCGACGTCGGCCATCCGGGCCCACCGCTGCACCGCGGACGACTCGCCGAGCAGGCGCCCGGCCGCGGCCAGCACGTCGGTGGTGACGCCGCCGAGGTAGAGCGCACCGAGGGTGTCGGCGGACAGCCGGAGGTCGGCGGCGTCCTCGGTGGCCCCGACCCGGGCGACGCCGTCCACGACCTCGACCCGCCACCGCCCGGCGGCGTGGCCGAGCGCGTCGTCGACGTCGAGCACGACCGAGCCGTCGGCACCCCACGCGCGGGCGCCGAGGGCCGCGGGGACGTCGAGCACCCGCACCCAGAGCAGGTCCGCGACCTTCGTCGTGGTCACGACGCGCGGGTCGGTGAGCGCCCAGTCGAGGACGCCGGACAGCGGGGCGCGCCGCCAGCGCGCCTGCTCGACCAGGTCGATGTCGGCCAGCTGCCGCCACAGCGCCAGCTGCACCTCCGGGGTCAGCCCGACCAGGTCGACCACGTCGATGGTCTCGCGGCCCTCGACCTGGCCGGCCAGGCTCCACAGCGCGTAGCCGTCGGCGGCGCCGCCGGCGTCGAGGTGGAGGACGGCGCGCAGCTTGCGGTTCTCGCTGCCGGACTCCCAGTCGAAGGCGCCGGTGAGGATGGACTCGTAGAACTGCGGGCGGCCCACCGCCCCGCGCGTGGCCGCGGCGTGGGCGGCGAAGACCCGCCGCACGTGCGGCCAGGCCGTCGCGGGGTCGACGAGCGTGAAGGTGCCCGGCGGCGCGGGCTCACGGCGCAGGGCGAAGCGGGCGCCGAGGTCGACGACGACGTGGCGCAGCCGGGTGCCGAGGCCGAAGCCGAAGCGGCCGTAGATGCTGCCCTCGGACACGGTGAGCGCGGCCAGCGGTCGCCCCTGGGCCACCGCGTGGGCCAGGTCGTCGGTCATCAGCCGGCGGGCCAGGCCGCGGCGCCGGTGGGTGGGCGCGACGGTCACGTCGGTGATCATGTGCAGCGGCAGCGACCGGCCCGGCGCCACCGTGATCTCCCCCTGCCAGCTCGCCAGGGTCCCGACCGGCACCTCGGCGCCGGGCAGCGTGGTCTCGGGACGCCAGGCCCCGGCGACGCGGGCGGACTGGGCGACGGCGTTGTCGACCAGGCGCCGGGTGCGGCCGTCGTCGGGGCGGGCCTCGAGGAAGCTGCGGTGCACGGCCTCGCTCCAGGCCTCCACCCGCGCGCGACCGGCCTCGGACTCGTCACCGACGTCGAGGACGCCGTGCAGCAGCTCGGACATGCCGTCGACCCTACGGCCGCCCGCCGCCTCCGTAGACTCGTGCGGTGAACACCGGCCCGCTCATCGTCCAGTCGGACAAGACCCTCCTGCTCGAGATCGACCACGAGCAGGCGGCCGACTGCCGCAAGGCGATCGCGCCGTTCGCCGAGCTCGAGCGCTCCCCCGAGCACGTCCACACCTACCGGCTGACGCCGCTGGGGCTGTGGAACGCCCGCGCGGCCGGGCACGACGCCGAGCAGGTCGTCGACATCCTGCTCACCTACAGCCGCTACGCCGTCCCGCACTCGCTGCTCGTCGACGTCGCCGAGACGATGGCGCGCTACGGCCGGCTGCGCCTGGAGAAGCACCCGGTGCACGGCCTGGTGCTCGCCAGCAACGACCGGCCGGTGCTCGAGGAGGTGCTGCGCGCCAAGAAGATCGCCGGGATGCTCGGCAACCGGATCGACGACGACACCGTCGCCGTCCACGCCTCCGAGCGCGGCAACCTCAAGCAGGCGCTGCTCAAGCTGGGGTGGCCGGCGGAGGACTTCGCCGGCTACGTCGACGGCGAGGCCCACGCGATCGCGCTCGACGAGACCGAGTGGCACCTGCGCGACTACCAGCGCCAGGCGGCCGACTCGTTCTGGCACGGGGGCTCGGGCGTCGTCGTCCTGCCCTGTGGCGCCGGCAAGACCCTGGTCGGCGCCGCGGCCATGGCCCACGCCCAGGCGACCACGCTGATCCTGGTCACCAACACCGTGAGCGCGCGGCAGTGGAAGGACGAGCTGATCAAGCGCACCTCGTTGACCGAGGACGAGATCGGCGAGTACTCCGGCACCGTCAAGGAGATCCGGCCGGTCACCATCGCGACCTACCAGGTGATGACGACCAAGCGCGGCGGCGCCTACCGCCACCTCGAGCTGCTCGACGCCCGCGACTGGGGCCTCATCGTCTACGACGAGGTGCACCTGCTGCCCGCGCCGATCTTCCGGATGACGGCCAACCTCCAGGCGCGGCGCCGGATCGGGCTGACCGCGACCCTGGTGCGCGAGGACGGCCGCGAGGGCGACGTGTTCTCGCTGATCGGGCCGAAGCGGTTCGACGCCCCGTGGAAGGACATCGAGGCGCAGGGCTGGATCGCCCCGGCCGACTGCGTCGAGGTCCGGGTGACCCTGCCGACGTCGGAGCGGCTGGTCTACGCCGTCGCCGAGCCCGAGGAGCGCTACCGCCTCGCCTCCTGCACCCACGAGAAGATCCAGGTGGTCCGCGACCTCGTCGCCGCCCACGGTGACCAGCCGACGCTGGTCATCGGGCAGTACATCGACCAGCTCGACGAGCTCGCCGAGAAGCTCGACGCCCCGGTCATCAAGGGCGAGACCCCGGTCAAGGAGCGCCAGCGCCTCTTCGAGGCGTTCCGCTCCGGCGAGATCGGCCTGCTCGTGGTGTCGAAGGTCGCGAACTTCTCCATCGACCTGCCCTCGGCCGAGGTCGCGATCCAGGTGTCCGGCTCGTTCGGCTCGCGCCAGGAGGAGGCCCAGCGTCTGGGCCGGCTGCTGCGTCCCAAGGACGACGGCAAGACCGCGCACTTCTACACGATCGTCTCCCGCGACACCGTCGACGCCGACTTCGCCCAGAACCGGCAGCGCTTCCTCGCCGAGCAGGGCTACGCCTACCGGATCGTCGACGCCGAGGACCTGCCGGCCTGACCGGGCCGGGATTTCCCCGGTCGACCGGGGAAGTCTGAACTTGTCGGCCGGGATCCCGGCCGACAAGTTCAGGTTTGAGCCGTCCAGTCGGGCCTCAGCGGTCGCGGACGACGACGGTGGCCCGGCGCGAGCGGCCCACCCCGCTGGCGTACCGGATCGTCAGCCGCTCGACGCCCTCGCGTCGGGCGTCGGCGCGGACCGGGATCACGATCCGTGCCGTCGTCCCGCCGGCCCGGATCCGGGTGCCGAGGGTGATCTGGCACCGGTGGAGCGCCTGCGTGCAGCTCCCGTCGGGCGTCACCCGGCGCAGCCACGCGGCCGGCACGTCGGCTCCGCTCAGCAGCGGGCCCGGCCCCCGCACGACCGTGAGGTTCGGGTACAGGTCGTCCCCGAGCGGCGCGGAGAGCCGGACGGTCAGCACGACCGAGGCCCCCTCCCGCACCGAGCGGGTCAGGCGGACCCGGACCTTCGGCAGCGGGTCGTCATCACGGACGGTGAGGCTGCCCTGGTAGACGTCGGTGGCGAGGTTGCGCGCGGGCCAGGCGGTGATCTGCACCGGGCCACCCCCACCGTGGACGTCGTCGACGAGGTACGGGACCGGGATCGTGCCCGAGGTCTGCCCCGGGGCGACGTCGACGGAGAACCGCTGGCGGCTCTCGAGCGTCTGGCCGGTGGTGACGACGGTCATCCGGGCCGGCGCGGTGACGTCGCCGGTGATCGTGAACGGGACCCGGGCGATCCGGCGGACGGTCCGGCGCCCCGGCGGGTCGCCCTCGTCGATCCTCAGCCGGCCGAGGCTCACCTGCGGAGCCCGGGTCGCGGGGACGGCGGCCAGGACGGCGGGCGCGGCCGCGACGTCGGCGACCCAGACCCGGCCCCGGGTGGAGCGTCCGACGAGCTCGACGGAGCGGACGTCGGTGAGGTCGATCCCGGTGGCGCCGGCGGCGTCCACGAGCACGGCCTGGGCCCACAGCTTGGTCGCCTCGCCGGCGTCCAGCAGCGGCGCGAGGCGCCGGCCGCCGTCCGGGTCGAGGGTGACGGTGCCGCCCGCGCCGTCGGTGAGCCGGACCTGCAGGTCCACCGTCCCGCGCCGCGGGTCGACGATCGTGCGGAGCGCGAGCCGGTCGGTGCTCAGGTCGAGCGGCCGGTCGAAGCGCAGGCCGCCGACCGCACCGGCGCGGGACCAGTCGAGCTCGAGGAAGGCACGGGTCGGGATGGGCTCGTAGGACGAGGACCAGTGCGGCGCGACGAACCTGCGGATGCCGGAGCCGCAGTCGGCGACCGGGCCGGTGGCCTCCGAGACGCGCCCGGTGCAGATCCGGGTCCGCGCGCCGCCGCCGGCCAGCGTCGGGGTGGCCTCAATCCCCGGACGACGCACGTCGCGGCCGCCGCCGAGGGCGTGGCTGCGGACGACGGCGTCCCCGGTCGACGGCACCGACACCGCCGAGCCGTCGAAGAGGGGCAGGTAGGCGTCGTCGCCGGTGAACAACCGGACGGCGGCCGCGACGTAGGCCTTGCCGACGTCGCGCTGCCCGCGGGCCGAGAGCCGGTCGGGCGCGCGTCGTCCGCAGGCCGCGTCGGGGTCGGCACCCCAGTCGTCGTTGGCCGGGGCCACCGCGGTGCCCGGCGTCCACTCGGTGTTGAAGAAGTTGTGGTTGGCGCCCATCACCAGCAGCGAGCTCTTCAGGGAGGTGTCGTCGGTGGCGAGGTCGCGGGCGGTGTCGGTGAACTTCTGGCCCTGGATGTCGAACACGTCGCCGTCGCAGTAGGGCAGCACCGTCGCGGTCGGCACGTAGGGCGCGGTGTGCGAGGCGAAGTCGGTCGGCGCGATGAGCACCTGCCCGGCAACCCGGTACGGCGCGGAGAGCGGGATCTCGATCGAGGCGCGGTCGACGCCCTCCCCGCCACGGCTGTGACCGACCAGGACGACCTGGTCGAGGTCGACCTGGTGCGCGGCCGCGAGCGTCGTCCAGTGGTCGAGGTGCTCGCGGACGATCCGGGCGCGGGCGTCGGCGCCGCCGTCGTCGAGCCCGCCGTCCTGGGCGTTGATGCCGTTGACCCGGACCGAGACCGTGGCGTAGCCCTGCGAGGCGAGCAGCTGCTGCACGTAGACGTAGCCCAGGTGGCTCGGGATCTCCTCGAACCGGCCGCGGCACGGCCAGCGCCGGGCATAGGCGTCGTCGTCGTCGGGGTCGTAGCAGACCTCGTGCCGCCCGTGCAGGAACACGACGAGCGGACGCGGTCCGGTCGCGGCCGAGGCGGCCGGCTCGACGACGTGGCCGACCATCTCGATCGGCTGGGGCATGCCGGGCACCCGCACGCCGGGCAGCCGGTAGTCGCTGCTGACCGTGGGGAACGGACCGGCGGCGCCGGGGTCGGGCGCGTCGAGCGGGGTGGCGCGCGGTGCGGCCAGCGGTCTGCCGGACGCCGGGCCGGCCGGGTCGGAGCCGGCCTCGTCGAGCCGGTCGCCGGACAGGACGACGTCCAGGTCGGCGGGGTCGGGCGCGGCCTCGGCGGTGACGACCGCCCGCACCGTGCGGCCGTCGGCCGCCGTCGTCGTCGGGCCGAACGTGAGTCCGGCGCCGCTGATCGTGGGGCGGTCGGAGTTCAGCGGCAGGACGTCGGGCGCGGTCCACGACACCGTGAACCGGCCGTCGCCGAGCGCGGTGACCCCCCACTCGCCCACCTCCCCCGCGTCCGGCTCGGCGGCCGAGGACGCGGGGGCCGGGGCCGCGGACGTCGGGGCCGCGAGAGTCGGAGACGCGGACGCCGGGCTCGCGGACGCCGGGGCGAGGGTCACGCCGAGCGCTGCGGCGGCGACGACGGCGAGCAGGCGGCGGGTGGTGGTCATGCCGGGACCATAGGTCTTCACGACCGGGAGACGCGCTGGCCGGCCGAAAGGTTGCGCGCCCGCGGCGCCCGTCCGCCCGCGGCCCGTCGGCCGGCCGCCGTCTCGCCGACGCCACGGCCGGTGCGGGGCCGTCCCGCGCCGCCGTAGGCTGGTGGCACGTGAAGGCCCTCCTGCTCGAGAACATCCACCCGGTCGCCGTCGAGACCCTCGAACGACGTGGCTTCGAGGTCGAGCTCCGCTCGGCAGCGATGAGCCAGGACGAGCTGGTGGCGACCCTGCCCGGCGTCCACCTCCTCGGCATCCGCTCGAACACCACGATCACCCCGCGGGTCCTGGACGCCGCGACCGACCTGGTCGCCGTCGGGTGCTTCTGCATCGGCACCAACCAGGTCGACCTCGCCGCCGCCGCCGACCGCGGCGTGGCGGTCTTCAACGCGCCGTACTCCAACACCCGCAGCGTCGTCGAGCTCGTGATCGGCGAGATCATCGCGCTGGGCCGCCGGCTCTCGGAGAAGACCCAGCGCATGCACGAGGGCATCTGGGACAAGTCGGCCAAGGGCAGCCACGAGGTGCGCGGGCGCACGCTCGGCATCGTGGGCTACGGCAACATCGGCACCCAGCTGTCCAACCTCGCCGAGGCGCTCGGCATGCGGGTCGTCTTCTTCGACACCGCCGACCGCCTCGCGCACGGCAACGCCCGCCGGATGGCGACGCTCGACGACCTGCTCGCCGAGGCCGACGTCGTGTCGCTGCACGTCGACGGCCGCCCCGGCAACGCCGGCTTCTTCGGCGACGAGCAGTTCAAGAAGATGAAGCCCCGCTCGCTGTTCATCAACGCCGCGCGCGGCATGGTCGTCGACGACGTCTCGCTGCGCGAGCACATCCTGTCCGGCCACATCGCCGGCGCCGCGCTCGACGTCTTCCCGGTCGAACCGAAGGCCCAGGGCGACGAGTTCATGTCGGTGCTGCGCGGCCTCGACAACGTCATCCTGACCCCGCACGTCGGCGGCTCCACCCAGGAGGCGCAGGAGGAGATCGGCTGGTTCGTCTCGGGCAAGCTCGCGGCGTTCGCCCTCGAGGGCCGCACCGAGCTGTCGGTCAACCTGCCCGCCGTCCTGGCTCCGCGCCTCGGCCTGGGGTCGCGCGTCGGCTTCCTGCACGTCAACGTCCCCGGCGTCCTGGCCGACCTCAACGCGCGCCTGGCCGAGCAGGGGCTCAACGTCACCGCCCAGTACCTCGCCACCCGTGGCGAGCAGGGCTACGTCGCCACCGACGTCGCCGGCCCGGTCACCGACACCGTCCTGGCCGCCCTCGGCCACTCCGAGCAGACCATCTGGGTCCGTTCCTGGGACTCCTGACCCGCCGAGTCGGCGTTCGTGCTCAACGCGAACGCCGACTCGGCCCGTCTGCACTTGAACTTCACGCCGACTCGCCACCCTTCTGGGTCGTGGGGTGCTGCGTAGGGTCGACCTCGTGATGGGGACATGATCAACGACGTCCGGGGACGCCTCGGCGAGGCGCTGTTCCTGCGCGTCGCGGGGCCGGAGGGGCCGGCCCAGCGGGACCGGATCCACGGCGCCGAGGGGCCGCGCTGGTTCGAGCCGGGCAGCCCGATCACCGAGGTGCACGGCGACGCCTCGATGTTCGTCGGCGGGATCCGGGCCCTGCTGCTGCAGACCCTGCACCCGGCCGCGATGCGCGCCGTCGCGGAGCACTCCGGCTACCGCGGCGACATGTGGGGACGACTGCACCGCACCAGCACCTTCCTCGCGACCACCACCTTCGGCGCGGCCGACGACGCCCAGCGCTCGGTCGACATCGTCCGGGCGATCCACCGCCGGGTCGTCGGCACGATGCCCGACGGCAGCGCCTACGCCGCCTCCGACCCGCACCTGCTGCGCTGGGTGCACGTCGCGGAGGTCGACAGCTTCCTGCGCGCCCACACCGTCTACGGCCAGCGCGCGCTCGACCAGGACGAGCGCGACGAGTACGTCGCCCAGGCCGGGCTGGTGGCCCGGCGGCTGGGCGCGAGCGACGTCCCCGCGAACGAGGCCGAGCTCGTCGACGCGCTGGCGTCCTACCGACCCGAGCTGCGCGGCACGCCCGAGGCCCGCGAGGCGGTGCGCCACGTGCTGGTCCACCCGCCGCTGCCGCTGCTCGCCCGGGCTCCGTACGGCGTGCTGGTGGCCGCCGCGGTGGGCCTGATGCCGGCCTGGACCCGCCCCCAGCTGCGGCTGCCCTGGCTCCCGGTCACCGAGCGGACCGTCGTGCGCGGGCTCGGCTCGGCGGCGACCGGCACCATTCGCTGGGCGATGCGCCCGCCCGCCTGAGGAGGTCCTGGGTTTGAATGGGACGGTGCCCCCACCTGCCGATCCCGCAGACCCCAGCCACCCCTGGCCGCTGGCCGACGGCGTCGACGTCCGCGACGAGCTCCTCGCGGCCTACGCCGACCCGACCCGCGGCTACCACGACACCACCCACCTGGCCGAGGTGCTGGCCCGCGTCGAGGAGCTGGCCGCGGCCGGGGTCGGCTTCGACCGGACGCCGGTGCGGCTCGCCGCCTGGTTCCACGACAGCGTCTACGACGGCGAGCGGGACGCCGAGGAGCGCTCCGCCGCGTGGGCCGAGGACGCCCTGCCCGGCCTGGTCGACGACGCCACCGTCGCCGAGGTGGCCCGGCTGATCCGGCTCACCGAGACCCACCGGCCCGACGACGGCGACCTCAACGGCTGCGTGCTCTCCGACGCCGACCTCGGCATCCTGGCCGCCCCCGACGCCCGCTACGCCTCCTACGTCGCCGCCGTGCGTGCCGAGTACGGCCACCTCGACGACGCGACGTTCGACGCCGGGCGGCGCCGCGTCCTGGAGGACCTGCTCGCCAAGCCGCGGCTCTTCCACACCGCCTACGCGCACGACCGGTGGGAGCAGCGCGCCCGCGCCAACGTGACCGCCGAGCTCGGCGCCGGTCCGGCCTAGCGGCCCTTGCGGCGCCGCAGGCCCGAGGCGACCAGGCGGCGGACCAGCTCGCGCGAGCTGACCGGCAGCGCGCCGGCGGCCACCACGTCGTCGTACCACTCCGACGGGACGTCGTAGTGGTCGCGGTCGAAGCCGCGCCCGGGGATGCCGAGCGTGCGGGCGAAGGCGTGCAGCTCGTCGTAGGAGGTGTCGCTCACCAGGTGCGACCACAGCCGGCCGTGGCCCTCGACGGTCGGCGGGTCGATCAGCACGCTCACCCGCTGCGCTCCCGCCCGGCGACCGGCGCGCTGTCGAGCAGCAGCCGCCACGAGCGGACCAGGCCGGCGTCGACGTAGGCGCGGTCGGAGCCGCCCGGCCGGACCTGCGGGCCCACGTGGAACTGCCGGACGCCGGCGCGCACGAACCACGGCACCTGCTCGGCCGCGAGTCCCCCGGCCGGCATCAGCAGCCGGGCGACCGCGGGGTCGGCGGCGGCCAGGGCCAGCAGGTCGTCGTAGCCGTGGTCGAGGCCCTGCGGCGAGCCGCCGCTGGCGACGGCGGTCAACCCGGGCAGCGTCAGCAGCCGGCGCCAGGACCGGCGCAGGTCGAGGGTGGCGTCGACGGCGCGGTGGAAGGTCCACCCGACACCGGGCAGGGCCTCCACGAGCGCCCGGGTGGTCGCGACGTCGACCTCGAGGTCGGCGTCGAGGAAGCCCAGGCAGACGCCCTCGGCGCCGACGGCGACGTACTCGCGACCCAGGGCGACCAGCCGCGCCAGGTCGTCCGCACGGGCGGTGAAGGTCTCGTCGAGGCGGAGCAGCACCCGGACCGGCAGGTCGCCGGCGCGCACGACGGCCGCGGCCGTCGCGACGTCGGGCGAGCGGCCGTCGACGTCGAGCGCGAGCCGGTCGGCGCCGCCCTCGACGCAGCCGGGCACGTCGCGGGCCTGCCGTACCGCGACCTCCAGCACCGTCGTCATGGACCCGACGTTAGGCGATCGCGCGCAGCATCTCCGGGAGGTCGGGGTAGCGCCGCCCGGCGCCCGCGAACGCGCCGGCGACGAGGTCCATCACCTCGGCCAGCGGCTGCAGCACGCAGGACCGGGCTGGTGGCGAGGCCGTCGCGGTCGAGGTCGACCCCGTCCTCGACCGTGATCTCGGGCGTGATCTCGGGCGTGATCTCGGGGGTCTCATGAGGTGCTCCTCCGGGTCGTGGGTGGGCCCGGGACGTGCCCCGGGAGGCCGTCGCTTGAAACGCCCGCACAATGGACCTGTGGACGACCGCCTGCTGATCGACGCCCGAGCCCGCGTGCTGGCCGACCTCTCCGCACGGCACCAGGCGACGGCGAGTGCCGTGTCGGCCCTCGAGGACGCCTGCTCGGCCCGGCACTGGTGGGCCGAGCAGTGGCCCGAGGGCACCGTGTACGTCGCCGGGCTGGTCGCCCAGGACGTCCAGGACGCCCTCTTCGAGAACGCCGGGCGGTGGCCGCTGTGCCTGCACTGCACCGACGGCCCGGTGCACTCGCTCTACATCCAGCCCGACCTCGGCGGGCCGGACCCGGTGTGGGTCTGCGAGGAGACCGGCGAGGTCGCGGCCGCCCTCGGGTTCCTCGGCGCCGAGCGCTGAGCAACCGGACCGGCGCTGAGCAGCCGGACCGGCCGGACGTGGACGGAGCGGCTAGGAGTCCGAGCCGAGCTGGATCCACATCGTGAAGCGGTCGGCACGGTAGACCGAGCGCGACACGTTCACGATCTTCTCGCCCACCATGCCGCGGCGCGAGTGCCGCAGCACGACGGTGCCCGGTTCGATCTCGAGCAGGGCGGCCTCCTCGTCGCCGGCGGTGTCGGCGGAGATGGAGTCCTCGGCCCACGTCGGACGCAGCCCGCGCCGCGCGAGGGCGTCGTACAGGCTGGTCGGCATGCCGGTCTGCAGGAAGCCCGGCAGCAGGATCTCGTTGAGGTAGTTGTCCTCGATGCACACCGGTGTGCCGTCGCCGCGGCGCAGCCGCCGCCAGTGGATCACGGCGTCGCCCTCGGTCAGCGACAGCGCACGGGCCACGCCGGGGCCGGCCTGCTCGCGCCGCGCCAGCAGCGTCTGGGACTCGGCGAGGAGCCCGCGACGGGTCATCTCCTCGGTGTAGCCGTTGATCCGGGTGGCCTCGCGGCGCGGCCGCGCGACGAAGGTGCCGCGCCCGGGGATCCGCTCGAGCAGCCCCTCGGTGACCAGCGCGTCGAGGGCCTGGCGCACCGTCATCCGGGCGACGCCGAAGCGGTGCACGAGCTCGCGCTCCGAGGGCGCCGGCGACCCGGGCGCGTTGTCGCCGACCAGGGCGCGGACGTACTCGCGCACGACGACGTGCTTGAGCGCACGACCATCCCTGAGCAGCACGTCCTCCACGCGAGCCACAGTAGGGAAAGCCGGCCGCCCCGTCAGGCGAATGGCCGACTTGGCGGGCCTCACTCGGTCGAGATCGCCTCCAGGACGTCGAGGCGCGCGGCGCGCCGCGCGGGCAGGACCGCGGACAGCACCCCCACGACGACGGCCAGCAGCAGGAACACGCCGAGCTGCCCGAACGGGACGCTGATCACCTCCAGCCCCTCGTCGCGGACCGCCCGCATCAGCGCGACACCGAACCCGGTGCCGAGCACCAGTCCGAGCACCGCGCCCAGGACCGCGATCACCACCGACTCCAGCGTGATCATCAGCCGCAGCTGCGCCCGGGTGACGCCGATGGCCCGCAGCAGCCCGACCTCGCGGGTCCGCTCGATCACCGACAGGGCCAGCGTGTTGACGATGCCCAGGACGGCGATCAGCAGCGCCAGCCCGAGCAGCGCGTAGATGATGAGCACGAACTGGTCGATCGGCTCGCGCTGCTCGGCCGCGAAGGCCGCCTGGTCCTTGGCGGTCACGATGGGCTGGTCGGCCAGCACCTCGTCGAGGCGCTCCTGCAGGCCGGACGCCGCGTCGTCGGCGTAGACCACCAGCAGCGAGTCCTCCGCCGGGTAGCCCGCGGCCTCGTAGGTCGGGATCGACACGATGGCGCCGCCGGCCAGCAGGGCCCCGGTCTCCACCGTGCCGGCGACGGTCCACGTCACCGGGCCGCCGGCGGCGTCGAGCTCGTAGTCGTCGCCGACTGCGAGGCCGCGCTCGGCGGCGTAGGAGTCGCCGAGCAGGACCGTGCCGGTCGTCAGGTCGGCCGGGCCGCCCTCGACGAAGCTGACACCGAGCCGCTCGAGGGAGTCGGGGTCGGTGGCGACCACGACGGTGAAGTCCCCGTCGGCCTCGGCGAAGCCGGAGCGCTGGCGCACGACGGCGTCGACGCCCTCGACGCCGTCGACCCGCTCGGCGACCGTGGCGGAGAAGGAGCCGCCGAAGATGCTGCTCACCACGAAGTCGCCGGTGAAGCTCTCCTCGATGGTCTGGTCGACCGAGGCCTTGGCGGAGTCGCCGACGATCGCCATCGTGCAGGCGAGCGTGAGGCCGATCATGAGCGCCGAGGCCGTCGCGGCGGTGCGCCGCGGGTTGCGCAGCGAGTTCTGGCCGGCGAGGTTGCCGATCGACCCGAACAGCCGCGCGAAGAGGGCGCGGGCCGCCCGCAGGAACGGCCCCGCGAGCACCGGGGCCATCGCGGTGACACCGAGCAGCACGGCGAGCACGCCGCCGCCGACGAGCCAGCCGGTGTACCCGATCCCGAGGACGTCGGTGAGCCCCGCGGCCAGCAGCGCGCCGCCGGCCAGCGCCAGCAGGAGCCCGTAGCGGAACCGGTTGCGCAGCGACGCCTCCGGCAGCGCGACGTCGTCGCGCATCGCCTGGACCGGCGCGATCCGCGACGTCCGCCGGGCCGGGAGGTAGGCCGCCGCCATCGTGACGAGGATGCCGACCACGTAGGCCGCGAGGAACGAGCGCGGCCGGTAGACCAGCGGCTGGCCGGACAGGTCGAGCCCGAAGGTCGCGAACAGCGCCCGCAGCCCGATCGCGAGCACGATGCCGAGCAGCACGCCGAGGGTGGCGCCCAGGAAGCCGAGCACGAACGCCTCGAGCTGCACCGAGCGCACCACCTGCCGCTTCGAGGCGCCGAGCGCCCGCAGCAGGGCCAGCTCGCGGCTGCGCTGGGCGACCAGGATGGAGAAGGTGTTGACGATGATGAAGGAGCCCACGACCAGCGCGATCCCGGCGAAGATCAGCAGGAAGGTGGTGAGGAACGAGATCGCCTCGAGCAGGTCGCTCGCCGACTCGTCGGCGGCCTCGTCGCCGGTCACCGCCTCGTAGCCGTCGGGCAGTGCGGCCTCGACGTCGGCGAGCAGCTGCTCCTGGGTGACGCCGTCGGCGGCGGTGACCCAGATCGACTCGTACTCGTCCGCGCCCCCGTGGAAGAGCCGCTGCGCCTCGCTGGTCTCGAACGCGGCGTAGGTGGCGCCGTTGAGGGAGCCGCCCTCGGCGAAGTCGGCGATCCCGACCAGCGTCGGCGCGAGGTTGGCGGTCTCGTCGGTGGTGATCAGCGGGACGGTGTCGCCGACGTCGTAGCCGGACTTCTCCGCCGTGGCGGCGTCGAGCACGACCTCGTCGGGTCCCTCGGGCGCACGCCCCTCGGCGATCTGCAGGCCCTCGAGCCCGTTGCCGGCGGGGGCGTCGGACCAGCTGGCGCCCAGCGACGGCGGCCCGAACCCGCCGATCGGCTTGCCCTCGTCGTCGACGACGTAGACGCCGAGGGCGTTGACCATCCCGTCGGCGCGCGCGGCTCCCGGGACCTCGGCCAGCGTGTCGGCGAGGTCACCGGGGACGGTGCGGGTCGACAGCGCCCCGCCGGGGGCGTCGCCGCCGCCCTCGGGCCGCACGACGACGTCGCCCACGGTCGAGGCGAACAGCGAGGTGAAGCTGCGGTTCAGGGTGTCGGAGAAGATCAGCGTGCCGACCACGAACGCCACGCCGAGCACGATCGCGAAGGTGCTCATCACCAGGCGCAGCTTGCGCCCGAGCAGGCTCTTGAGGGCCGCGCGGATCATCCCGGGCCGCCGGGCCCGGCGTCGGACATCCGCGCCATGATCGCGAGCACCTGGTCGCGGTCGGGCCGGCGCAGCTCGTCGACGACCTTGCCGTCGGCGAGGAAGACGACGCGGTCGGTGTAGGCCGCCGCGACCGGGTCGTGGGTCACCATCACCACGGTCTGGCCGTGGGTGTCGACACTGGCGCGCAGCAGCTCGAGCACCTCGGCCCCCGAGCGCGAGTCGAGGTTGCCGGTGGGCTCGTCGGCGAAGACGATCCGCGGGCGGCTCACGAGCGCCCGGGCGACCGCGACCCGCTGCTGCTGGCCGCCGGAGAGCTGGTTGGGCTTGTGGTCGAGCCGGTCGCCGAGGCCGACGGTGCCGATGACCGAGTCGAACCAGGCGCGGTCGGGCTTGCGGCCGGCGATGGCCAGCGGCAGCACGATGTTCTCCTCCGCGGTCAGCGTCGGGACCAGGTTGAACGACTGGAACACGAAGCCGATCTCCTCGCGGCGCAGGAGGGTCAGGGCCTTGTCGTGGAGCCGGCCGATCTCGCGGTCGCCGATCAGCACCTGGCCGGACGTCGCGCTGTCGAGCGCCGCGCAGACGTGCATCAGCGTCGACTTGCCCGACCCGCTCGGGCCCATCACGGCGGTGAACTCCCCGGCGTACAGGTCGAGGGTGACGTCGTCGAGGGCGCGGACGACCGCCTCGCCCTGGCCGTAGGTCTTGGAGAGGCCGACCACGCGGGCGGCCACCTCGCGGCCGGCCGTCGCGCTGGTGCTGGGGGTCGTCATGGCCCCAGCCTGACCGGTCGGGCAACCCCGGCGCCACCGGGATGCCCCCGACCCGACCCCGAGCCCGGCGAGGGGTGGCCGACGCGCCGCGAGGTCGTCGAACACCTGTTCGACCACGGGTCTATGATCGGGGGATGGACTTCCAGGGAACCCTCTTCCAGGCGCCCGCGTCCGGGGTGGGCGACCTCGGCCGCACCGAGCGCCGTCCCCTCGCCGGGGGCGCGTGGCTCGACGTCCTGCGGTCGTGGCTGCCGGCGCCCGACGAGGTGTTCGAGACGCTGGTGCGCGACGTGCCGTGGCGCGCCGAGCGCCGTCAGATGTACGACCGGGTCGTCGACGTCCCGCGCCTGCTGCACACCTACATGATCGGCGAGCCGCTCCCCCACCCGCTGCTCGCGGAGGCCCGCGACGCGCTGTCGGCGCACTACGCCGACGAGCTGGGCGAGCCGTTCCGCACCGCGGGCTGCTGCTACTACCGCGACGGCCGCGACTCGGTCGCGTGGCACGGCGACACCATCGGCCGGGGCTCCAGCCACGACACGATGGTCGCGATCGTCTCCCTCGGCGACCCCCGCCGGCTCCACCTGCGGCCCCGGGCCGGCACCGCCGCCGCCGACGGCGGCGAGCCGCTGGCCGTCGAGATGGGCCACGGCGACCTGGTCGTGATGGGCGGCTCGTGCCAGCGCACGTGGGAGCACGCCGTCCCGAAGGTCGCGCACGCCGGCCCGCGCATCTCGGTCCAGTACCGCCCGTTCAACGTCTTCTGAGCCGCCGCGCCGCCCGGCGTCCGGGTCGGTCCGCGGGGGTGGACCGCCCCGGCGCCGACGGGGCTAGGTTCGCGCCATGACCGACACCCCGGCGCCGTACGACCCCACCCGACCTGCCGGACCGAGCACCCCTCCGTCCGGGGGGCCGACCCCCGACCGCGCCCCCGACCGGGCCCCCGAGCCGACCCCGCCGGCGCGCGAGCACCAGGACCCGCTGCGCGGCTCCCGCACCAGCGGCGCGTGGGCCGGGGTGATCGCGGCGGCGGTGCTGCTGATCCTGCTGGTCATCTTCATCGCCCAGAACACCGAGTCGACCGACATCCAGTTCCTCGGCTTCGACGGCTCCCTGCCGCTCGCGGTCGCCCTGCTGGTCGCCACCGTCGTGGGCATGGTGGTCGCCGGCGCGGTCGGGTCGCTGAGGATCCTGCAGCTGCGCCGGCGCATCAAGCGCGAGCGCAAGGGCTGAGACCCCCCGGCGCGGTTTGGTCCGACGGGGTTGGGTGGGGCCATGGAGTCGAACCCGCCTGCCCCGTCCGCCACGATCGGCCTGACCGGCCTGGCGGTGATGGGGCGCAACCTGGCCCGCAACATCGCCCGCCACGGCCACGCCATCGCCGTCCACAACCGGACGACCGCCCGCACCACCAGCTTGCTCGAGGAGCACGGTGACGAGGGCGCCGACAGCGGCGGCCGGCTGATCGGCACCGAGAGCCTCGAGGAGTTCGTGGCCGCCATCGAGAAGCCGCGCGTCGTGCTGGTGATGGTCAAGGCCGGCGAGGGCACCGACGCGGTCATCGACGACCTCGTGCCGCTGCTGGAGGAGGGCGACATCGTCGTCGACTGCGGCAACGCCCACTTCACCGACACCATCCGCCGCACCGAGCAGCTCGAGGCCCACGGCCTGCACTTCGTCGGCACCGGCGTCTCCGGCGGCGAGGAGGGCGCCCTCAACGGCCCCTCGATCATGGTCGGCGGCAGCGACCGGGCCTACGAGCGGCTGGGGCCGATCATGGAGTCGATCGCGGCCCACGTCGACGGCGAGCCGTGCTGCGCCCACGTCGGCGAGGGCGGCGCCGGCCACTTCGTGAAGATGGTGCACAACGGCATCGAGTACGCCGACATGCAGCTGATCGCCGAGTCCTACGACCTGCTGCGCTCGGTCGCGGGCCTCGAGCCGGCCGCCATCGCCGACGTCTTCGAGGAGTGGAACAAGGGCGAGCTGGAGTCGTTCCTCATCCAGATGACCGCCGACGTCCTGCGCCACACCGACGCCGGCGGCCACCCGTTCGTCGACGTCGTCCAGGACGCCGCCGAGCAGAAGGGCACCGGCCGCTGGACCGTCCAGTCGGCCCTCGACCTCGGCGTCCCGATCACCGGGATCGCGGAGGCGACGTTCGCCCGCAGCCTGTCGGGCCACACCGCCCAGCGGGCCGCGGCCCGCACGATGTTCTCCACCAGCCCCGACGAGCAGCGCGTCGAGGTCGACCGCGACACCTTCGTCGACCAGGTGCGCGCGGCGCTGTACGCCTCCAAGGTGGTCGCCTACGCCCAGGGCTTCGACCAGGTCGCCGCGGGCGCCGAGGAGCACGGCTGGGACGTCGACCTCGGCCAGGTCGCCAAGATCTGGCGCGACGGCTGCATCATCCGGGCCCGGTTCCTCGGCCGGATCACCGAGGCCTACACCGACGAGCCCGACCTCACCACGCTGCTGACCACGCCGTTCTTCGCCGAGGCCGTCCAGGACGGCGTGGACGCCTGGCGCGAGGTCGTGGCCACCGCCGCCCGGGCGGGTGTGCCGGTGCCGGCGTTCGGGTCGTCACTGTCGTACTTCGACGGGTTGCGCCGCGAGCGCCTGCCCGCCGCCCTCATCCAGGCCCTGCGCGACAACTTCGGGGCCCACACCTACCAGCGCGTCGACCGGCCGGGCACGTTCCACACCGCCTGGGCCGGCGACCTCAGCGAGAGCGAGCAGTGACCCCATGAGCACCCACCCCACGACGACCGGCGACACCACCGCGGCACCGTCCGGCACCTACGCGATCGGCGGCGACCTGCCCGTCGTCCGACTCGGCTACGGCACCATGCAGCTCACCGGCGAGGGGGTCTGGGGTCCCCCGCGGGACCACGACACCGCCGTCGCGGTGCTCCGGCGCGCGGTCGAGCTGGGCGTCACGTTCTTCGACACCGCCGACTCCTACGGCCCGGTCGTCGCCGAGCAGCTCCTCAAGGAGGCGCTGCACCCCTACGCCGACGACGTGGTGATCGCGACCAAGGCGGGGCTGACGCGCCAGGGCCCGGGCGTCTGGACGCCGGTCGGCCGGCCCGCCTACCTGCGCCAGCAGTGCGAGATGTCGCTGCGCAACCTCGGCGTCGAGCGGATCGACCTGTTCCAGCTGCACCGGATCGACCCGGCCGTCGACCTCGAGGACCAGGTCGGCGAGCTGGTGGCGCTGCGCGACGAGGGCAAGATCCGCCACATCGGGCTGTCGGAGGTCTCGGTGGAGCAGCTGGAGATGGCCCAGGCGATGGCGCCGATCGCCACCGTGCAGAACCTCTACAACCTCGCCCACCGCGACGCCCAGGAGCTGCTCGACTTCTGCGAGCAGCACGACATCGGGTTCATCCCGTGGTTCCCGCTCGCGACCGGCGAGCTGTCGGCCGAGGACGGCGTCCTCGGCGCCGCCGCGAAGGACCACGACGCGACGCCGTCCCAGCTCGCGCTGGCCTGGCTGCTGCGCCGCTCGCCGGTGATGCTTCCGATCCCGGGCACCTCGTCGCTGGACCACCTCGAGTCCAACACGGCCGCGGCCGGGATCGAGCTGACCGACGAGGAGTACGCCGCGCTGACCGCGCTCGGCGACTGACCACGCACCGCGACCGACCCCGCACCGCCGCCCACGCCGCCGCGCCCACCCGGGCGCGGCGGCGTCTGCGTCAGGGGGTGAGCAGCGCGGGCTCGGTCTTCTCCCGGACCTCGTCCTCGGTGACGCCGGGGGCGACCTCCACGAGCAGCAGCCCGTCGGGCGTGACGTCGACGACGGCCAGGTCGGTGATGATGCGCTGCACGACCCGCTTGCCGGTGTAGGGCAGCGAGCACTCCTCGACGATCTTGTAGGAGCCGTCCCGGGCCACGTGCTCCATCAGCACGATCACCCGCTTCGCGCCGTGGACGAGGTCCATCGCCCCGCCCATGCCCTTGACCATCTTGCCGGGGATCATCCAGTTGGCGATGTCGCCGGCCGCGCTGACCTGCATCGCGCCGAGGATCGCGGCGTCGATCTTGCCGCCGCGGATCATCCCGAAGCTGGTCGCGGAGTCGAAGAACGACGCGCCCGCGCGCAGGGTGACGGTCTCCTTGCCGGCGTTGATGAGGTCGGCGTCCTCCTCGCCCTCCCACGGGTA
This sequence comes from Nocardioides sp. S-1144, assembly GCF_005954645.2. Classification (NCBI taxonomy): domain Bacteria; kingdom Bacillati; phylum Actinomycetota; class Actinomycetes; order Propionibacteriales; family Nocardioidaceae; genus Nocardioides; species Nocardioides dongxiaopingii. The sequence continues at coordinate 3,632,378 of NZ_CP040695.2, forward strand.
GGCACCGGTGCCGAGGACGCCGTTCTCGGACTGCAGCACCAGCTCGACGTCGTCGGCGACGTAGTTGGGCACCAGCGTCGGCAGCCCGATCCCGAGGTTCACGTAGGACCCGTCGGTCAGCTCGGCCGCCGCCCGGGCGGCCATCTCCTCGCGTGTCCAGCTCATGTCAGGCACCTTCCCGCGTGCGCACGGTGCGCTTCTCGATCGGCTTGTCGGCCGCCTGCTCCGGGGTCAGCACGACGACGCGCTGCACGAACACGCCGGGCGTGTGGATGGTGTCGGGGTCGAGCTCGCCGGGCTCGACGAGGTGCTCGACCTCGGCGAGGGTGACCCGGCCGCACATGGCGGCGAGCGGGTTGAAGTTGCGCGCCGACCGGCGGTAGACGAGGTTGCCGTGCCGGTCGCCCTTCCAGGCGCGCACCAGGCCGAAGTCGGCGGTGATGCCCTCCTCCAGCACGAACTCGCGCGGCTCGCCGTCGACGTCGAAGACCCGGGTCTCCTTGGGGGGCGAGGCGAGCGTCACGTTGCCCTCGGAGTCGTAGCGCCACGGCAGCCCGCCCTCGGCGACCTGCGTGCCGCCGCCGGTGGCGGTGAAGAACGCCGCGATCCCGCTGCCGCCGGCGCGCATCCGCTCGGCGAGCGTGCCCTGCGGGGTCAGCTCGACCTCGAGCTCGCCGGAGAGGTACTGCCGGGCGAACTCCTTGTTCTCCCCCACGTAGGAGGCCACCATCCGCCGCAGCCGTCCGGCCGCGAGCAGCCGCCCGAGCCCCTTGTCGTCGACGCCGGCGTTGTTGGAGAACGCCTCGAGGTCGCCGACGCCGGCCGCGAGCAGCGCGTCGATGAGGGTCGACGGCACGCCGCACAACCCGAAGCCGCCGACCGCGATGGTCGATCCCGATCCGATGTCGGCGACCGCGTCGGCCGCCGAGCCCACCACCTTGTCCATGCCCCGACCTCACCCGAGCCGGACGCCGTCGTCAACCGCGCACGGCCGCGGGAGCGGGATCAGTCACCCAGCGAACCGCGGTGGACGCTAGCGTTCACCAGGTGGACACCCCCGTCAGCGTCGTCGGGCGCGTCGGCGCGACCCTGCGCGAGGTCGCCGCCCACGAGCCGGACGGCGCGACGACGTCCGAGCTGGCCCGCGGCACCGGGCTGGCCCGCCCGACGGTGCACCGGCTGCTGACGTCGCTGCTGGCCGAGGGGCTGCTCGACCGCGACGGCGACACCGGGCGCTGGCTGCTCGGCCCCGAGCTGTACCTGCTCGGCGGCGCGGCGCGGGCCCGCTACGACGTCACCGCGCTCGCCCGGCCCGTCGTCCGGCGGCTGTCGGTGGCGACCGGTGAGAGTGCCTTCCTCTCCGCCCGGCGCGGCGACGAGACGATCTGCCTGGTCCGCGAGGACGGCAGCTTCCCGATCCGGTCGCACGTGCTGCACGAGGGCATCCGGTTCCCGCTCGGCGTCGCCTCGGCCGGGCTGGTGATCCTGGCCCACCTCCCGGACGCCGAGGCCCGCGACTACCTCGCCCGCACCGACCTGACGGTGGAGCACGGCCCGGGACACTCCGCGCGGGCGCTGCGCGCGCGAGTCAGCGCCACCCGCGAGACCGGGTACGCCGTCAACCCGGGCCTCCTCGTCGAGGGCAGCTGGGGCATGGGCGCGGCCGTCTTCGACCGCGACGGGCGCCCGCAGTGGGCGCTGAGCCTGACCGGCATCGAGCAGCGCTTCGGCGAGGTCCGCCGCCGCGAGCTCGGCGAGCTGCTGCTGCGCGCCGCCCACGACCTGTCACGGGCGCTGCGCGACCGGTCGTGACCGGCCGGTCTCGACTCGCGGTGACTCCGTCCCCGCGGCTCGACCACCGGACGCCGCCGCAGCTCGGCGAGCTGCTGCTGCGCGCCGCCCACGACCTGTCACGGGCGCTGCGCGACCGGTCGTGACCGGCCGGTCTCGACTCGCGGTGACTCCGTCCCCGCGGCTCGACCACCGGACGCCCCCGCGAGCTCGGCGAGCTGCTGCTGCGCGCCGCCCACGACCTGTCGCGGGCGCTGCGCGACCGGTCGTGACCGGCCGGTCTCGACTCGCGGTGACTCCGTCCCCGCGGCTCGACCACCGGACGCCCCCGCGAGCTCGGCGAGCTGTGCTGCGCGCCGCCCACGACCTGTCGCGGGCGCTGCGCGACCGGTCGTGACCGGCCGGTCTCGACTCGCGGTGACTCCGTCCCCGCGGCTCGACCACCGGCCGCCCCCGCGAGCTCGGCGAGCTGCTGCTGCGCGCCGCCCACGACCTGTCGCGGGCGCTGCGCGACCGGTCGTGACCGGCCGGTCTCGACTCGCGGTGACTCCCTCCCCGCGGCTCGACCACCGGACGCCCCCGCAACTCGGCGAGCTGCTGCTGCGCGCCGCCCACGACCTGTCGCGGTCGCTCCGCGACCGGTCGTGACCGGCCGGTCTCGACTCGCGGCGACTCCGTCCCCGCGGCTCGACCACCGGACGCCCCCGCTGGTCGAGCCGGCGAGCGTCAGCGAGCCGAGTCGAGACCACCGGGCCACCCCCGTAGGTCGAGCCGGCGGGTGCTAGACGTCGACGCCGAACTCGAGGGCGATGCCGTGCAGGCCGGAGGCGTAGCCCTGGCCGACCGCGCGGAACTTCCACTCGCCGTCGCGGCGGTAGACCTCGCCGAAGATCATCGCGGTCTCGACCGAGGCGTCCTCGGAGAGGTCGTAGCGGGCGATCTCGCGGTGCTCGGCGGCGTCGACCAGGCGGATGAAGGCGTTGTGGACCTGGCCGAAGCTCTGCCGGCGGGCGTCGGCGTCGTAGATCGAGACCGGGAAGACGATCCGGTCGACCTCGGCGGCCATCCGCGCGAGGTCGACCTCGATCACCTCGTCGTCGCCGTCGCCCTCGCCGGTGAGGTTGTCGCCGGTGTGGCGCACCGTGCCGTCGGGCGAGGCGAGGTTGTTGAAGAACACGAAGTGCTGGTCGGAGAGCACCCGGCCCGAGGAGCCGCACATGATCGCCGAGGCGTCGAGGTCGTAGCCCGGCCCGGAGCCGTCGGCGACGTCCCAGCCGAGGCCGACGCTGATCGTCGACAGCTCGGCGACCTCCTTGGTCAGCGACACGTTGCCGCCCTTGCGCAGGCTCACCACCCGCCCCGGCCCACCGGCGGGCGCCGGGGCGGATGAGCTGGCCGGCGGCGGGGCCGGCGGTGGGGGCGGGGCGAGGATCGGGACGACGTCGGCGTCCTCGACCACGCCGAGCACCGGCGAGCCCTCGAAGTCGGGGCGGACCGCTCCACCGACGAGCGGCGCCCAGCGCGCGTGGGCGGCGTTCGTGGCCTGCTCGCCGCGGTTGAAGGCCGCCATCATCGCGTGCGACTCCCGGTTCAGCGCTTCGGTGACCCGGGTGGCGCCGGCCGGTGCGTCGCTCCACACCGAGCAGGCGGCGCCGTGCGGGCCGGCGACGGCGGTCAGCCGCAGCGACCCGTCGGTCGTGGCGACGCCGCCGCCGTGGGGCGTCGGGCGCAGGTCGGTGCGTCGGAGGTCGAGCAGTCCGAGGACGTGGTCGACCAGGGCGTCGGGGGGCGCCTGCTGGGTGAACCAGGTGATGTTGTCGCTGGCCAGGTCGGCACGGTAGGCACCGCGGGGGTCGGTCACGCCGCTCATGCTCGGACCCTACCCAGGCCGATCACAGGTGACGCTCGAAGAACCGGTCGGTGCGCCGGATGGAGTCCTCCCAGCGGCTGTAGAACGTGTGGTCCTCCCCGTCGTACAGCTCGAGGGTGGCGTCGACGCCGGCGCGGGTCATCAGCCGCTGGGTGTCGCGGGCCCACCGCGGCGGGCAGGTCGCGTCGACCGCGCCGTGCAGCGACAGCACCGGCTCGGTGATCCGGTCGAAGTAGGTGCGCGGGGAGAGCCCGTCGTAGAACTCCGGCGCGCTGCGCGGTGTCCCGAACTGGTCGTGGTAGCCCTGCGCCGCCTCGGGCCGGTTGGGCTCGGTGAACTGGCGGACATTCTCGACGAAGTCCGAGCTCACCGACGCGTAGACCACCGCGGCGTCGACGAGGCCCGGGTAGGCGACGAGCACGTTCTGGGTGACCCCGCCGCCCATCGACCGGCCGAGCATGCCGACCCGCTCGCCGTCGACGTAGGGCTGCTGCCGCAGCGCCCGGACGGCGTTCGCGGCGTCGCGCGCGTAGCCGAGCCGGGACTCGAGGTCGACCTGGGGGACGTCGTCGGACGTCGCGTGGCCGCGGTAGTCGGTGTGCAGGACGACGTAGCCGGCCTGGACCAGCCACAGCTGCTCGCGGGCCAGGCCCTGGCCGGTCTCGTAGTAGGCGGGGTCGATGTAGCCGTGGTTGAGCACGATCGCCGGGAACGGGCCGCGCCCGGTCGGGCGGAAGAGCTCACCGGAGATCGTGAGGTCGTCGCTGCGGTAGGTGATCTCCTGCTGGGTGTAGCCCGGCTGCTCGGTGACCGTGCGGGTGACCCGCAGGCCGCGGCCGGTCAGCGGCTCGCGCATCAGCGCCGGCAGCGACAGCTCGTTCGTGACCGGTGGCAGCGGGTCCTCGGCGGGCTCGGCCGGCGCGGTCGGCGTGGTCGGCGTGGTCGGCGCCGACGGCTCGGCGGCCTCGGACGGCTCGGACGGGCCCGACTCGCTGGGCGACGGCGCCGCCGGCGAGGACGACGTCGGTCCGGCATCGGGCTCCTCGTCGCCCGCCGAGCAGCCGACGAGGGTCAGGGACGCGACGAGCAGCAACGAGAAGGTGCGGCGCATGCTGCGACGCTACGGGCACCATGGGAGGCGTGGACCGTACCGACCGTGCCCTCGAGGCCTCGATCCTCGCGCTGCTCGACGCCCGCGACCACGGCAGGACGATCTGCCCGTCGGAGGCGGCGCGGGCCGTGGCCGCCGACCTAGGCCGCGACGACTGGCGCGCCCTGATGGACGCCGCCCGCCGCGCCGCCGGCCGGCTGGTCACGGCCGGCCGGGTCGTCGTCACCCAGCGCGGCGAGCCCGTCGACCCGCTGACGGCGTCCGGGCCGATCCGGGTCGGCCACGCTCGCTGAGCACTCGTCAAGACCCGTCCGGGCCATGGCCACGGGACCGGCCGCGGGATCGAATGTCCGGGACCCGGACCATCCGCTCCCACCCCCAGGACACCCCATGCCCGTCACCGCCGGCCGCTACGCCGCTGTCACCTCGACCCTCGCTCTCGTCGTCGCCCTGGGCGGCACCGGTTACGCCGCCACCAAGATCGGGACGAAGGACATCAAGAACAACGCGGTGACGACCTCGAAGGTCAAGAACGACACGCTCACCGGCCAGGACGTCCGGGAGAGCGCACTCGGAACGGTCCCAGGTGCGGCGAGGGTGAACGGACAGAGCGTGACCAAGGTCCGCTACAAGGTGCCGCCGTCCACGCCCGCCCGGGTCATCTACAACCAGGGCGGGCTCTCGCTCACCGCGACCTGTTCCGCCGTCTACGACACCCGGCTGGTCGCCCGCACGACCCGCTCCGGCGGCTTCATCTCGACCTTCGTGTTCGGCGACTCCAGCCCACTCCCGGACGACCCGATCGAGGACGACATCGAGGACGCGGCCTTCGACCCGAGCGACACCTTCGACCTCATCCCCGCCGCGGCGAACGCCAACGTCAACCTGGTGCTGTTCGACTACGTCGGCGACGACGGCACCGTGGTGTCCGGCCGGCTCGTCGCCGACGAGACCAACAACTGTCAGCTCCACGGGCACGTCGTCGCCGGCTGACCGCTCCGGCCTCTCAGCGGCGCAGGACCCGCCACACCAGCAGCACCGCGACCAGCCCGGCGAGGCCCTGCTTCCAGTAGCTCCTCGCCAGCACCGGGAGCACCGCCGCCCCGAGGTTGAGCGCGTCGTCGTCCGGCGGCCGGTTCGGGACGGCGCGCGGCGGCGGTACCGCCCGCGGCGCGGGGGCCGGTGCCGCCGGTTGGGCCGCGGGCTGGGGAGCGGCCGCCGCGGCGTCCGCGATCGGGGTGGGCTCGAGGTCGGGCGCGAACGTCGTCGGCGTCGCCTCGAGCTCGGACGCCGGCTCGGACGCCGGCTCGGGCGCGGGCGGGTCCGGCTCCGGCTCGGGCGGCGCCGTGAGGCGCTGCTCGAGGCAGGCCACGAACTGGCCGAGCAGCTTGTCGGAGACGTCCTGCATGACGCCGCGCCCGAACTGGGCCGGCTTGCCGGTGATCGCGAGGTCGGTGACCACCTCGACGTCGGTGGCCGGCCCGCTCGCGCCGGCGTGCTCGACCATCGACAGCGCCACCTTCGCCCCGGCGGTGCCGTTGCCGCGCTTGTCCTTGCCCTTGGCGTCGACCAGGAACCGGTGCGCGGCGTCGTCCTTCTCGACGAAGGTGCCGGAGCCGTTGTAGACCAGCGCGATCGGGCCGAGCTTGACCTTGACCGAGCCGGCGAAGGTGGCGCCGTCGGCCGAGGTGACCTGGGCACCCGGGAAGCACTCGGCGAGCGCTGCGATGTCCTGGAAGGCCGCCCACGTCTCCTCGACGCCGATCGGGACGGTGAACCGGTGGGTGAGGTCCATCGGCGTCCCCTCAGCCCCCGGCCGCGGCGAGCACCGCGCGCCGGGTCAGCACCGTCGACAGGTGCCGCCGGTAGTCGGCGGCGCCGTTGAGGTCGGACGGCGGGTTGGCGCCGTCGGCCGCGTGCGCGGCGGCCGCGCGGACGGCGTCGTCGGTGACGGGCTGCCCCGCGAGCGCGTCCTCGACGGTGCGGGCCCGCAGCGGCGTGTTGCCCATGTTGGTGAGCCCGATCCGCGCCTCCGCGATGGTGGCGCCGTCGACCCGCACGGCCGCGGCCACCGCCACGATCGGCCACTGGTGCGCCACCCGCACGAACTTCTCGTAGTGCGCGCCCCACCCGGTGTGCTTGGGCACCCGGACCTCGGTGAGGATCTCGTCCTCGCCGATCGCGGTCTCGAAGAGGTCGACGAAGAACTCCTCGGCCGGGACCGTGCGGCTGCCGCCGGGTCCCGCGATCACGAACTCGGCGCCGAGGGCGAGCGTGGGAGCCCCCAGGTCCCCGGCCGGGTCGGCGTGGGCGAGGGCGCCGCCGAAGGTGCCGCGGTGCCGGATCTGGGCGTCGGCGAGGTGCTCGACCGCCTTGCTGATCAGCGCCGCGTGCTCGGCGACCAGCGGGTCGGACCCGACCACCGCGTGCGGCGTCATCGCCCCGATGACGATCGCGTCGCCGTCGTCGCGGACGCCGCGCAGCGAGGCGATCTTGCCGAGGTCGATGACGACCTCGGGGGCGTTGAGACGCATCCGCAGCACCGGCAGCAGGCTCTGCCCACCGGCGATGATCTTCGCGTCGTCGCCGTGCTCGGCGAGGGCCGCCAGCGCGTCCTCGACGGACGTCGGCGCCAGGTAGTCGAACTGCGCGGGGATCATGAGCCCGCTCCTTCCGTGCTGCTCGGGCCGGGTTCGGCGTCGGGGTCGAAGTGCGGCATCGCCGCCTCCTGCGTCGCGGGTCCGCCGTCGTGGCCGTGGCCGGGTGCGTTGATCGCCATCCAGACCCGCTCGGGCGTGCACGGCATCTGGACGTCGGTCACGCCGAGGTGCCGCACGGCGTCGACGACGGCGTTCACCACGGCCGGGGTCGAGGCGATCGTGCCGGCCTCGCCCACGCCCTTGGTGCCGAGCGAGTTGGTCGTCGCCGGCGTCGTGGTGTGGTCGATCTCGAAGCTGAGCGTGTCGGCCGCCGTCGGGAGCAGGTAGTCGACGAACGACCCGGACACCAGGGTGCCGGCGTCGTCGTGGACCGCCTCCTCCCACAGCGCCTGCGCGATGCCCTGCACCAGGCCGCCGTGCATCTGCCCGGCCACGATCAGCGGGTTGACGATGTTGCCGATGTCGTCGCAGCACACGTACTTGCGGATGTTGACCGCACCGGTCTCGGTGTCGACCTCCATCGCGCACAGGTGCGTGCCGTGGGGGTAGTTGAAGTTCACCGGGTCGAAGGTCGCCTCGGCGTCGATCGACGGCTCGGCCCCGTCGGGCAGGTTGTGCGCGGCGAAGGCCGCCGTGGCGATCTCCGTCAGGCCGATGCCCTGGTCGGTGCCGACGACCTGGAATCGCCCCTCGTGGAACTTCAGGTCGTCCTCGCTGGCCTCCAGGAGGTGGGCGGCGAACGGGAGCGCCTTCTCGATCACCTTGTCGGCCGCGCGGACCAGCGCCTCGCCGCCGACGACCAGCGACCGCGAGCCGTAGGTGTCGAGACCCTTGTGCGCGATCTGGGTGTCGCCGTGCAGCACCTCGACGTTCTCGAACGGGACGCCGAGCCGGTCGGCGACGATCTGGCTGAACGCCGTCTCGTGGCCCTGCCCGTGCGAGCTCGCGCCGGTGACGACCTCGACCGTGCCGGTGGCCAGCATCCGCACGCTCGCGTGCTCCCAGCCGCCGGCGCCGTAGTCGAGCGAGCCCAGCACCCGGCTCGGCGCGAGGCCGCACATCTCGGTGAACGTCGAGATGCCGAGACCGAGCTGGACGGTGTCGCCGGACTCCCGGCGCCGCTTCTGCTCGGCCCGCAGCTCGTCGTACCCGAACATCTCCATGGCCCGCGCGGTGGCGGCCTCGTAGTTGCCGGAGTCGTACTCGAGGCCGGCCACCGTGGTGAAGGGGAACTCCTCGTGGGTGATCCAGTTCTGCTGGCGGATCTGCATCGGGTCGACCCCGACCTCGGCGGCCAGCTCGTCCATCATCCGCTCGACGCCGAAGGTCGCCTCGGGCCGGCCGGCGCCGCGGTAGGCGTCGGTCCACGTGGTGTTGGTGAGCACCGTCTGGCAGTTGAACTGGTAGGCGGGGAACTTGTAGATCGCGTTGAACATGAACGCGCCGAGCACCGGGACGCCGCCGCCGACGATGGCGACGTAGGCGCCGAGGTCGGCGAGGAGCTCGACCTTGAAGCCGGTGACGGTGCCGTCCTTCTCGGCCGACATGGTCAGCTTCTGCCACTGGTCGCGACCGTGGTGGCCGCTGACGAGGCTCTCGCTGCGGGTCTCGGTGTACTTGACCGGCTTGCCGAGCCGCCGTCCGACGGCGAAGGCGATCATCTCCTCCGGCGTCTGCTGCAGCTTGCCGCCGAACCCGCCGCCGACGTCGGGCGCGATCACCCGGATCTTCGACTCGGGGACGCCGGTCGTCGCGGCCAGCGCGAAGCGCAGGATGTGCGGGATCTGGGTGGCCGACCAGATGGTGATCTGCTCGCCGGTGGGGTCCACGACCACCGAGCGCGGCTCCATGAACGCCGGGATGAGCCGCTGCTGGCGGTACTCGCGCTCGATGACGACGCCGTCGGTGCGCGCCTTGGCGATGGCCTCGTCGACGTTGCCGCCGGTGCCGGCCTCCTCGGAGTCGAAGCGCCAGAACGCCGACTTGTTGGTGCCGAGGTCGGGGTGGGCCAGCACCTCGTCCTTGATGGCGTTCTTGAGCCCCACGACGGCGGGCAGCTCCTCGTAGTCGACGTCGACCAGCTCGGCGGCGTCGCGCGCCTCGGCGGCGGTCCGCGCCACGACGACCGCGACGATCTCGCCGGCGAAGGCGACCCGGTCGCTGGGCATCGGCAGGTGCGTGGGCGTGACCTGCTCCGGCGTGATCGGCCAGGCGTTGATGCAGGCGCCCTGCGTCTCGCCGAGGTCGGCGCCGGTGAGCACGGCCACGACGTTGGTGGACGCCGTCGCCTCGGCGGTGTCGATGCCGTTGATCCGGGCGTGCGCGAAGGGGCTGCGGACCATCGCGAGGTGCAGCATCCCGGGGAGGGTGATGTTGTCGGTCCACCGGGTGCGACCGGTGATGAGGCGCTGGTCCTCCTTGCGCCGGCGGTCGCGGCCGATCTCCTTCTGCGCCTCGGGGGCGTCCTGGACGGCGGTCACGAGCTGACCCCCTCGGACCGGCCCTGCGCCGCCGCGTGCTGCACGGCCTTGACGATGTTGTGGTAGCCGGTGCAGCGGCACAGGTTGCCCTCGAGCCCGAGCCGGATCTCCTCCTCGGACGGGTCCGGGTTCTCGGCCAGCAGCGCCGTCGTCTGCATGATCATCCCCGGGGTGCAGAAGCCGCACTGCAGGCCGTGGCACTCGCGGAAGGCCTCCTGCACCGGGTGCAGCTCGCCGCCGTCGTGCGTGGCGGCGAGGCCCTCGATGGTGGTGACCTGGGCCCCGTCGGCCTGCACCGCGAGCACGTTGCACGACTTCACGCTGGTGCCGTCGAGGTGCACGGTGCACGCGCCGCAGTTGCTGGTGTCGCACCCGATGACGGTGCCGGTCTTGCCGAGCTTCTCCCGCAGGTACTGCACCAGCAGCATCCGCGGTTCGACGTCGTCGGCCACCTTGGCGCCGTCGACGGTGAGGTTGATCCGGGTCATGTCTCTCCCTTGGCACGAGGACGCTGCGCGCAGCTGCGCGTGACCCACGTCACGCTAGGCGGGGAGGGTTGGCCGGGGGTTGGCGAGCGCGTCGGGCCGGCGCCGGGGGCCCGGCCACGTTTGCGGGTCCGTGCGCCGGAGACAGTCGGCACATGACCTACCTCCTCGTCGCGTCGTGGACCCTGGTCGCGGTGCTGGCCGCGATCGCCCTCACCGGGTCGCGCCGCTGGCACCGCAACGTCACCGCCTGGACCCGCCCCGGGGCGGCGGAGCCGGCCCCGGAGGGCCACACCCTGCTCGACGTGCGCAACTGGGCCGCGCTGGTCGTCGTGGGCGGCTTCCTGCTGGTCGTCACCCTCGACCACGTGCGGTTGAGCGAGGAGGAGCTGGAGGAGGCGACCGACCTCGCCGTCGGCCTGGCCTCCGGCCCGGGGGTCACGGCGCAGCGGATCGCCGCCGAGGCCGCCGTCCTGCTCGACCGCGACCTGGAGGCCGTCGACGTGAGCGACGAGGTCGACCCGGAGGGCGAGGACTCGAACACCTGGTACGAGGTCCGCCCGGCGCGCGACTCCGACTCCGACGACCTCCTCGAGCCGGTCGTGTGCGTGCAGCTCTACTCCGACACGGCGAGCGCGAACGCCGGGCCGTGCCTCGACTGACCCGTCGTGGACCGGCCGGCGTCAGTGGGCGGCGGCCAGCCGCGCCTTGAGCAGCGGCTTGGCCCGGTGTGCGCTCTCGCCCAGGACGGCGAGGCAGTGCTCGACCACGGCGGTGTCGTAGGGCGAGCGCTCGGCGTAGGTGAGCACGGCGTCCGGGTCGGGCTCGGCCAGCAGCGCCTCGCGGACGGCGACGGCGACGTACTCCCCCAGCTCGGCCAGCGCGGGCGAGTTGGTGCCGGGCAGGAGGTCGCCGCCGTAGCACTCGACGGCCTCGGCGACCCGTCCGCGACGCAGCAGCCCGAGCACGTGGTCGACGTCGGTGTCGATCGGCATCAGCAGCTTGTAGGGGCGCGAGGAGAGCTGGCCGCCGAGGGCGGCGCGCAGGTGGGACACCTCGGCCTTGAGGGTCGAGAACGTGACCGCCTGGTCGCCGTACACCAGGGCGTGGAGCTGCTCGAGGCTGAGCCCGCCGGGGTGCAGCGCGAGCAGCGCGAGCACCTCGGTCTGCCGGCGGTTGAGCAGCAGCCGCTGGCCGTCGAGGCGCACCTCGGCGGTGCCGAGGAGGGTGAGCACGAGGCCCGGGTCGCCGGTGTCGTCGAGCGCGCGGGCCGAGGGGTGGTGGCTGGAGTGCGGCAGCGCGGTCTCGATCAGCCGGGCCATCACCCGTGCCGTCGCCAGGCCGATGGGGTGGGTGCGGTCCCAGGTCGTCGACAGGTCGAGGACGCCGAGCTGGCGGCCGCTGACGGGGTCGTGGACCGGCGCGGCCCAGCAGACCCAGTTGTGCACGATCGAGGCGTAGTGCTCGGCGCTGAAGACCATCGACGGCGCGTCGGTGCGGTTGGCCAGGTCGAGGGCGTTGGTGCCGATCGACTCGTCGTCCCAGCGCCCGCCGGGGACGAAGTTGACCGTCTCGGCCTTGCGGCGCATCACCCGGCCGCCGTAGGTCCACAGGATGCGGGTGTCGGCGTCGGTGACGGCGAGCACGAGGTCGCCGTCCTGGGCGGTGCGGCGCAGCTCCTCCTCGACCCGCTCGACCGCGACCTGCAGCGGCGAGTCGCGCCAGATCGCGGCGGTCTCGGACTCGTCGGCCAGCGGCGCCGCCGTCAGCTCGCTGTCGATCGCGGCGCCGGAGCGCGCCCAGCTGGTGAGGATCTCGGGCCGCACGAGGGGTGCCACCTGGTCGCCGTGCTCGACGAACGTCGTCCACGCGTGGTGGCACTCTCGCTTGCGGGCGTCCAGCTCCGACTGCATGTCGTGCACGGTACAACGCCGCGTGTGACCGGGGTCACCCCTCGACCCAGGCCGGCGGGCGGGTCAGCCGTGGATGCGACCCTCCCGCGTCGCCAGCGGCTGCCCGCTGCCACCCCAGCGGCCGGCGATGAACTCCGCGGCGATGCTGATCGCGGTCTCCTCGGGGGTCCGGGCGCCGAGGTCGAGGCCGATCGGGCTGGACAGTCCGGCCAGCTCGGCCTCGGTGAGCCCGGCCTCGCGCAGCCGGGCCATCCGGTCGTCGTGGGTGCGCCGGGAGCCCATCGCGCCGACGTAGGCCACCTCGGGCAGCCGCAGCGCCACCTCGAGCAGGGGGACGTCGAACTTCGGGTCGTGGGTCAGCACGGTCACCACCGTCCGGCCGTCGACGGCGCCGGCCTCCTGCTCGGCCGCGAGGTAGCGGTGCGGCCAGTCGACGACGACCCGGTCGGCGTCCGGGAAGCGGCTGGCGGTGGCGAAGACCGGACGCGCGTCGCAGACCGTCACGTCGTAGCCGAGGAAGGCCCCGACCCGGGCCACCGCGGCGGCGAAGTCGATCGCGCCGAACACGAGCAGGCGCGGCTTGGGCGCGAAGGCCCACACGAACACCCGCATCCCCTCGCCGCGGCGCTCGCCGTCGGGCCCGTAGGTGAGCGTCGCGTTCGCCCCCTGCGCCAGCAACCCCAGGGCGTCGTCGCCCACGGCGTCCGTGGCGCGGTCGGACCAGAGGGGCGAGGACGCCGGCGACTCCGTTCCCGGGCGGACGACGAGCCGGGTGCCGAGCCGGGCGGGGTCGGGGTGCTCGATGACGGTGGCGAGGGCGACCGGTCGGCCGGCCTCCACGTCGGCGGCGATCTCGGCGAGCTCGGGGAAGGTGTCGCGCGAGACCTCCTCGACCCAGACGTCGAGGATGCCGCCGCAGGTCAGCCCGACGGCGAAGGCGTCGTCGTCGGAGACGCCGTAGCGGTGCAGCACCGGCTCGCCGGAGGCCACCACCTCCTGGGCGAGGTCGTAGACGGCGCCCTCGACGCAGCCGCCGCTGACCGAGCCCACGGCGGTGTCGTCGGGACCGACCAGCATCGAGGCGCCGGGCGGCCGCGGGGCCGAGCGGAACGTCGCCACGACGGTGCCGACGCCGACGGTCTCGCCGGCCTCCCACCACCGCAGCAGCTCCGGGAGCACGTCACGCACGGGCCACCACCTCCACCAGCTCCTCGTAGGTCGCGAGCGTGTGCCCGGCGACCAGCGCGTCGACGTGCGGCAGCACCGCCAGGATGCCCTGCTGCACCGGCTCGTAGCCGGTCTTGCCGCGGTGCGGGTTGACCCACACGACGCGGTGCGCCACCGCGCGCAGCCGGCGCACCTGCTCGCCGAGGAGCACGGCGTCGCCGCGCTCCCAGCCGTCGCTGAACACCACGACGACCGCGCCGCGAGCCGTGCCCCGCCGGCCCCAGCGGTCGAGGAAGACCTTCAGCGTCTCGCCCAGGCGGGTGCCGCCGGACCAGTCGGGGACCGCCTCGCCGGCCGCGACCAGGGCGCGCTCGACGTCGTGGGTGCGCAGCGCGCGGGTGAGGTGGGTCAGCCGGGTGCCGACGGTGAACGTCTCGACCCGGCCCCCGCGGACCGCGAGGGCCCGGGTGAGCGTGTGGGCCAGGCGGAGCAGCGCGTCGGCGTAGCCGCTCATCGACCCGGAGACGTCGACGAGCAGCACCACGCGACGCGGGCGCAGCCGGCGGTGCCGCCACTGGATCGGCGCCGGCTCCCCGTGCAGGCGCAGGCTCGCCCGGATCGTGCGCGCGGCGTCGACCTGCCCGCGCCGCCACGGCTCCTGCCGCACGGTGCGGCGCATCGGCGGCCGGGGCCGCAGCGTCGAGAACAGCCCGGCAAGGCGGTGCTTCTCGGCGGCCGTCATCGCCGCGACGTCACGGTGCCGCAGGGTCTCCAGGTCGCTGGCCAGCGCCCGGACGACGTCCTCGCGCTCCTCACCGTCACCGTCGCCGTCCTGCTCGTCGAGGGCGAGGTCGGCGGGCACCGGCTGCTCGCGCGGCGCGGCCGGACGCTCCCGCGGGAGTCCGCTGCGGTGGTCGAAGAACGCCTCGAAGACCTGGTCGTGGCGCAACAGGTCGTCGGGCGAGGAGCAGAGCGTCGCGCGGCCCGCCACGTAGGTCGCCCGTCGGTCCGCGAGCCCCACGGTCGCGACGGCGGCGAGGAAGCCGGCGGCGCGGTCGTGGGTGACCGGGACGCCGGCGGCGCGCAGCGCGCGGGTGAAGGCGAGCAGGACCTCGTCGACCTCGTGGGTGGTTCCCGGCGCGGACGGGGTGCTCATGCCCGCAGCATCTGGTCGAGGGCCTGCTTCACCCGCTCGCCGTCCTCGCGGTACTTGACCAGCGCGCCGAGGGTGCGCGACGCGGTCTCGAGGTCGAGCTCGGTGGTGCCCAGCTGGTGCAGGGCGCGGGCCCAGTCGAGGGTCTCGGCGACGCCGGGCGGCTTCTCGAGGTCGCCGCGCTCGCGCAGCCCCTGGACGACGCCGACGACCTGCTCGGCGAGGGCCGCGGACACCTGGGGTGCCCGGGACCGCACGATCGCCACCTCACGGGCCAGCGCGGGGTGGTCGATCCAGTGGTAGAGGCAGCGCCGCTTGGTGGCGTCGTGCAGCTCGCGGGTCCGGTTGGAGGTGAGGACGACGACCGGGGGCGTCGCCGCGCGGATCGTCCCGAGCTCGGGGATGCTCACCTGGTAGGTCGAGAGCACCTCGAGCAGGAACGCCTCGAACTCGTCGTCGGCGCGGTCGACCTCGTCGACGAGCAGCACCGCCGGGCTCCGCAGCGCGGTCAGCACCGGCCGAGCGAGCAGGAACCGCTCGTCGTACAGCGACTTCTCGGCCTCGGCCAGGCCGCCGTCGGCGTCCGCGTCGCCGCGGCCGACCGCCTCCAGCGCGCGCAGGTGCAGGACCTGGCGCGGGAAGTCCCAGTCGTAGAGCGCCTGCGTCACGTCGATGCCCTCGTAGCACTGCAGCCGCACCAGCGGGACGTCGAGCGCCTCCGCCAGCGCCTCCGCCAGCGCGGTCTTGCCCGTGCCGGGCTCGCCCTCCAGCAGCAGCGGCCGCTGCATCGCGAGCGCGAGGTAGGCGACGGTGGCCAGGTCGTCGTCGCACAGGTAGCCGGTCGCCGCGAGTCGTTCGGCGGTCTCCGCAGTCGACGTCGGGGTCACCGTGCCAGGCTAGTCACCGCCCTGTTGGCGGGAGGTTGGGCGCGGTCAGCCGCCCGGGACGGCGGGCGGGGAGTCGACGTCGTGGCCGCGGGCCAGGTCGCCGCACTCCACCAGCGCCACGTCGTGGGCGGCGAGGTAGGGCTTGGCGCCGGCGTCGCCGACGGCGGCCGCGGCGACGCCGGCCCAGTGCTCGCGGCCGAGCACGACGGGGTGACCCGGCACGCCGTCGTACGACGCCCGCGCCAGGGTGGCCGGGCCGGCGCCGGCCGCGACGCGGCGGACCACGTCGGCGGTCACGTCGGGCAGGTCGACGAGGTGGACGACGACCGCGTCGCCGGCAGCCCCGTCGGCCGCCCCGTCGGCCGCCCCGTCGGCTGCCCCGTCGTCCGCCCCGTCGGCAGCCCTGTCGGCAGCCCTGTCGAGGGCGGCCAGTCCGGCGCGCAGCGACGCCGCCATGCCGGTCGCCCAGTCGCCCGCGACCACGACCGGCACGCCGGCGGGCACGAGGCGGGCGGCGTCGTCGGCGGCCGCGCCGAGCACCACCGTGACGCGCTCGCACCCGCCGTCGCGCAGCACGCCGAGCGACCGGACCAGCCACGACGTGCCGTCGGCGTCGTGCACCAGGGCCTTCGGCCGGCCCATCCGGGAGCCGGCCCCGGCGGCGAGCAGCAGTCCGGCAGTCACGACTCAGCCCGGGAAGGCCTCGGCGTACACCGCGGCCAGGCCCTCGCTGTAGGGCGCGGTGAAGCCGCACAGGGTGACCCGGTCGTCGGTCGCCGAGACCAGGTAGCGCCCACCCTCCTCGAACGTCACGCCGGCCAGCAGGGCCGCCATGTCGTCGCTGGGCGCGGTGACGGTAACCAGGTCGGTCTCCTCGCCGGTGTAGTACCGCGTCGGCTCGAGGGTCACCTTGTCGCCGCTGATCGCGGTGACGGTGCCCTCGAAGGCCAGCGACTGGGCGGCCACGACCTGCGGCGACTCCGCGGGCGGCAGGCAGCGCCCGCTCGCGCCGGCGGTGTCGACGCCGAGCCGGGTGACGCTCTGGGCGGCCTCCGACGTCGGCGGGCTCGCCGCGGGCTCACCGGCGACCGGGGGCGTCTCCTCGTCGTTGCCCACCGTCGCCCAGAGGATCCCGCCGCCGATGAGCACGAGGGCCGCGGCGGCGACCAGCCAGGTCAGGCGGCTGCGGTGGCGGGTGCCGTCGGTGCGCGACTCGTCGGTGTGCACGTCGGTCATGGTGTCCTCCAGGAGTCGGGCCACCCGGGACGGGTCGGCCGGTGGCAGGGAGGCGGCCGGGTCGTGCGCGGCGAGCAGGGCGCGCAGGTCGTCGTCGTGCTGGTCGTGCTGGTCGTCCTGCTGGTCGTGCTGGTCGTCCTGCTGGTGGTGCTCGTTCACGGCTTCCTCCCTTCCGTCGACCCCTCATGTCCGGCACCGACGCCGATCTTTCGCAGCTCCTCGCGCAGCCGGCCGCGGGCGCGGTGCAGCCGGATGCTCACGGCGTTCGGCGTCACGTCGAGGACCACCGCGATCTCCGAGGGCGTGAGCTGCTCCCACGCCCACAGCCGCAGCAGCTCGGCGTCGGACGCCGGGAGCGCGGCCAGGGCCTCGCCGACCGCGTCGTCGGCCGCGTCGCCGGCCGCGCCGGGCGGCGTGGTGGCGGCGGCCGGCGGGTCGACGACGGCGATCCGGCTGGCGACCCGGCGCTGGCGGCGGTCGCCCCGCTCGGCGTTGGCCAGGCAGTGGCGGGCGACGCCGTAGGCCCAGGGCAGGGCGTCGTCGGGCACCTCGTCGATCCGCCGCCAGCACACCAGCAGCGTGTCGGCGAGGACGTCGTCGGCGGTCGCGGCGTCGGTCCGGCGCGCGAGGTAGCGTCGCAGCGGCTCGACGATCTCGGCCGCGACGTCCTCGAGCCGGTCGCGGCGTCCCTCCGAAGTCACCCCACCACCGTGTCACACGCCCGGGTTTCGGCCCGCCCGCCACGGGATAGGTTCCGCACGTCCCTCAGGCCTTCAGTAGGAGTCATCGTGGCGCACTTCCCCTCGGTGGGCGAGGAGTTCGGCGGGTACCGGATCACCCGCCAGCTCGGCCGGGGTGGCATGGGCGTCGTGTTCGCCGCCGAGCAGCGCGGCCTGGGCCGCACGGTCGCCCTCAAGGTGCTCTCCCCCGAGTTCGCCGAGCAGCCCGACTACCGGGCCCGGTTCGCCCGCGAGGCCACCGTGCTGGCCCGCCTGGACTCCCCGCACGTCATCGCGATCTTCGACCACGGCGAGCAGGACGGCTGCCTCTACATCGCCACCCAGTACGTCGGCGGCGGCGACCTGAGCGACGCGATCCGCCGCCACGGACCGGTGCCCGCGGTCGAGGCCGCGACGATCGCCGAGCAGATGGCCTGGGCGCTGCGCGACTCGCACGCGGCCGGCGTCGTCCACCGCGACCTCAAGCCCAGCAACGTGCTGCTGCGCGGCGTCGGCTCGGAGACCTACGCCTACCTGTGCGACTTCGGCATCGCCCAGGACCGCACCCCCGGCAACACGGTCACCGGCGCGGTCGCCGGCACCTTCGCCTACCTGGCCCCGGAGCGGCTGCGCGGCGAGCCCGCCACCGCCGCCGCCGACATCTACGCCCTCGGCTGCGTGCTCTGGACGATGGTGGTCGGGTCCGCGCCGTACGCCGGCAGCGACGTCCAGATCGGCATGAGCCACCTCAACGCACCGGTCCCGCGGCTGGTCGACGACTCCCCCGTGGCCCGCGCCGTCAACGACGTCCTGCAGCGCGCGCTCGCCAAGGAGCCGGGCCGCCGCTACCCCGACGCCGGCGCGATGCGCGCCGACCTGCGCGAGCTCGCGCGGGTCGCCGGGGCGCCGCACCCGCCGCTGCGTCCGTTCCCGACCGCCGCCCCGTCCTGGCCGCCGGCGCCACCCTCGGCTCCGTCCTCGGCTCCGGCCGCGGCGGCGGCCGCGGCGGCGGCCGCGGCGGCGGCGAGGCCGAGCCACCCCGGTCCGCCGAGCCACCCCAGCCGGCCGAGCCAGCCGAGCCTGGCCAGCCAGTCGTCGGCGCCGGGTGCGCCGTGGCTGCCGCCGCCCCCGTCCTTCGCCGGCCCGCCGCCGCCCCGCAAGCGCCGCACCGGCCTCATCGTGGCCGGCGTGGTGGCCGCCGTCGTCACGGTGGTCGGCGGCGTCGCCGTGGCCGTGGTGGCCAACGGCGGTGGCGGCGACCCGGTGGCGGACCCGACCGGGTCGACCTCGACCAGCACGACCAGCTCGACCGCCCCGACGTCGCCCACGACCACCGCCCCCACCACGCCGGTCGCCCCGACCACGACGGAGACGGTCGACCCGCCGGAGCCGCCGCCGGAGCCGAGGAAGACCCCGACCCCGACCTACCCCGACGTGCCCGCCGCCTCCGGCGTGCAGATCGAGCTCGGGGCGGCGTCGCTGCGGGCGCCCTCGGGGTGGGGCACCATCGACCGGGGCATCGTGCAGGACGGCGTCGGCGCGCGCGACTACGGCGACACCGAGGGCTACTACTCCTCGGTCTTCATCCGGCGCAGCGAGCCCGTCATCCCCATCACCTCGCCCGAGCTGCTCGAGATCGCGGCCGAGGCAGCCGTCGAGAACCTCGACGAGGCCGACGACACCATCGAGCTCAAGTTCAGCGGTCTCATGCCGCGGGCCTGGCTCGACGGCGAGCGCGCGGTGCGCATCCGCGCGTCGTACTTCTCGACCAAGGACAACCTGTCGTTCACCGAGGAGACGTGGTTCGCCCAGCGCGGCACGTACCTCTACCGCGTGACCTTCCAGCACAGCCGGTCGGACTCGCAGGCCGCCCGCCGCGGCCAGATCGACCCGATGGTCGTCTCCTTCCGCTGGCGCTGACGCCCCCAGCCGACGGGGCGGCGTCCGGGCGGCGTCGTCCTCGACGTCTATCGCCCCACCCGTCACTCCGTCGCACGAAACTCACGCTCCTTGGCCGAAACTTCGTGCCAGGAAAGGGAGTTTCACCGCCTCAGCGGTGAAACTCCCGGCAGGTGCGGGCCGCGCGTCGATGAGGGCGCAAGCGCGCCGGAGCTCGACATCCGTCATCGCTCTGCACGACGTCACCAACCCCCTCAGCCCCACGGGGCACACCGGCGGACGGAACTCCCGCTCCTGGGCCGAAACTTCATGCAAGGAGCGGGAGATTCACCGCTTCAGCGGTGAAACTCCCGCCAGGTCCCGCGGCGGACGCGCGCAGGAACCGGACGAACGACACCGGCCCGCCCCCAGGAGGGGACGGGCCGGTGGTGGTGCGGGTCAGGCAGCGGCGGGACTCAGAAGTCCATGCCGCCCATGCCGCCGGACGGGTCGCCGCCCATGGGCGCCGCCTTCTCCGGCTTGTCGGCCACGACGGCCTCGGTGGTGAGGAACAGCGCCGCGATGGAGGCGGCGTTCTGCAGCGCGGAGCGCGTCACCTTGGCGGGGTCGATGATGCCCTCGGCGATCATGTCGACGTAGTCACCGGTCGCGGCGTTGAGGCCGTGACCCGCGGTGAGGTTGGCGACCTTCTCCGCCACGACGCCGCCCTCGAGGCCGGCGTTGATGGCGATCTGCTTGAGCGGGGCCGAGGTCGCGACGCGGACGATGTTCGCGCCGGTGGCCTCGTCGCCGACCAGGTCGAGCTTGTCGAACGCAGTGGCCGCGGCCTGGACGAGCGCCACGCCACCGCCGGCGACGATGCCCTCCTCGACGGCCGCCTTCGCGTTGCGAACGGCGTCCTCGATGCGGTGCTTGCGCTCCTTGAGCTCGACCTCGGTGGCCGCGCCGACCTTGATGACCGCAACGCCGCCGGCCAGCTTGGCCAGGCGCTCCTGCAGCTTCTCGCGGTCGTAGTCGGAGTCGGACTTCTCGATCTCGGCGCGGATCTGGTTGACCCGGCCCTCGATCTGGCCCTGGTCGCCGGCACCCTCGACGATGGTGGTCTCGTCCTTGGTGATGACGACCTTGCGGGCCTGGCCGAGCAGCTCGACGCCGGCGGTCTCGAGCTTGAGGCCGACCTCCTCGGAGATGACCTGGCCACCGGTGAGGATGGCGATGTCCTGCAGCATGGCCTTGCGGCGGTCACCGAAGCCGGGGGCCTTGACGGCGACCGACTTGAAGGTGCCACGGATCTTGTTCACGACCAGCGTGGACAGCGCCTCGCCGTCGACGTCCTCGGCGATGATCAGCAGCGGCTTGCCGGACTGCATGACCTTCTCGAGCAGCGGCAGCAGGTCCTTGACGTTGCTGACCTTGGAGTTGGCGATGAGGACGTAGGGGTCCTCCAGCACGGTCTCCATGCGCTCGGGGTCGGTGACGAAGTAGGCCGAGATGTAGCCCTTGTCGAAGCGCATGCCCTCGGTGAGCTCGAGGTCGATCCCGAAGGTGTTCGACTCCTCGACCGTGATCACGCCCTCCTTGCCGACCTTGTCCATCGCCTCGGCGATGGCGTCACCGACGGTGGTGTCGCCACCGGCGGAGATGGTGGCCGTGGCCGCGATCTGCTCGCGGGTCTCGACCTCCTTGGCCATGGCCTGCAGCTGCTCGGCGACCGCCACGACGGCGGCCTCGATGCCACGCTTGAGACCCATCGGGTTCGCGCCGGCGGCCACGTTGCGCAGGCCCTCGCGGACCATCGCCTGGGCCAGCACGGTGGCCGTCGTCGTGCCGTCGCCGGCGACGTCGTCGGTCTTCTTCGCGACCTCCTTGACCAGCTCGGCGCCGATCTTCTCGTAGGGGTCCTCGAGCTCGATCTCCTTGGCGATGCTCACACCGTCGTTGGTGATCGTGGGGGCACCCCACTTCTTCTCGAGCACGACGTTGCGGCCCTTGGGACCGAGAGTGACCTTGACGGCGTCGGCGAGCGTGTTCATGCCACGCTCGAGGCCGCGCCGGGCCTCCTCGTTGAAAGCAATCAGCTTGGGCATAACTCCTGGAGTTCCTTGCCTGTGGAGTTGGGGGTACGGAGTGGTGGGCTGCCCGCGACGGACGATCTCCGCACGACCCGGCGAACCCTGCTCGCCGGCGCTGAAGACCTCAGCTGACACCGCTCCGGTTGTCACTCTCATGGTAAGAGTGCCAGCCTCATGTTTAGCACTCGCCCCCCGAGAGTGACAACCCGGTCGTCGCCGGAGGAGGCCCGGGGCGCGGGTCGAGGGCGTGGGTCAGAGGCGCGTGGCGAGCGCCGCGGCGAGCGCGGTCGCGTTGACCGGGAGGATCGGGAGGTACAGGCCCGGCTCGGTGACCTCGACCTCGCTGACGACGAGGCGGCCGTCGAGGTGGAGCAGGTCGACCCGGGCGTAGACCAGGTCGGCGCCGGTGCGCGTGGACGCCGCCGCGACGGCGTCGACGGCGAGCCGGGCGGCAGCGTCGTCGAGCGGCACGGCGGTGGTGGTGCCTCCGTGCCGCTCGTGCACCCGGACGTCGTGACCACCGGTGCGCTTCACGGCCTGCGACACCGGCCGGCCGCCGAGGACGAAGACCGACTGCTCGCCCTCGGTGTGCACCGAGTCGACGAGCGGCTGGACCAGCCACGGGCCGGCGCTGCCGGACCCGCCGGGACGCCAGGCGGCGGCGTCCGCGACGACCTCGACACCGACCCCGGACGCCCCGACCCGGGGCTTGACCACGGCGGTGCCGAACCGCGCGACCGCGGTCCGGACGGCGTCCGCGTCGCCGGCGAGCACGCTCGGCACGACGGGCAGGTCGGTGTGCCCCGCGAGGTCGAGCAGGTAGCTCTTGTCGGTGTTCCACCGGAACGCCGCCGCCCCGTTGATGAGGGCCGGCCCGATCCGTTCGGCCCAGTCGAGGAACTCCCGGCGTCGGTCCTGGTAGTCCCAGGTGGAGCGCACCGCGACGAGGCGGGCGCCGGCCCAGTCGACGGACGGGTCGTCCCACACGGCCCAGCGGCTGCTCAGGCCGAGCCCGGCCAGGGCGGCGTCGAGGAGCTCGTGACCGGGCTCGCCGAACGGGCGGCCGGCCGAGGTCACCAGCAGGACGTCGAGCACCCGCCCAGCCTAGGCAGCCGGTCCGGCGACCGGCCGGCGCTCCGGGTCAGGGCGGCGTCGGCGCGTGGTGGCCGAACGGCACCCGGTCGTGCAGGCCGAGCGCGGTGAGCACCGAGGGCAGCAGCGCGGCCGCCGTGCGCCGGTAGCCGAGCGCGCTGGGGTGGAACCGGTCGAGGCTGAACATCTCGTCGGGGTTGGTGATGAAGAACGGCCCCACCACCCGCGCGAGCGACACCGCGTGCGCCCCCGTGCGGACGGCGGCGGCGGCCTGCGCCGTCGCGAGCTGGCGTGACGCGCGCGAGCCGAGCGCGCGCAGCGGCTGCGGCACCGGCCGCAGCGCGCCGAGGTCTGGGCAGGTGCCGACGACCACCTCGGCGCCGCGCTCGCGCAGCCGGCGGACGGCGTCCTCCAGGTGACGCACCGACACCGCGACCGGCACCCGGTGGGTGACGTCGTTGCCGCCGACCACGACGACGGCGACGTCGGGGCGGTAGCCGTCCGGGAGCGTGGCGAGCTGCGCGGCGAGCATCGAGCTCTCCGAGCCGACCACGGCCACCGTGCGCAGCCGCACCGCACGGTGGGTCCGCTTGGCCAGTCCCTTCGCGAGCCGGCCGCCCAGGGTGTCCTTGCGGCGCTCGGCCCCGAGCCCGGCCGCGATGGAGTCGCCGACGAGGAGCAGGTCGAGCGGGTCCCCGTACGACGAGCGCCAGATCCGGTCGGCGTCGGGCGGGCTCTCCCCCAGCGGCTTGCCGATCAGCCGGCGCGCGGTCGCGGCCTGCCGGGCGAGCAGCCCGCGGGCGCCGTACGCACCGCCGAGGACACCGGCGGCGCCCGTGGCGGCGAGGAGGGTCAGTGGTCGGGACGGCATGGCCCCATCTCACGCACGGGTCGTTGAACGGACGGTGTCGATCTCGGGGGTGCCCGCGCGTCATCTCGGTGACAGACTTCCCACGACCCAGAAAGAGGACGCCATGACGACGACCTACGCCATCCTGCTGCCCGGCGACGAGAACGCCTGGGAGGCCCTCTCCCCCGACGAGCAGGCCGCCGTGTTCGCCCGGCACGACGCCTTCTCGACCGCCCTCGAGGCCCGCGGCCACCGGATCACCGGAGGCGCCGAGCTCACCCACTCCCGCGAGACCCGGCAGGTGCGTCGCGTCGGCGGTGAGGTCGTCGTCACCGACGGGCCCTACGCCGAGACCGTCGAGCAGCTCTCGGGCTTCTACCTCGTCGAGTCCGACGACGTCGACGACCTGGTCGAGGTGGCCGCGATGCTGGCCGACGACGGCGACGGTGCCGTCGAGGTCCGCGCCTGCCAGCCCGGGCCCGACGCGGGCGCGGCGGACGCATGAGCCGCTTCCTGCTGCTGATGGCCGAGGCCGGGCACTTCGACGCGTGGGACGCCGCCGACGACGCGCTGCGCGACCGGGTCGTGGCCGACTTCCAGGCCTTCGACCGGGCCGTCCGCGAGCGGGGCGCGGTGGTCGGCGGCGAGGCGTTGAGCCGGCCGGAGACCGCTCGCACCGTCCGGCCGGCCGGGGCGGACGACGTCCGCCCGGTGACGGCCGGCCCGTTCGCCGAGACCGTCGAGCAGCTCGGCGGCTTCTACCTGGTCGACGTCCCCGACCTCGCCGCCGCGGTCGAGCTCGCGACGCTGCTGCCGCGCGAGTACGCCGTCGAGGTGCGCGAGTGCGTCGACGTCCCGGACTTCTGACCGGGCGCCCGCCCCGCGACCCGACGTGACCCTCGAGCGGCTGTTGCGCGAGGAGTGGGGCCGTCTCCTCGCCCTGCTCGTCGCGCAGTTCCGCCGCCTCGACCTGGCCGAGGACGCCCTCGGCGACGCCTTCGAGGCCGCGGCCCGGCGCTGGCCCGACGACGGCGAGCCGGCCAACCCCCCGGCGTGGCTGCTCGTCACCGCCCGACGGCGGGTCCTCGACCGGCTGCGGGCCGAGGCCGTCGCCCACCGGTCCCTGCCGCTGCTGGCCGTCGAGACCGACCTGGTCGAGGAGGCCGGGCGCGTGCTCGCCGACGGGTCGGCCCCCGGCGAGGCCGGGGCGGTCGACGAGCGGCTCCGCCTCGTGCTGCTCTGCGCCCACCCGACCCTCCCGGCCGAGCACGCCGCCGCGCTCACCCTGCGGCTGGTGCTCGGCGTCCCGACCGCCGACGTCGCCCGGCTGTTCCTCGTGCCGACCGCCACGATGGCCGCCCGGCTCACCCGGGCCCGCAAGCGGCTGGCGGGCGCGTCGTTCGCCGTGCCGACCGGCGCGGCGCTGCTGCACCGGGTCGCGGACGTCGCCGACATCGCCTACCTCGCCTTCACCGCCGGGTACGCGCCCGGGTCGGGCGCCGACGTCGTGCGGTCCGAGGAGGCCGGCGAGGCGCTCCGGCTGGTCCGCGTGCTGCGCGAGGTGGCCCCCGACGCGGCCCGGCCCGACCTCGACGCCCTCCTCGCGCTCATGCTGCTGCAGCACTCGCGGCGCGACGCGCGGGTGGCCGGCGGCGCGCTGGTGCTGCTGCCCGACCAGGACCGCAGCCGGTGGAAGGGGGCGGAGATCGCCGAGGCGCTCGACCTGCTGACCCCGCTGGCCGCGGGGACGACGTCGACGCCGTACCTGCTCCAGGCGCTGATCGCCGCCGAGCACGCGATCGCGCCCACCGCCGCCGCCACCGACTGGGCGCGCATCACCGGGTGGTACGCCGAGCTCGAGGACCTCACCGGCTCGCCGGTCGTGCGACTCAACCGGGCGGTCGCCGTCGCCGAGGCCGACGGGCCGGAGGCCGCGCTGGCCCTCCTCGCCGGGCTCGACCTCCCGGGCCACCGGCTGCCCGCGGTCCGGGCCGAGCTGCTGGCTCGGGCCGGACGGCGCGCCGAGGCGCGCACGGCCTACGACGCCGCCATCGGGGCGTGCGAGAACGCCGCCGAGCGCGAGCACCTCCTGGGCCGTCGCGACCGCCTCGACCACGACGCCCGGCCCCCCGGGGCCGCCGGCGCGTAACGCGCGGTCGCGGCCGTCGTTGTGACGTCGTGCACCCCGGAGACCGCGCGACCCGCCGCCCGCTCGCCCCTCACGGCGTCCTCGCCCGTCTCGGCATCCTCGGCGTCGCCGGCGGGCTGGTCCTGCTCACCGCGGCCCCCGGTACCGCCGCCGGCCCGGTCGCCCAGGCGACCGCGACGGCCCTGACCGTGAGCCTGGCCGGCACCCCGGCGGGGTCGGAGACCTACGCGGTCACCCACGACGGCACCCGCGAGTCCGCGACCGGCACCCGGACCCCGGTGGTCTCCCTGCTGGGCGGCCAGTCGTCGGCGTCCGGGAGCGTGCTGACCCAGGACGCGACCGCCGGCGTCGTCGACGGCGCCGGCCGGTCCGCCGCGTGCGCCGGACTCGCCGGCCGGGGCGCCGGCGTGGGCTCGGTCGGTGACGGCAGCTGCCTGACCCCCGGCGACGCGCTGAGGATCGACGCCGGCACCCTCGACCTCAGCGGCGTCACCCTCGTGCGCTCCGACCTGCTCCAGGGGCTCGACGCCGAGCTGCAGGACGCCCTGGCCCCGCTCCTGGACGCCGCCCTGCCGGCCGCCCAGGACGGACTCGCCACGGCGCTGACCTCGCTCGGCGACCTCGGCCTCACCCTCGACCTGGACGCCGTGCAGAGCTGGTGCAGCGCGACGACCACCTCGGCCGAGGGCGACTCCCGCCTGGCCGGCGCCGCACTCGCGGTCGAGGTCGCCGGCGAGCGCGTCGAGGTGCTGGCGCTGCCCGCCGACCCGGCCCCGAACACCCGGCTCGCGACCGGGCTCGACGAGGTCGTGGCCACCCTGACCGCCGCGCTCACCACCCAGCTGGAGACCGGCTTCGACGGCGTCCTCGCGCCGGCCGGCGTCCTGCTCGACGAGCTCGAGTCCGCGTTGCAGGAGAACGTGCTCTCCGTCGTCGCCGAGCAGCTCGCCCCGCTCGAGGAGAACCTGCTGGACGCCGTCCTGAACAAGCAGGTCCGGGCCGGCAGGGACAGCATCGAGGTGACCGCCCTCGACGTCGAGGTGCTGCCGGCCGCCCGCCAGTTCGGCTTCGAGCCCCTCGCCCTCGAGGTCGGTCGCTCCACGTGCGGTCCGGGCGGACGCGTCGTCGCCCCGCCGGTCGAGCAGACGCCGTCCGCGGAGCCGAGGCCCGAGCCGACCGTCCCGACGTCGGTCCCGGCGGGGCTGGACGGCGTCCCGGCCGCCGCGCCGGCCGACGGCGCCGCCGGTGGTCGCGGCACCGGGCCCGCCCTCCTGGCGCTCGGGGTGCTCGCGCTCGCCGCCGGCCTGGCGTCCTACCGCCGTGTCCTCCGCTAGCAGCAGCGGCCCGGGGCCGCGGCTGGACGGGATGCTCGCGGCGGCGACCACCACCCT
Organism: Nocardioides sp. S-1144; assembly: GCF_005954645.2. Classification (NCBI taxonomy): domain Bacteria; kingdom Bacillati; phylum Actinomycetota; class Actinomycetes; order Propionibacteriales; family Nocardioidaceae; genus Nocardioides; species Nocardioides dongxiaopingii. The sequence continues at coordinate 3,659,303 of NZ_CP040695.2, forward strand.
GCTCGTGCTCTGCGTCGGCCTCGTGGCGTGGGGCGCGGTCGGCCCGGGCCCCGGCGCGGCGTCGGCGGACCGACCCGTCGTCCCCGCCGCCGCACCGGTGCGCCTGGTGGTGCCCTCACTCGGCATCGAGGCCTCCGTGGTCCCGGTCGGGCTGAGCGCGGACGCCGTCCTCGACCCGCCCGCGGACGCCACCACCGTCGGGTGGTGGGACGACAGCGCCCGCCCGGGCGCCGCCCGCGGCCAGGTCGTCATCACCGGCCACACCGTCCACACCGGCGGCGGTGCCCTCGACGCGGTGAGCACCACCCCGGGCCTGCGCGGCCGGCGCATCGACGTGCGGACCCGCGCCGGCGTCCAGCACTACCGGGTCGTGCGGCGCGAGGTGCTCAGCCGCGACGAGCTCGCCGCGGGCGCCCAGGGCCTCTTCGGTCAGGACCGTCGCGACGACGGCGGTGCCCGGTTGGTGCTGGTCACCTGCACCGACTGGAACGGCAGCTCCTACGACAGCAACGTCGTGGTCGTCGCCGAGCCGGTCTGAGCCCGTCGCTCAGGCCTGCCCGTCCCGCGCAGTTGCCGCGAATTGGCCAGCTCCCGGACCGGGAACCGAGCCGATCGCGGCAATTGCCCCGAATTGGCCAGCTCCCGGGCCGGGAACCGAGCCGATCGCGGCAATTGCGCGGATCTGGCAGGCGGACCGGACCGGCCCGCGTGGGTAAGGGGGCGTCAGCCGCCGGCGACGGCTGGGATGACCGAGACCTGGACGCCGTCGGGGGTGGCGGTGTCGAGGTTCTCGAGGAACCGGACGTCGTCGTTGCCGACGTAGACGTTGACGAAGCGGCGCAGCCGGCCGTCCTCGTCGAGGATCCGAGCCCGGATGCCGGGGTAGGAGGCGTCGAGGTCGCCGAGCACCTCGGCCAGGGTGGACCCGGTGGCGCTCACCTCGGACTCGCCGCCGGTGTAGGTGCGCAGGATGGTCGGGACGCGGACGGAGACGCTCACGCTGGTTCTTCCCTCTCGGTTCTCGGGGCTGGGGTCGGGCTCAGGCGCCGAGGCCGGTGGCCCGGAAGGCGTCGTACGACGGCTCGATGGTGGCGGCCGCGGAGACGATCCCGGAGACAGCGTCGAGGGTCTTCAGCCCGTGGCCGGTGTTGATGACGACGGTCTCGAGCGCCGGGTCGAGCTGGCCGGTCTCCACGAGCTTGCGGGTCACCGCGACGGTGGTGCCGCCGGCGGTCTCGGTGAAGATGCCCTCGGTGCGCGCGAGCAGCACGATGCCGGCGCGGACCTCGTCGTCGGAGACGTCCTCGACCGCCCCGCCGGACTCCCGGCAGATGTCGAGCACGTAGATGCCGTCGGCCGGGTTGCCGATCGCCAGGCTCTTGGCGATGGTGTCGGGCTTGACCGGGCGGATGGCGTCGGTCTCGGCCTTGTAGGCGATCGAGACCGGCGAGCAGCCGGTGGCCTGCGCGCCGAAGACGCGGTACGGCTTGTCCTCGACGAGGCCGAGGGCGATCAGCTCCTGGAAGGCCTTGTGCACCTTGGTCAGCTGCGAGCCGGAGGCGACCGGGATGACGATCTGGTCGGGCAGCCGCCAGCCGAGCTGCTCGGCGATCTCGTAGCCCAGGGTCTTGGAGCCCTCGGCGTAGAAGGGGCGCACGTTGACGTTGACGAACGCCCAGCCCTCCTCCTCGCCGGCGATCTCCGAGGCGAGCTTGTTGACGTCGTCGTAGTTGCCGTTCACCGCGACGAGCTGGTCGGTGAAGATGGCCGAGTTCACCTGCTTGGGCTGCTCCAGGTTGCTCGGGATGAACACCACCGTGCGGATGCCGGCCCGGGCGCCGGCCGCGGCGACGGCGTTCGCGAGGTTGCCGGTGCTGGGGCAGGCGAACGTCGTCGCGCCCAGCTCGCGGGCCGCGCTCAGCGCGCAGGCCACGACCCGGTCCTTGAAGGAGTTGGTGGGGTTGGTCGAGTCGTCCTTGACCCACAGGTTGTCGATGCCGAGCTCGGCGCCGAGGTTGGTGGCCTTGAGCAGCCGGGTGAAGCCGGGCTCGGTGTTCGGGCTCTGCTCGATGTCGGTCGGCACCGGCAGCAGCGCCTTGTAGCGCCAGATGTTGCGGGGGCCGGCCGCGATCTCCTCGCGGGTCACCACGGGGAAGTCGTAGGCGATCTCGAGGGGACCGAAGCACTCGGGGCACGCGTAGTGCGGGCCGAGGTCGACCTCGTGACGACACTCGCGGCACACCAGGCTGCGGGCGTTGCCGAAGGCACCCTCGCGGACGGGGCCGGGTCCCGTGGCCGTCGTGGTGGGCTGGTCGATCGTGGGAGCGCTCATGAAGGTCCTCCTTCTCATCTTCCCCGGGGCGGATCTCGCGTCCGGGCGGAATTGGCACCGTTTCCACGATCCGTTCCGGGTCTGTCCGGAGGCGGAGGTTCGTGGCGGTTGCCGGGACTTCGCTGGGCCGTTCCCTCAGTCCCTCGTGATGAGCTGTCTCCGACTCTACGACCACCCGTCTCACGATGCGTCACCGAGTCCCGGCATGTGGGATCTGGCGCGAACGGCCGGTGGCTTCGTCGGCGCTCGCTGGCGCTCGCTTGCTCAGCCTCCGGATGGGGCGGGTGGCTTCGTCGGCGCTCGCTGGCGCTCGCTTGCTCAGCCTCCGGATGGGGACCGGCGCTCGCTTGCCCAGCCTCCGGATGGGGCGGGTGGCTGCGCTCGCTCGCCCAGCCTCCGGAGGCGGTGGGTGGGTCAGGCGCGGAGGGAGGCGGCGTCCTCGGTGAGCTGGCGCAGCAGCGTGAGCACCCCGGCGGGGCCGGGGACAACGACGTCGGCGAGGCCGACCAGGGCGTTCTCCTCGTCGGAGGACGAGGCGACCAGCAGGGTCGGCATCCCGTCGTCGCCGAGCTGCCGCACGGCCTCGAAGGCCTCGAGGTCACCGAGGTCGTCGCCGGCGAAGAGGAAGCCGCCGGCGTCGAGCTCCTCGACGATGGTCCGGACGGCGGTGCCCTTGTGCGAGCCCGGCGAGCGGACCTCGATCACGCTGCGGCCGGGCTCGACGACCAGGTCGTGGCGGGCCGCGAGCGCCTCGAGCTCGGGCAGCAGCCGGGCGAAGGCCGCCTCGGCGTCGGGCAGCCGCCGGGTGTGGACGGCGACCGCCAGGCCCTTGTCCTCCACGTAGGCCTCCCCGGCGTCGACCCGCCGCAGCACGCGCGGCAGCTCGCCCTCGAAGCTGGCCAGGCCGTGCGGCGGTCGCGGGCCGATGACCCGCCGGTTCGTCGAGCTCCACCGCTCGTTGCCGTACTGGCCGAAGAGGTAGAGGTCCTTGCCGGCGTCGCCCATCGCGGTGCCGACCTCCTCGAGCCCGCCGAGGTCGAGGGCCTGGCGCGCCGGGCGCCCGGTGATGACGGCGACCGCGAGCACCTGCGCGCCGAGGCCGACCAGCACCTCGCCGGCGTCGGGGTGGATGTGGGCCGCGGACGGGTCGTCGACGATCGGCGCCAGGACGCCGTCGAAGTCGAGCCCGACGACGGTCTCCGCGGCGACGCGCACCAGGGCGGCGTACCGCTGCTCCCCCTGGCTCGAGGTGAACTCCACGCCCCTACCCCACCACATCGCGTCCGCGGGTGCGGGACTGGTCCGCGGCGGGCGCCCGCCTCAGAGCGGGCTGGTGAGGACGATCGTGAGCCGGTCGAGCCGCATCTGGCCCACGGCCGGTGCCGTGCGCTGGATGCCGAGGTCGAGGGCGAGCTGCTTGGCCGCGCGCTCGAGGCGCTCGGGGAAGAACACGGTGTTGCCGGACACGGTGCCGTACCAGTTGTCGGTGCCGACGACCTTCCAACCCGCGTCGGTGGCCTGCGTGCCGACGCTGCCGGCCAGCCCGGTGATGCCGGAGTTGTTGTAGACCTCGACGAAGACGCGGTCGCGCTCGATCGGCTTCGGCTTCGGCTTCTCCCTGCCGGGCTTCCTGGACGGCTCGGCGCTCGGGGTCTCGCTCGGCGTCGACTGCACCGTGGTCGCGACGTCGCGCTCGTCGGGCTCGACGCCGCGGGTGACGAAGAAGGCGATCGCGGCCATGGCGACCGCGACGATGCTCAGGACGACGACCGGCGAGGGGAAGACCACGCCGCGCTGCGTGGGGCGGTCGCTCATGCCTAGAGCTCGAACCCGAGTCGGCGGGCGGAGCGCTGGCGCTGCCGCTCGGAGCGCAGCCGGCGCAGCCGGCGGACCAGGAGCGGGTCGGCGGCGATGGCCTCGGGACGGTCGATGAGGGCGTTGAGGACCTGGTAGTAGCGGGTCGAGCTCATGTCGAACTTCTCCCGGACCGCGCTCTCCTTGGCCCCCGCGAACTTCCACCACTGTCGCTCGAACGCGAGGATCTCACGGTCGCGGTCGCTCAGCGTCCCGGCGGCCTCCTGGCCGTTCGGGTCGCCGGACTCGTCGTGCCGCTGGGCTTCCATCGCTACATCTCCCGCGAGGTCGTCGCATGTCTGTCGACGCCACTGTAGACGGCGAATCACACCCGTGTCATTCGCACCGCCGAACCGGCGCCCGCGAACGTCCTAGGCTGGGGCGATGACCCACGACGGCACCGCCGACCGCCCCGTGCGCTGGGGCATCCTGGCCACCGGCAAGATCGCCCGCAAGTTCGCCGCCGACCTCGCCCTCGTGCCGGACGCCGAGCTGGTGGCGGTCGGCTCGCGCTCGGCCGGCTCCGCGGAGTCGTTCGCCGCGGAGCACGGCGCCCCCGGCTGTCGCGCGCACGCGTCCTACGAGGCGCTGGTCGCGGACCCCGACGTCGACGTCGTCTACGTCGCGAGCCCGCACGCGCTGCACCTCGAGCACGCCCGGCTGGCCTTCGAGGCCGGCAAGCACGTGCTGTGCGAGAAGCCGCTCGCGGTCACCGCGGCCGACGCCGAGGCGATCGTGGCGCTGGCCCGCCGGCACGACCGGTTCCTCATGGAGGCCATGTGGACCGCCTGCCACCCCGTGGTGCGGGCCGTGGCCGCCGGGCTGCGCGAGCGGCGCTTCGGCACCCCGCGGCAGTGGCACGCCGAGCTCGGCTTCGTCGTCGACACCGACGCCCTGGCCCCCGACGACCGGCTCCTCGACCCGGCCCTCGGCGCCGGCGCGATGCTCGACATGGGCATCTACCCGCTCACGACGGCGCACCTGCTCTTCGGGGAGGCCGAGGTCCTCACCGCGGCCGCGGCCGTCTCCGCGAGCGGCATCGACCTCGACATCGCGGTCGCGGGCCGCTACCCGGGCGGCGTCGTCGCGACCATGTCGGCGTCGATGACCTCGTGGTCCTCGCGCACCGGCACGATCGCCACCGACCGCGGCCGGATCGACCTCGCCGACTTCCACCACCCGACGCGGGCCACGTTCACGCCGCTCGCCGAGGGCGGTGACGACGGGACCGAGCTCGGCGTGGCGGTCCCGATCGAGGGCACCGAGGCCCTGATCGGCGTCGGGTACGGCAACGAGGCGGCCGAGGTCGGCCGCTGCCTGCGCGCGGGGCTGCGCGAGAGCCCGCTGGTCCCGCACGCGCAGACGCTCACGCTGATGCGGCAGATGGAAGACCTGCTCGCCCAGGTCGGCGTCACCTACCCCTGAGCGCGACCCGCCCCCGGGCCCCGGGGGCGCTAGCCCGCGCGCAGGAACCGGACCACGGCCAGCACCCGACGGTGCGCGGCGTCGTCGTCGGGGGTGAGCCCGAGCTTGGCGAAGATCCGCTGCGTGTGCTTCTCGACCGCACCCGGGGTCACGGTGAGCGCTGCGGCGACCGCGGCGTTCGAGCGCCCCTCGGCCATCAGCGCCAGCACCTCGCGCTCGCGCGGCGTGAGCGCCCCGAGCGGGTCCTGGCGGCGCCCCATCAGCTGGCGCACCACGAGCGGGTCGAGCACCGTGCCGCCCCGCGACACCGTGGCCAGCGCGGCGAGGAACTCCTCGACGTCGCCGACCCGGTCCTTGAGCAGGTAGCCGGTGCCGCCCTGGTCGGCCGGGCCGGAGGCGAGCAGGTCGTCGGCGTACGACACCTCCACGTACTGCGACAGCACCATGATCCGCGCGGCCGGCCAGCCGCGGCGGACCTCGACGGCGGCCCGCAGGCCCTCGTCGGTGTGCGACGGCGGCATCCGGACGTCGACGAGCGCGAGGTCCGGGCGGTGCTCCAGCGCCGCCGCGACGAACGCCGGGCCGTCGCCGACCGCCGCGAGCACCTCGTGGCCGGCCTCGGCGAGCAGCAGCTGCAGGCCCTCGCGCAGCAGCACCGAGTCGTCGGCGAGCACGATGCCGAGCCGGTGCGGGGACGACGGGGACCGCGGCGTCGAGGAGGTCATGGCCGAGCATCATCCCCGGCCGGGAGCGTGGCCCGCAGCACGGTCGGGCCGCCGGGCGGCGAGTCGACGTCCAGCGTGCCCTCGACACCGGCCAGCCGCTGGGCCAGACCCGCGAGGCCGGAGCCCTTCGCGACGTGGGCGCCGCCCGCGCCGTCGTCCTGGACGACGACCGCGACCCGGCCCCCGGCGTGGGTGACGGCGAGCGCGGCCCGCTGCGCGCCGCTGTGCTTGGCGATGTTGGTGAACGCCTCGGCGACGACGAAGTAGACGGTCGTCTCCACGTGCGGCGGCAGCCGGTCGGGGATCTCGACGTGGGAGGCGACGGGGACGGTCGCGCGCTGGAGCTGCTCCTCCAGCGCGACCCGCAGGCCCCGGTCGACGAGCAGCGGCGGCGCGATCCCCCGGGACAGCGCGCGCAGCTCGCCCACCGTGTCGCGAGCCTGCTGCAGCGCCTCGTCGAGGATGGCGGCGGCCCGGTCGGGGTCCTGCGCGAGCTGCCGGCGGGCCCGGCCGAGGTCCATCGTCAGCCGCACCAGGCGCTGCTGCGGGCCGTCGTGGATGTCGCGCTCGAGCCGGCGCAGCGAGTCGGCCTCGGCCAGGCGCGCCGAGGTCCGGCTGTCGGCGACCTGGCGCACCTCCGACTGCAGCCGGGCCCGGCTGGACAGGAGCGTGTCGGCGACGCCGGCGTGCACCGCGGCGCAGGCCCGCACCACCAGCGGCAGCGTGACCAGGGCGACCAGGCCGACGCCGAGCTGGAGCAGGCTCTCGTCGCGCCGGCCCTCGCCCCACCCGACCAGCTCCACCAGCCCGGACGTGTCGCCCTCCGGCAGCCACTGCTGCCAGAACCAGTACGTCAGGCCGTTCGCGACCGCGGCCCACCAGGCCGCCGCGAGGCAGGAGCCGGCCAGACCGGTGACGAAGCCGACCAGGCCCCACAGCACGTCGAGCCACGACTGCGGGTCGCGCAGCGGCGTCAGCAGCCGGCGCACGGGGCCCGAGCCGGCCGGCGCGACCAGGTACGTCGGCAGCGGCGCCGGGCGTCCCTGGAGGGTGCGCAGCTGGCTGCGCTGGACGTGGGCCAGGCCGCGCGAGAGCAGCACGGTGCCGACGAGCACGGCCAGCCCGACCCAGACGACCAGCAGGCCGAGCCCGGCGGCCAGGCCGGCGACGCTGACGCAGAGACCGACCACCCCGAGCACCAGACCCGAGGCCAGGTACGCGGTGTCGCGCACCAGGCGGCGCACGACACCGGGGCGCGCCGGGGCGACCGGGCGCCCGGCCCGCGGCTCGACGGACCGCGCCGGCGTCACGGGCGCGGGCGCGGGATCGGTCGGGGGCTGCGTCGGGGGCTGGGTCACGGTCGGGGTCATGTCCTCATGCTCGTGCCGTCACGAGCCGTGCGCGATCCTGCCACCACCCGTAGCGGTGTCGGGCTGGCCCGACAGCACGACCTAGGGTGCAGGGATGCCCGCCGACCTCGTCATCGTCGCCAACCGTCTGCCGGTCGACCGGGTCACCCAGCCCGACGGGACGCAGGGCTGGCGCCCGTCGCCGGGCGGTCTGGTCACCGCGATCGAGCCGGTCATGCGGGCCAACGACGGCACCTGGATCGGCTGGCCCGGAGGCCCCTCCGAGGACGCCGACGCGGGCGACCTCGACCCGTTCGAGGCCGACGGCCTGCAGCTGGTCCCGATCGGGCTGACCGCCGAGGAGATCGAGCTCTTCTACGAGGGGTTCTCGAACGCCACGATCTGGCCGATCTACCACGACCTGGTCGCCAAGCCGGAGTTCCACCGCGAGTGGTGGGACAGCTACGTCAAGGTCAACGAGAAGTACGCGGCCAAGGCGGCGTCGGTCGCCGCCGAGGGCGCGACCGTGTGGGTCCACGACTACCAGCTGCAGCTGGTGCCGCAGATGCTCCGCGAGCTGCGACCCGACCTCCGCATCGGCTTCTACCTGCACATCCCGTTCCCGCCGGCCGAGCTGTTCCAGCAGCTGCCCTGGCGCCGCCAGCTCCTCGAGGGCCTGCTCGGCGCCGACCTGGTCGGCTTCCAGCTGCCCGGCGGCGCGGCGAACTTCGTCCGGCTCGTGCGGCAGCGCGTCGGCCACAAGACCCACCGTGACCTCGTGTACCTGCCCGACGGGCGCACCGTGCGGGCCGCCGCCTTCCCCATCTCCATCGACGCCGCCGGCTTCGAGGCCCTGGCCAGCGACGAGGCCGTCGTGGCCCGCGCGGCCGAGATCCGCGAGGCGCTGGGCAGCCCGCGCCGGATCTTCCTCGGCATCGACCGCCTCGACTACACCAAGGGCATCTACGCCCGGCTGCGCGCCTACGCCGAGCTCATCGAGACCGGTGAGCTCGACGTCGAGGACGCCGTCTTCGTGCAGGTCGCGGTGCCCTCGCGCGAGCAGGTCGAGCAGTACCGCATCCTGCGCGACGAGATCGACCGGCTCGTCGGCCGCATCAACGGCGACCTGGGACGGATCGGCCGCCCGGCGATCAGCTACCTCCACAGCAGCTACCCGCGCGAGGAGATGGCCGCGCTCTACACGGCCGCCGACGTCATGGTGGTGACCCCCTACCGCGACGGCATGAACCTGGTCGCCAAGGAGTACGTCGCCTGTCGCACCGGCGACGACGGTGCCCTGGTGCTCTCGGAGTTCGCCGGGGCCGCCGACGAGCTGCGCCAGGCCTGGCTGGTGAACCCCTACGACATCAACGGCATGAAGGCCGCGCTGCTCGAGGCCTACCGGGCCGACGGCAAGGAGCTGACCCGCCGGATGAAGGCGATGCGCCGCACGATCAAGAAGCACGACGTCGCCGCGTGGGCCGATGCGTTCATGACCGAGCTGGCCGACGTCGAGCACAGCACCCACGCCAAGAGCGTGCGGGCCGTCGGGCGCTCGTGACGAGCCGCACCACCTGGGACGACGTCGTGCTGATGTGCGACGACGCCGTCACCTCGGTGCCGGTCGAGGACGCCGGCGACGCCCTGGTCGACGTCGCGGGGGTGCTCGCCTTCACCGGCGCGACCGTCGCGGCCCGCCACGTTCGCCGTCCGGTGCTCGACCGCCTGCTCGACGCCGCCGCCGCCCTGCCGTCCGACCTGCGCCTGGCCCTCAACGAGGGCTACCGACCGCCGGCGCTGCAGCGCCACTACTTCGAGCGCTACGCCGCCCGCCTCGGCACCGAGCGGCCCACCGACGACGCCGCGACGATCCACCGGCTCGCGAGCCGCTTCATCTCCCCGCCCGCGGTCGCGCCCCACACGGCCGGGGCCGCGGTCGACGTGGTGCTCACGACGCCCGGCGGCGAGGTCCTCGACGTCGGCTGCCCGCTCGACGCCAGCCCCGAGGAGAGCGGCGGGCGCTGCTACACCGCCCACCCCGACGTCACCGGCGACGCCCTGCTCCTGCGCCGCGAGCTGGTGGGCGCGATGAGCGGGGCGGGACTGGTGAACTACCCGACCGAGTGGTGGCACTGGTCCTACGGCGACCGCTACTGGGCCCAGGCCACCGGTGCCCCGCACGCGCTGTTCGGCGCGACCGGGTTCGATCCCGCCGACGGCGGGTAGGACCCGCTCGTGCCCGAGCAGCCCCCACCCCCGCCGTCCGGCAGCTCCGACCCGACCCAGGTGCCGGGGTCGGGCTCACCGTGGGGCAGCGCGCCGCCGCCCGACCTCGGCAAGCCGGCCGGTCCGCCTCCCCCGGGTCGCCCCCCGCAGGGCCCGCCGCCCGCGGGCGCCCCGCCCACGCAGGTCGGCGCACCCGGCTACCCCGGCTACCCGCCGGCGGGCGCCCAGCCGCCGTGGGCCTCCTACCCCTCCGGCCCGTCGTACGCCGGCCCGTCCGGCCCGTCCGGGCCCTACGGACCCTCGGGTCCGTGGCAGCCGGGCCCGCCCCAGGGTCCCCGCCGGCGCACCGGCCTCCTCGCGGTCGTCGGCGTCGTGCTGGCCGTCCTGCTGACCGCGGGCACCGCCCTCGGCGTCAGCCTGCTGCGCGACGACGACCAGGGCTCCGACGCCGGCGACGACCCGACCGGCACGCCGACCAGCAGCACGTCGTCCGAGCCCACGGAGCCCACCGAGCCGACCGAGCCGACGGAACCCACCGAGCCGACCGAGCCCACGGAGCCGACCGAGCCGACCACGCCCCCGGTGCCGACGTCGCCGCCGGCACCCACCTCGCCGCCCGCGCCGAGCGACCCCGTCGACCCGCCCGCGGGTGACCCGTTCAGCTACCAGGAGTACGCGACGGACTGGGAGTTCCAGTTCCCCGGGAGCCCGAGGCTCGAGGCGGCCTTCAAGAAGGGCTGGGACTACGACAGCTGCGCCGGCGTCGAGAACGACGCCGCCCTCACCTCCCTCGGCTGCCGGCGTGCCTCCCAGTGGACCTACCGCGCCCTCGGCGGCGACCTCGCCCTCTCGCACGTCGTGCTGACGATGAAGGACGCCAAGGCCGCCGCCCGGGCCATCGACGACGAGCTCATCGAGGAGGAGTCCTGGAGGCTCGAGGACGCCGCCTTCCTCACCGGCAAGCCCGGCGCGTGGCGGGCCAACAACATCAACGAGTTCATCGTCATCAGCGTCGAGACCCACCAGCAGGGCGTGCCGGCGAAGAAGGCGGCCGACTACCTGCGCTACGGCAACGCCGACATCATCGGCGCCCTCGGCTTCCGGTTCTGACCGGGCGGTCGGTGGGCCGGGGTACGTTGCCAACGTGGACCTCATCCCCAAGCCCGACCAGGTCGTCTCGGCGGCGGGCAACCTCGCGCACACGGTCCTGTACGGCGGGCTGGCCGACCTCCGGCCGATGCCGCGCACGCTGATCGACGACGGCACCCTGCGCGAGGTCTACCACTACCGGCCGGCGGCCCGGGTGCTCGAGCAGGGCGACCCCGTCCTGCTGGTGACCCCCCTGGCCGCCCCCGCGCTCTGCTACGACCTGCGCCGCGGCTGCTCGCTGGTCGAACACCTGGTCACCGAGGGCCGGCCGACCTACCTCGTCGAGTACGGCCCGGTGTCGTTCCGCGACCGCAACCTCGGCATGGAGCACTGGATCGAGGAGGTCGTCCCGGCCGCCGTCCGGGCCACGTCCGCGCACGCCGGTGGACGCCCGGTCCACGTCGTCGGCTGGAGCCTCGGCGGGCTGTTCACGCTGCTCGCCGCCGCCGCCGACCAGGAGCTGCCGATCGCCTCCGTCACCGTCCTCGGGGCGCCGGTCGACGTCAGCCAGGTCCCGCTCGTCGCACCGCTGCGGCCGCTCCTCGACGTCGCCCACGGCCACGGCCTGGTCACCCGGGCCTACCGCGTCCTCGGTGGGGCGCCCACCCCCCTCGTGCGGTGGGCCTACCAGCTGTCGTCGTTCCAGAAGCTCGTCACCAAGCCGCTCGCGAAGGCCACCCGCTACGACGACGCCGACTTCCTCGCCCAGATCCAGGCCGTCGACCGGTTCACGGCGGGGATGACCGCCTACCCCGGTCGCACGTTCGGCCAGCTCTACCACCGCTTCGTCAAGGGCAACGCCCTCGTGACGGGCGTCCTCGACGTCGGCGGCCGGGAGGTCGCCCTCGCCGACGTCACCGTGCCCGTGCTCGTCCTCGCCGGCGCGACCGACGGGATCGCGCCGGTCGGCGCGGTCAAGGCGGTCGTGCCGCTGCTGACCGGCTCGCCCGAGGTCCAGTTCGAGATCGTGCCCGGCGGCCACCTCGGCATGCTCACCGGCCGCGCCGCGCGTGGCTCCACGTGGGCCGTCCTCGACGACTGGCTCGGCCAGTGGTCCGGCGCCGGCGACGAGCCGGTGCCGCCGGCCCCCTCCGACGACGACCCCTCCGACGACGTCCCCATCGGGACGTCGCGGCGCCGCACCCACGGCTCGGGGGCATCGCGCTCGCTCGCCCCCTGAGGCCCGGCCGGGCCCGGTCGGGCCCGCTCCGGCACCGAGGGATACCCCGGTTTCGCGACGGCAGCGGGTCGCGGAGGGTGGAGCACACCGCCCTCGACCGGAAGGACCGACCCATGCCCCGCCTGCGCGCGGCCCTCGCCGCCCTCGCCCTCACCACGACCGGCATCGTCGGCGTCGGCGCCGCCACGTCGGCACCCGCGCACGCCGACGAGTGCTACTCCTGGAGCGGCAGCCTGGCCGAAGGGGCGAGCGGACCCGAGGTCGCCGAGCTCCAGACGCGGGTCGCCGGCTGGATCGGCGACGGCACCAACATGGCCATCGACGGCCAGTTCGGCCCGCAGACCACCCGCGCGGTCCAGGGGTTCCAGTCCGCGCACGGCCTGGCCGCGGACGGCGTCGCCGGCCAGGCCACCTTCGAGGCGATCTACGAGCTGCAGAACGCCGACTGCTCGACCGCCCACTTCTCCTGGGCCGAGGTCAGCCAGAACTGCGGCGCCGGCGGGTTCGCGGGCGGCTCGGTCGACGAGGCCACGGTCAAGGAGAACCTGGAGCGCTCGATGTGGCGCGCCGAGGCGCTGCGGCACCGGCTCGGGAACCACCCGCTCACCGTCACCGACGGCTTCCGGTCGGCGTCGTGCGACGTCGCGGTCGGCGGCAGCGGCTCGGGCCAGCACACCTACGGCAACGCCCTGGACCTGGTCGGCCACGACTTCTGCAGCATGGCGCAGACCGCCACCACCACCGGCTACGGCGGCATCCTCGGTCCCGGCTTCCCCGACCACGACGACCACGTGCACGTCGACCTGCGCTCCCCGTCGTACTGGTCCGCCCCGAGCTGCGGCGTCTGAGCCGCGACCCACTGGCGACGCCGTCCGTCCACGAGTGGGGGCGGGCGGCGTCGTCGTCGTCGTCCTGGGGCGAGGGAAACCTCCGTACCGGCGCGGTGCCGCCCGGTGGAGGGTGGGAGCACCGCACCCCCCACGGAAGGACGACCTCCATGCCCCGTCTCCGCTCCCTGCTCGCCGCCCTGGCCCTCACCCTGCCCGGGGCCGTCGTCGTCACGGCGGCCACCACCGCGCCCGCCCACGCCGACGAGTGCTACTCCTGGACCAGGAACCTGTCCTCGGGCGCGAGCGGCGCCGACGTCGCCGAACTCCAGGTGCGGGTCGCCGGGTGGGCCGGCTACGGCGTCAACATGGGCATCGACGGCAGCTACGGCCCCCAGACGGTCGCGGCGGTCCGCAACTTCCAGTCCGCCCACGGCCTGGGCCCCGACGGGGTCGCGGGGCCGGCGACGTACGCCAAGATCTACGCCCTCCAGGACGCCGACTGCACCCCGGCGCACTTCTCCTACGCCGAGGTCGACGGCGGCTGCGGCGCCGGGGGCTACAGCGGTGGCTCCGTGCCGGCGGCCCAGGTCAAGGAGAACCTCAAGCGGGCGATGTGGCGCGCCGAGGCCCTGCGCCAGCGGATGGGCAACGTGCCGCTCACGGTGACGTCGGGGTTCCGGTCGCAGGCCTGCGACCGCCAGGTCGGCGGCAGCGGCACCGGCCAGCACACCTACGGCAACGCGATCGACCTCGTCGGTGCCTCGTTCTGCTCGCTCGCGCAGAACGCCCGCTCGAACGGCTTCGGCGGCATCTACGGCCCCGGCTACCCCGGCCACGACGACCACGTGCACGTCGACATCCGGGCCGGTCGCAGCTGGAGCGCCCCGACCTGCGGCATCTGACCTCGGTCGCGGCGCTGCCCCTCTAGTCTGCAGCGGGTGACCTCCGCGACCCCGGTCGGCTCCGCGCCGGCACCGCTGGCCCGCTCGGTCCGGGTGGGCTACGGCATGGGCTCGGTGGCCACGGGCGCGTTCGGCACCGTGCCGGGCCTGATGCTGCTGCCCTACCTCACCGACACCCTCGGGGTGGCCGCCGTGCTCGCCGGGCTGGTCGTCGTCCTGCCGAAGGCGTGGGACGTCGTGCTGAACCCGGTCGCCGGGCGGATCAGCGACCGCACCGTCGATCCGCGCGGCGCGCGGCGGCCGTGGCTGCTCCGGGCGGGGATCGCGCTGGCGGCCGGCTTCGCGCTGCTCTTCGCCGGGCCCGACCTGGACTCCCGCGTCCTGGAGACGACCTGGGTGCTGGTGGTGTTCCTGGCCTGCGCCTCGGCCTACGCCTTCTTCCAGGTGCCGTTCGTCGCGATGCCGGCCGAGATCACCCAGGACTACGGCGAGCGCACCCGGCTGATGACGTGGCGGGTCGCGATCCTCGCCCTCACCATCCTGCTGGCCGGCGCCACCGCCCCGGTGATCCGCGACGCGGTGGGCGGGCGCGACGGCTACCGGGTGATGGGGCTGGTCATGGCCGGGCTGATCCTGGTCGGCGTCGTCGGCGCCTACCGCGGCACCCGCCGGGCACCGATCGGCGCGGTCGACCCCGGGCCGGGCACGCTGCGCGACCAGCTGCGGGTCGTCGCCGGCGCCCGCGACTTCCGGCTGCTCCTGACGACGTTCGTGCTGCAGGCCCTGGCCACCGGCTGCATGCTGGCCGGCGTCGACTACCTCGCCGGCGACGTCCTGGGCCGCGACCGCTCCGCGACCGTCCTCTTCGTCTGCTTCGTGGGTCCCGCGCTGCTGCTGACGCCGGTCTGGTCGGCGGTCGGCGCGCGCGTCGGCAAGCGGCGGGCCTACACCGCCGCCTCGCTCGTGCTGGCCCTCGGCGCCGCGGTCGCGGCGACCGCGCAGGTCGCCCCCACCGCGGCCGTCTTCGCCGCGGTCGCGCTGGTCGGGGTGGGCTACGCCGGCTGCCAGGTCTTCCCGCTCGCGATGCTCCCCGACGTGGCGGCCGCCGACGCCCGCACCACCGGCGAGAACCGGGCCGGCGTCTACACCGGCGTCTGGACCGCCGGGGAGACCCTCGGCCTGGCTCTGGGGCCGGGGCTCTTCGCGCTCGTGCTCGCCCTCGGCGACTACCGTTCCGGCACGACCGGCGACGTCGCCCAGCCCGACAGCGCCGTCACCGCGATCACGCTGGGCTTCTCGGTTCTGCCCGCCGTGCTCGTCGTGGCGAGCCTGTGGTGGCTGGCGCGCTACCGCCTCGACGACGAGCTCGACCAGCAGACCGCCCACCCGCAGGAGAGCGCATGACCACCGACCAGACCGACCACCCCGTCGCCGAGGACGGCGTCCTGGCCCGGCTCCGGACGCTGCAGGCCGCCGACCTGCCCGTGCACGGCGGGCGCACCCTCGCCTACGTCTACGACTCCGGGCTGGCCGACGTCGACCGCGTGGGCCGCGAGGCGGTGGCGGCGTTCGCCGGGTCGAACGGGCTCGACCCCACGGCGTTCCCGAGCCTGCTGGCGATGGAGAACGACCTGGTCGGCTTCGCCGCCGGCCTGCTCGACGCACCCGACACCGTCGTCGGGACGATCACCTCCGGCGGCACCGAGTCGGTGCTGCTCGCCGTGCAGGGCGCGCGCGACGCCCACCCGGACGTCGTGCGCCCGGCGATGGTGCTGCCCGACACCGCGCACGCGGCCTTCCACAAGGCGGCGCACTACTTCGGCGTCGAGGCCGTGCTCGTGCCGGTGGGCGCCGACTTCCGGGCCGACGTCGCCGCCACGGCGCGGGCGCTGGACGGGCTCGGCGACCGCGCGGTGCTCGTGGTGGCCAGCGCGCCGTCCTACGCCCACGGCGTCGTCGACCCGGTCACCGAGCTCGCCGCCCTGGCGGCCGGGCGCGGCCTGCGGTGCCACGTCGATGCCTGCATCGGCGGCTGGGTGCTCCCCTACGCCGCCCGGCTCGGCCGTGACGTCGCGCCGTGGACCTTCGCCGTCGACGGGGTCACGTCGATCTCGGTCGACCTCCACAAGTACGCCTACGCCCCCAAGGGCGCCTCGCTCCTGCTGCACCGCACCCCGGCGCTGCGGCGCGCGCAGTACTTCGCCAGCGCGGCCTGGCCGGGTTACACGATGCTGAACTCGACGCTGCAGTCGACCAGGTCGGGCGGCCCGCTGGCCGGTGCCTGGGCGGTCGTCGAGTCGATCGGGGACGCCGGCTACGAGCGCCTCTCCCGGGAGGTCCTCGCGGCCGTCGACACCATCGTGGCCGGCGTCGCCGCGGTTCCCGGGCTGCGCGTGGTCGTGGAGCCCGACTCGACGCTGGTGGCGCTCGCCACCGACGAGACGCTCGACCCGTTCACGCTGTGCGACGAGATGGCCGTCCGCGGCTGGTACGTGCAGCCCCAGATGTCCCACGCCGGCCACCCCGCGACGGTGCACCTGTCGGTCAGCGCGGCCACCCGGCCGCACGTGCCCGAGCTCCTCACCGCCCTCGCCGAGGCGACCGCGGCGGCCCGGGCCGCCGGGCCGGTCGTCGTGGACGCCGGCGTCGCGGCCTTCGTCACGGCCCTCGACCCGGCCGGGATCAGCGACGACGACTTCGACGGCCTGCTCGCGGCCGCGGGGCTGATCGGCGAGAGCGCCGACGGCGGGCTCGCGCTCCCGACCCGGATGGCCGAGGTCAACGCCCTGCTCGACCTCGCCGCCCCCGCGCTGCGCGAGGCCGTGCTCGTCGCGTTCCTCGACCGGCTCCAGCGCCCGACGCGGCTCCCCGGCCGCCGCTGAGCCGCCGCCGGGCCGCCGCCGAGCCGCCGCCGGTAGCGTCGGCGGCATGGGAGCACTGGCGGGACTCGTCGAGCGTGGACTGATGGCCGCCGACTGGGCGGAGGCCCTCGCGCCGGTGGAGGACCGGGTGGTGCGGCTCGGCGACTTCCTGCGCGAGGAGCTGGCCGCCGGGCGTCCGTACCTGCCGGCCGGTGACGCCGTCTTCCGCGCGTTCCGGGCCCCGCTGGCCGACGTCCGCGTGCTCGTCGTCGGCCAGGACCCCTATCCCACGCCCGGTCACCCGATCGGGCTCAGCTTCGCGGTCGAGCGCGACGTGTGGCCGCTGCCGCGCAGCCTGGTCAACATCTACACCGAGCTCCGGGCCGACCTCGACGTCGTCCCGCCCCGCCACGGCGACCTCACGGCGTGGTCCGACCAGGGCGTGATGCTGCTGAACCGGTCCCTGACCGTGCGGCCGGGCACGCCGGCGTCCCACCGCGGAAAGGGGTGGGAGGAGGTCACCGAGTGCGCCATCCGCGCGCTCGTCGCCCGGGCCGAGTCGGGGCCGCCGTTCGTGGCGATCCTGTGGGGCCGCGACGCCCAGTCCCTGAAGCCGCTGCTCGGGGCGACGCCGGTCGTCGAGTCGGCGCACCCCTCCCCGCTGTCGGCCTCGCGCGGCTTCTTCGGCTCGCGACCGTTCAGCCGGGCCAACGCCCTGCTCGCCGAGCGGGGGGCCGACCCGATCGACTGGTCGCTGGGCGCCCCGGCGGAGGAGCCGACGCCGTAGGGCAGCGCCCCGGGGCCCTCAGCCGGCGGTGATCTCGTCGAGCTCGACCAGGTCGGCCTCGGTGGGCTCCCAGGCCAGGGTCGCGGCGTTGCGGCGCACCTGGTCGCCCGAGCTGACGCCGGCGATGACCGACGCCACGGCGGGCTGGGCGGCCAGCCCCGCGATGGCGACGTCGATCGGTTCGAGGTCGCGGGCGGCGGCGTAGGCCTCCACGGCCTCGATGCGGTCCCAGTCGGCCTCCTCGAGCCACGGCGCGGCGCCGGCCGCGGCCCGCGAGCCGGACGGCGCGGCCTGACCTCGCCGGTACTTGCCGGTGAGCAGGCCGTACTCGAGCGGGAAGAACGGCAGGATGCCGAGGCCGTGCTGCTCGCAGGCCGGGGTCACCTCGTCCTCGACGGTCCGGTCGAGCAGCGAGTAGCGGTTCTGCACGCTGACGAACCGCTCGAGGCCGGCGCTGCGGGCGGTCCAGTCGGCGTCCGCGACCTGCCACCCGGCGAAGTTCGAGCACCCGAGGTAGCCGATCGCGCCCTCGCGGACCAGGTCGGTGAGCACCGACAAGGTCTCCTCGACCGGCGTGGTCGCGTCGGGGGTGTGCAGCTGGTAGAGGTCGATGTGGTCGGTGCGGAGCCGGCGCAGGCTCGCCTCGACCGCGCGGCGCACGTAGCGTCGGGAGGCCCGGACGCCGTGGTCCTCGCCGAGCGCGCCTCGCATGTCCATGCCGAACTTGGTGGCCAGCACGAAGTCGTCGCGGCGCCCGTCGAGCGCCTGGCCCAGCAGCTCCTCGCTGCGGCCCGGCGCGTCGCCGTAGATGTCGGCGGTGTCGAGCAGGGTGACCCCGACGTCGGTCGCGGCGTCGAGGATGCCGCGGACGCCGTCGAGGTCGACCCGACGGCCGAAGGCGTTGCAGCCGAGGCCGACCGCGCTGACCATCAGTCCCGAGTCGCCGAGGGGGCGGTAGTCCATGTCCGTCATGCTCCGACGCTACCCAGCCCCGGTGACGGTGGCACGGTCACACCCAGTAGGTGTCGTGCCGGACCATGAACTCGGCCCGCTGCTCCTCGCTCATCTCCTCACCCCGCGCCAGCGTCTCGAAGTAGTCCTCCCGCGGCCCGCCCGGCGCGAACATCAGCAGCATCGTGGCGTGCCCGCCGCCCCGGAAGCCGTGCACCCCGCCCTCGGGCACGTGGAGGAAGTCGCCGGACCTCGCGGTCGTCCAGTCGCTGCCGTCGAAGAGGCGCACCTCGCCGGAGAGCACGTAGAACTGCTCGGAGATCGAGCGGTGGAAGTGCGGGTCGGGCCCGCTCTCGACCTCGCCGAAGCTCCACCGGTACAGGCCGAAGCGTCCCTCGGTGCGATCCCCGGTGGCGAGGTACTCGCAGGTGCCACCGCCGCGGAAGGTGAGGTCGGCGGGCTCGCCGGCGCGCCGCATCCAGGCCGACACCTCCCCGTCGGTGCCGTGGTAGGTGTCGGGCGGGTAGTGGCGACCGCGGGGCAGCGACATGGGTCCAGGGTGCCACCTCTGGCACGATGGTTCGGTGAAGATCCTGTCGATCCAGTCCTCGGTCGCCTACGGGCACGTCGGCAACTCCGCCGCGGTCTTCCCGCTCCAGCGCCTCGGCCACGAGGTGTGGCCGGTGCTGACGGTGCACTTCTCCAACCACACCGGGTACGGCGCCTGGCGCGGTCCGCTCCTCGACCCCGCCGACGTCCGCGAGGTCATCGCCGGCATCGAGGACCGCGGTGTCCTCGGTACCGCGGACGCCGTCCTGTCCGGCTACCAGGGCGACCCCGCCGTCGGGGCGGTGATCCTCGACGCCGTCGCGCGGGTCAAGGAGCTCAACCCCGACGCCGTCTACTGCTGCGACCCCGTGATGGGCGACCGCGGCCGGGGCATGTTCGTCAAGCCGGGCATCCCGGAGTACATGCGCGACCAGGTGGTCCCCCGCGCCGACGTCGTCACCCCGAACCACTTCGAGCTCGACTTCCTCGCCGGCCGCGAGACCGGCACCCTCGAGGAGGTCCTGGCCGCCGTCGACGTCGTGCGCGCCGCCGGCCCGCGCGACGTCCTGGTGACGTCGGTGCTGCACGGCGACTCCGCGCCCGACACCCTCGACGTCGTCGCCGTCTCCGACGACGGCGCGTGGGCCGTCACGACGCCGCTGCTGCCCATCGCCCCCAACGGGTGCGGCGACGTCACCGCCGCGCTCTACCTGGCCCACCTGCGCAGCACCGGGTCCCCGGCGCGGGCGCTCGAGCTCACGACGTCCGCGGTCTACGCCGTCCTGGAGGCCACGCTGGCCGCGGGCACCCGCGAGATCCAGCTGGTGGCCGCCCAGGACGCCATCGCCTCGACCGAGCCGCGCTTCGCGGCCCGCCGCCTGCGCTGAGCCGAGCCCGGGTCGGGCCTGGCTGCGCTCGGGTGCGCCCGGCCGGGGCGGGTGGAGCCGGTGACAGGAGTCGAACCCGCGACATCTTCTTTACAAGAGAAGCGCTCTACCAACTGAGCTACACCGGCGTGCGCAGGCATCCTACTGGCCTCCCGAGCCCCGTCGCGCGCGACCGGCAACCTCAACCTCGCTCGAAGTACAGTCTTCCCATGTCACTCACGATCGGCCAGCTCGCGGAGCGGTCGGGGGTCGCACCGAGCGCGCTGCGCTTCTACGAGGAGCGCGGCCTGATCGACTCCGAGCGGACGACGGGCAACCAGCGCCGCTACGCCAAGTCGACCCTGCGCCGGGTGGCCTTCGTCCGGACCGCGCAGCGCGTCGGCCTCACCCTCGAGGAGATCGGCGCCGCGCTGGCCGAGCTGCCGGAGGGCCGGACCCCGACGAAGTCGGACTGGCACCGCATCAGCCGGGCCTGGCGACCGCGGCTCGACGAGCAGATCCGCCGGATCGAGCTGCTGCGCGACCGGCTCGACGCCTGCATCGGCTGCGGCTGCCTGAGCCTGCGCAGCTGCGCCCTCACCAACCCCGGCGACACGCTGCACGAGCAGGGGGTGGGCGCGGTGCTGCTCGAGCCGAGGGCCCCGGCGGCCCGGGATCCGGCGCCCGCGGACGGGGACTAGGGGGCGCGGGGGCCGCTACGGTGGCGCCATGGCGTTGCACATCGTGGCCAACCGCCCCGACCCGGCCCTGCTGACGCTGCCCTGGGCGACTCCGCTCGAGGAGTGGACCGACGAGCACGTGGTGCCGCTGCCGCGCGGGCTGAGCCGCCACGTCGTCCGGATCGTCCGGCTCGGCCAGCGCACCTACGCGGTCAAGGAGACCGTCGCGGAGATCGCGTTCCGCGAGTACCGGCTGCTGCGCGACCTCCAGCGGATGGGCCTGCCGGCCGTCGTCCCGCAGGGGGTGGTCACCGGCCGCACGGACGCCGCGGGCGAGGACCTGCCGGCGGCCCTGATGACCGAGCACCTGCGCTTCTCGCTCCCCTACCGGAGCCTGTTCTCCCACGGGCTCACCGTCGACAACATCCCCTCCCTGGTCGACGCGATCGTCGTCCTGCTCGTGCGGCTGCACCTGGCCGGCTTCTACTGGGGCGACGTCTCCCTCAGCAACGTGCTCTTCCGGCGCGCGGCGGGCGGGTTCGCGGCCTACCTCGTCGACGCCGAGACCGGCGAGCTGCGCGAGACGCTGTCGTCGGGCATGCGCGAGCACGACGTCACCATCGCCACCGAGAACGTCTTCGCCGAGCTGCTCGACCTGCAGGCCAGCACGTCCCTGGGCACCGACGTCGGCGCCCACGGGATCGTCGAGCTGCTGGCCGACCGCTACCACGCGCTCTGGGACGAGCTGACGATCGTCGAGGAGTTCGGCACCGACGAGATGTGGCGCATCGAGCAGCGCATCGAGCGGCTCAACGACCTCGGCTTCGACGTCGAGGAGCTCGACATCGTCACCGACCTCGGCGGCGACTCGGTCCGGATCCAGCCCCAGGTCGTCGAGCTCGGCCACCACTGCCGCGAGCTGCAGGCGATGACCGGCCTCAACGTCGAGGACGCCCAGGCACGCCGGCTGCTCAACGACCTCGCCTCCTACACCGCCGCCCACGACCTGGGCCGCGAGGACCGCAACCTGGTCGCCAACCGGTGGCTGGTCGAGGTCTACGAGCCGATCACCCGGATGGTCCCGCCCGAGGCCCGCGGCAAGCTCGAGCCGGCCGAGATCTTCCACGAGGTGCTCCAGCACCGCTGGTACCTCTCCGAGCGCGCGGGCGCGGAGGTCGACCTCTTCGACTCCGCGCGCGACTACGTCGAGACGATCCTGCGGCACAAGCCCGACGAGCTCGCCCTGCCGCTCGGGGGTGACGCCGAGTGACGACGTCGCCCCCGGCGCCAGGTCCCGACCTCGGCGAGCCGGGGGTCTCGACACGCCCTCGCAGGCTCGGACCGTCGGCTCAGCTGCGGGCCTGGTTGATCGCGTAGAGGCAGACCGACGCAGCGACGCCGGCGTTGAGCGACTCGAGCGTGGTCGCCATCGGGATCGAGACCAGGTGGTCGCAGGTCTCGGAGACCAGGCGCGACAGCCCGCCGCCCTCGGCCCCGACGACCACGACGAGCGGGCCGCGGGCCAGGTCGGCGTCGGCCACCAGGTCGGGCAGGGAGAGGTCGCCGTCGGCGGCGAGGCCGACGACCATGCAGCCCTCGTCCTGGAACGCCTTGAGCTGGCGGACCAGGTTGACGGTCTGCGCGACCGGGATCCGGGCGGCCGCGCCGGCGCTGGTCTTCCAGGCCGAGGCGGTCATGCCGGCGGCCCGGCGCTCGGGGATGACGACGCCGTGGGCGCCGAACCCGGAGGCGCTGCGGACGACGGCACCGAGGTTGCGCGGGTCGGTGATCGAGTCGAGCACGACGATCAGCGGCTTCTCGCGGTTCTGGTCGGCCAGGTCGAGCAGGTCGTCGGGGTGGGCGTAGCTGTAGGGCGGGATCCGGGCGGCGAGGCCCTGGTGGATCGCGCCCGACGTCAGCCGGTCGAGCTCACCCTTGCTGACCTCGAGCAGGCTGACGCCCTTGTCCTGGGAGAGCTTGAACGCCTCGCGCAGCCGGCCGTCGCGCTCGGCGCCCTCGGCGACGTACACGGCGTTGACCGGGATGCCCTCGCGCAGCGCCTCGAGCACGGAGTTGCGCCCCGCGACCCACTCGGAGTCGCTGCCCTTGCGTCGCTGCCGGTTGCCGGACGACGAGCGCCCGCCCTGCCCGGCGCCGTCGCGCTTGGCGTGCGCCGCCTTGTGCGCCTTGTGGTAGGGCCGGTCGGTCGCCTTCGGCGTGGGGCCCTTGCCCTCGATGCCGCGCTTGACGCGCCCGCCCGAGCCCGCGGCGGGCTTCTTGCTCGACTTGCGGATCGAGCCCTTGCGCTGTGAGTTACCCGGCACTGTTCAAACTCCACTTCGGGCCGGTCGGGGTGTCCTCCACCTCGATGCCGGCCGCCTTGATCTGGTCGCGGATGACGTCCGCGCGCGCGTAGTCCTTGGCCGCCCGGGCCTCGGCCCGCTGCTCGAGCAGGCCGGCGACGAGCGCGTCGACGGCCGCGGTGAGCGCGGCGTCGTCGCCGGCGCCGCCACCCCACGCCGGGTCGGCCGGGTCGAGCCCGAGGACGCCGAGCATGGCGCGCACCTGGGCCGCGGCGAGGGTGGGGTCCTCGACCCGGTTGCCCTCGCGGACGGTGTCGAAGAGGACGGCGACCGCGGCCGGCGTCCCGAGGTCGTCGTCCATGGCCGCGGCGAAGGCTGCGGGCACCTCGCCCGCCTCGCCCGGGCCGGCCTTGTCGAGGAACGTCTCGATCCGGCGGAAGCCGACCGCGGCGTCCTCCAGCGCCTCGAAGGAGAACTCGACGTGGGAGCGGTAGTGGGCGCTGACCATGTAGAAGCGCAGCTCGATGCCGCGGACCCGCTCGAGCACCCTCGGCACCAGCAGGCTGTTGCCGAGGGACTTGCTCATCTTCTCGCCGGCGGTGGTGATCCAGGCGTTGTGCATCCAGTACGACGCGAACGCGTGGCCGGCCGCGCGCGACTGGGCCTGCTCGTTCTCGTGGTGCGGGAAGCGCAGGTCGACGCCGCCGCCGTGGATGTCGAAGGCGGTGCCGAGGTACTTGCCGGCCATCGCCGAGCACTCGATGTGCCAGCCCGGGCGCCCGGGGCCGTGGGGCGAGGGCCAGGCCGCGGTCGCCGGCTCGGTGTCCCGCTTCCAGCCCTTCCACAGCGCGAAGTCGCGCGGGTCGCGCTTGCCGCGCGGGTCGGCGTCGCCGGCCGGCTCCATGTCGTCGACCTTCTGGCCGGTGAGCTCGCCGTAGGCGGGCCAGGACCGGACGTCGAAGTAGACGTCGCCGGAGCCGTCGTCGGCGGCATAGGCGTGGCCCGCCTCGATCAGCGTCGCGATCATCTCGAGCATCTCGGGCACGTGGCCGGTGGCGCCGGGCTCGTAGGTCGGCGGCAGCACGTTGATCGAGGCGAGCGCCCTGGTGAGCTCGGCGTGCATCGCGTAGGCGAGGTTGAACCACGGGCGGCCCTGCTCGGCCGACTTCGCGAGGATCTTGTCGTCGATGTCGGTGACGTTGCGGATGAAGGTGACGTCGTGGCCGGTGTGGGTCAGCCACCGCCGCAGCACGTCGAAGTTGACCGCCGAGCGGACGTGGCCGACGTGCGGCTCGGACTGCACCGTGAGCCCGCAGACGTAGATGCCCGCCTTGCCCTCCTCCAGGGGGACGAAGTCGCGCACCTCGCGCGTCGCGGTGTCGTAGAGCCGGAAAGTCACTGCCCGAGTCTAGAGAACGCCGGGGCCCGGCGGCGCATCCGCGACTTCTGTGGCAGGAGTGACCGGTGTGACGTACCGTGCTGCGGTGACCCTCCCCCACGTCCGGCCCCTCGTGCGACCCCTGGTGCGGCCCCTCGTGCGGCCCCTCGTCCGGATCGGCCTCGGCGCCGTCCTCGCCTCCTGTTACGTTGCCGCGATGAGCCCCGGTACGGCGCAGGCGGCACCCGCCACGGCCCGCCAGATCGACTACGCCCAGTGGGACTCCACCGCCGAGCTGCGCGCCGGCAAGGTCTCCGGCGCCGCCGTGGCCCGGGGCCGGGTGACCCTCGCCAGCCCGACGGCCCGACGCTCGGTCGGGGGCAAGCGCTACGACGCCGCGACCTGGGAGTCGCCCTGGGTCTCCCCGGGCTTCTCCTTCACCGAGCTGATCCCGTCCTGGTCGGCGGCCACGCCCGGCGACAGCTTCGTCGAGGTGCGGGTGCGCGGGCGCGACGCCGCCGGCCGCCTGTCCAGCTGGGACCTCCTGGGCCGCTGGGCCTCCTCCGACGCCCACCTCGAGCGCACCACGCTGAGCGGGCAGGCCGACGACCTGGCCAACGTCAGCGTCGACACCTGGCGCGCCCCGGCCGGCCTCGGCTCCTGGCAGGTCCGGGTCGTGCTCGCCCGCCGCGCCGGCACGACGGCCACGCCGTCCCTCGACACCGTCGGCGCGGTCACCTCACGGCTGCCGGCCGACGCCCCGGGCACCTCGCGTCCCGGTCCCGCGCGCGGCACGGTGCTCGACGTCCCGCTCTACTCGCAGATGACCCACACCGGTCACTACCCGCAGTGGGGCGGCGGGGGCGAGGCGTGGTGCAGCCCGACGTCCACGTCGATGGTGCTGGGCTACTACGGCAAGCTGCCGCGGCCGCGGGCCTACTCCTGGGTCCCCAGCGGCCACACCGACCCGTGGGTCGACTTCGCCGCCCGGGCCACGTTCGACCACTCCTACGACGGCACCGGCAACTGGCCGTTCAACACCGCCTACGCCGCCCCGCGCGCGGGCAAGGCGTTCGTCACCCGCCTGCGCTCGCTGCGCGAGGCCGAGCGGTTCATCGCCGCCGGGATCCCGCTGGTGGCCTCGGTCTCGTTCGGTGCCGGCGAGCTCGACGGCGCCCCGATCTCCTCGACCGCCGGGCACCTGCTGGTGATCGTCGGCTTCACCGCCACCGGCGACGTCGTCGTCAACGACCCGGCGTCCACCACCCGCGCCGGCGTCCGTCGCACCTACGACCGCGCCCAGCTCGAGGACGCGTGGCTGACCCGGTCGGGAGGCCTGGTCTACGTGATCCGCGACTCCGCCCACCCGCTCCCGGCGGGCTCGCCCGGCAACTGGTGACGCGCGGCGGCACCGGTCAGGTCGAGGTGAAGGCGACGGTGTGCCAGCCGGTGGCACCGTCGGGCTTGACCTCGGTGGCCACGCTGGTCTGCTGCCGGCCGGCCCGGTCGGTGGCGCGCACCAGGACGGCGTGCTCGCCGGGCTCCACCTCGACGGCGAGCTTCCACTGCACCCAGGTGTCGACGTTCGGCACGCCGCCGAGGGTGGCGCTCGCCCAGGGGCCGCCGTCGACCTGCACCTCGACGTCCTCGATCCCGGTGCCCGGCGCCCAGGCGGTGCCGGCGACGACGACCTGACCCGACGGCACCGTCGCGCCGTCCTGCGGGACCTCGATGCGCGACGCCGTCTTGGTGGGCCCGAGCTCGGCGAAGCCCTGGTCGGTCGGGGACGGGGTGATGTCCTCGAACCGGGTGACCTCGAGGTCGACGACCCACTTCGTCGCCGACACGTAGCCGTAGAGACCGGGGACGACGGTGCGCACCGGGTAGCCGTGCTCGACGGTCAGCGGCTCGCCGTTCATCGCGACCGCGAGCATCGCGCCCCGCCCGTCGGTCATCGCCGCGAGCGGCGTGCCGCAGGTCCAGCCGTCCTCGGCGGTCTGCAGGACGGCGTCGGCGCCCTCGAGCGGCCCGGCCGCGGCCAGCAGCGGCTCCAGCAGGACGCCGCTGAACCACGCGTTGCCGACCAGGTCGCCGCCGACCTCGTTCTGCACGCAGGCCAGCGTCATCCAGTCCTCGTGGAGGCCGCGGTCGACCAGCTGGGCGAAGGTCAGCTCGATCTCGGTGGTGACCATGCCGTGGATCCGCACGGTCCAGTCCTGCGCCCGCAGCACCGGCCGGACCACGGCGGTGTCGACGAGGTAGAACGAGCCGATCGGCGTCATCCACGCCGCGGCTCCGTCGACGTCGAGCCGGGCGTCGGCGGGCACGTCGGGGGCGGTCACCTCGCGGACCTTGGTGCGACGCTCCGACTCGACCTCGCGCAGGTCGCGGCCGGCGACGCGCGCCATCACGAACGCGAACCCCGCCGCGACGGTCACGACGCCGGCGACCAGGAGGACCTCGCGGCGACGGGCGCGCCAGGCGGGGCCGTAGACGTCCTGGTCGGGCAGCGCCTGGAGGCGCCGGAGCCGCTCACCGACCAGGAGCATCGCGAGGGTCATCACGACGAAGCCGACGACCACGGGGAGCAGCCACCAGCGGCTCGCCCCGTTGGCCTCGAGCAGCGCGAGGCCGCCCAGCGCCGCGAGGACGACGTACCCGACGACGGGCAGCCACCGGGAGCGCCGGGCCAGGCGCCCCAGGACGACGAAGACGACCGCGCCGAGCAGCAGGATGCCCGGCGTCGTGAACGACGGACCGGGGACGTCGCGCGCCCACGAGACGACGTCCGAGGGCAGCCAGCCGTGCACGAGCTCGGCGACCGCCCCGACCGGGTCGAGCCGCAGGTTCATCAGCTCCGCGGCCAGGAACCCGGCGGCGAGCCCGGCGAAACCGGCCAGCAGGCCGGCGAAGGCCCAGGCGGCCGCGGACTTCCTCATGCGCGCATTGTTCCTCAGGCATGATCGGCGCGTGACATCGTCCGCCGCGCCCGACCCGCCGTCCCTGCCGCGCACCGGGATCGGCGTCGACGTCCACCGCTACGCCGACGGCGTCCCGATGCACCTGGCCGGGCTGGCCTTCCCCGAGGAGGCCCAGGGCCTCGAGGGCCACTCGGACGCCGACGTCGCCGCCCACGCCGCGTGCGACGCGCTGTTCTCGGCGTCCGGCCTGGGTGACCTCGGGTCGAACTACGGCACCTCCGACCCCGCCTGGGCCGGCGCGTCCGGCGTCGCGCTGCTCGAGGAGACCGCCCGCCGGGTGCGCGCCGCCGGCTTCGCGATCGGCAACGTCGCCGTCCAGGTCGTGGCGCTCCGGCCCCGCCTCGGTGCCCGCCGGGCCGAGGCCGAGCGCGTGCTGTCCGCCGCCGTCGGCGCCCCGGTCTCGGTCGCCGCGACGACCACCGACGGCCTCGGCCTCACCGGCCGCGGCGAGGGCGCCGCCGCGATCGCCACCGCCCTCGTCGTCGCCCACCCCCGCTGACCCGTCGCTGATCAGCGACGGGTCGGCGCGGCTTCCCCGCTGACCCGTCAGTGATCAGCGACGGGTCAGCGCGGTTTCCAGGCTGACCCGTCAGTGATCAGCGACGGGTCAGCGCGGTTTCCAGGCTGACCCGTCGCTGATCAGGGACGGGTCGGCTCAGGCGGCCGCGGCGCGGCGCTGGCCGACGAGGACGACGCCCTCGACCACCTTGACCTCGTACGACGGCACCGAGACGTGGGTGTCGTCGAGGCAGCGTCCGCTGCGCAGGTCGAAGGCGTGGCGGTGCGTCGGCGAGGCGACGAAGGGGACGCCGGAGCGCACGCCGACGATGCCGCGGGCGATCATCGAGGCGCGGGCGAACGGGTCGTGGTTGCCGAGGGCGTAGACGACGTCGTCCTGCGTGCGGAAGATCGCGATGGACTGACCGTGGACCAGGGCGGCGACGCCGCGCTCGACCTCGAGCTCGGCGATCCGGCAGACGGGCTGCCACTCCTCCCGAGAGGATGACCGGGGCGACATGTCGAGACCGTAGGTTCCGTGGCGACACGCAGACGTTTCGCAGTGTTACGGCTGTGAAACGTCTGGGTCGGGCTCTGAGAGACTCGACGCGTGCCTGCCGCCGTCGTCGTCCTCGCCGCCGGGAGCGGGACCCGCGTCGGCGCGGAGGTCAACAAGGTGCTGCTGCCCCTCGCCGGTGTCCCGGTGCTCGCGCACTCCGTGCGGACGGCGCTCGGCCTGGCCGACGTCGTGCGGCTGGTCGTCGTGGTGCGGGCCGGCGAGCAGGACGCCGTCGCCGAGGCGCTCGCGGCGCACCTCGGCGACGTCGAGGTGCTGATGGTCGAGGGCGGGGAGACGCGCCACGACTCCGAGTGGGCCGCCCTGCGGGTGCTGCGCGAGGACGTCGAGCGCGGCGTGGTCGACGTGGTCGCGATCCACGACGGCGCGCGGCCGCTGGCGTCGTCCGGGCTGTTCGAGGCCGTCCTCGAGGCGGCGCGCACCCACGGCGGTGCGATCCCGGTCGTGCCGGCCCCGACCCTGCTGGGGCCCGACGGCGCGGTCCGCGGGGTGGCGGGCGTGCAGACGCCCCAGGCCTTCCGCGCACCGGCGCTGCTGGCCGCCTACGAGCGGGCCGAGGCGGACGGGTTCCGCGGCACCGACACCGCGGCGTGCCTCCAGCACCACGCGGCCGACGTCGCGGTGGCCGCGGTCGCCAGCGGGCCGGTCAACCTCAAGGTGACCTGGCCGCACGACCTAGGCCTGGCCGAGCGGCTCCTGGCCCAGCGCCTCGAGCACCCGGACGTCGTCGTCTGAGGTCACCCGCATCGCGCCCGACGGCGCCTCGACCAGGACGACGTCGCCGCGCTCGCGCAGCAGCACCACGAGCTCGGTGAAGTCGGTCGTGGGCAGCGAGTCGAGGCTCGCGACGGCGGACGGCGGCAGCACCACCGGCGAGCACACGACCAGCAGGCCCTCGCGGTCGAGCGTCGCGCCGACGAGGTCGTCGGTGACCTGCTTGACGGTGTCGGTGACCGGCCGGACGCCGACCACGGCGACGTCGTCCGCCACCGAGCGCGCCACGCAGGCGGCGATGAAGTCGGGCGGGGTCAGGGGGCAGAGGCTGTCGTGGAGCACGAGCGTCTCCCCGGAGTCGCGCACCGAGGCCCAGGGGACGGACTGGTCGACGAGCGTGACGCCGGCCTCCCCGAGCGCCCACGCGGCCGCCGCGACGAGCGCCTCGCCGTGCACGAGGTGGTAGGGCAGCGAGCCGCGGTCGTCGTCGACGACGATCCCGAGCGAGGGCGGCGGCTCGTCGTCGTACAGGTCGTCGTGGTCCACGGCCTCACCGTAGGGGTCACGACCGACGGCCGGCCACGGGAAGGCGGGCGTGGACGTGGCGGACCCCACCGATGCGATCGGCCCCCGCACCGTGGGTGCGGGGGCCGATCGGGAGTTCGGTGCAAGGGACCTACGAGGCGAGGACCTCGTCGAGGATGGTCTCGGCCTTGTCCTCGTTGGTGTGCTCGGCCAGCGCCAGCTCGGAGACGAGGATCTGGCGAGCCTTCGCCAGCATCCGCTTCTCACCGGCGGACAGGCCGCGGTCGCGCTCACGACGCCACAGGTCGCGGACGACCTCGGAGACCTTCATGACGTCGCCGCTGTGCAGCTTCTCCAGGTTGGCCTTGTAGCGACGCGACCAGTTGGTCGGCTCCTCGACGTGCTCGGCACGCAGGACGTCGAACACGCGGTCGAGGCCCTCCTTGTCGACGACGTCGCGGACACCCACCAGGTCGAGGTTGCACGCCGGGACGCGCACCACGAGGTCCTGCTGGGCGACGATCCGCAGTACGAGGTACTGCCGGTCCTCTCCCTTGATCTGCCGCATCTCGATGTCCTCGATGACAGCGGCCCCGTGATTGGGATAGACGACGGTTTCGCCGACGGTGAAAGTCATATGTGATGAACCCCTTTCTAGAACTCCATCCTACCACGACTCAGGAATCTCTCAGACAGCGTTTGTGCAGGTCAGAGGCCCTATCACCCGACTCTCACCCTTGACAGGCCCCGGTTTGTGTGATGGCGGCGGGTTCTCGGACGCGGGTGCCGACACCCGCCGGCCCCATGGCCGATACTGCTTCCCATGGCGAAGCAGCAGCGCTGGCGACGGGGCGGGACGGCCGACGCGCCACCACCCGACGAGCCCGTGGAGGCCCGGCCGGCGACGGCCGGCACGGCGGCGTCCGAGGACGACGACGGCATGGTCGAGGCACGGCCGAGGACCGGGGCGACGCCGGCCGGGAAGGCCCCGGCGAAGCCCGCCGTGAGCGAGCCCGCCACGAAGCCCGCCACGAAGCCCGCCACGAAGTCAGCCGCGAGGTCAGCCACGAAGTCAGCCGCGACCTCCGCCGACCAGTCCGCCCGGGCGACGACGACGGCGACCGCACCGACGGGCAAGCCGGCCAAGGCGCCCGCCGCCGACTCCAGCACCGGCACCGGCACGACCGAGGCCACCGCGCCCGCCCGCACCACGACCACGGACCAGGAGCCGGCGGCCGCCGAGCCCACCGCGGTCGCGCCGGCGGACGCAGCCCCGAGCGCCGCCGGGCGCCTGCGGCTGTCGGTCCTCGACTCCGCCCCGGTCACGCTGCTGCTGGCCGCGCACCCGCGCCAGGCCCTGCTCACCGCCCTGGGCCTGGGCGTGGCCGCCCTCGCGGCGGGCCGGCCGACCCGCGAGGCCGCCGTCGTCGCCGCGACCGTCCTGGTGGGCCAGACGATCCTCGGCTGGCACAACGACATCGTCGACCGCGACCGCGACGCCCGGCACCAGCTGCCGCACAAGCCGGTGGCGGAGGGACGCCTCGAGACGGGCAGCGTCTGGTACGCCATCGTGGTCGCGGTCCTGCTCGTCGTGCCGCTGTCGATCTCGACCGGCGTCACCGCCGGCACCTGCTACCTCCTCGCGCTCGCCGTCGGCCTGCTCGGCAACGTGGTCCTGCGCCGGGGCGCGCTGTCGTGGGTCCCCTGGGCCGCGTCGTTCGCGCTGTACCCCGCCTACCTCTCCTACGGCGGCTGGGGCGGCAGCGCCGAGGGCGCCGCACCCGAGGTGCCGATCGTGGTGCTCGCCGCCCTGCTCGGCGTCGGGGTGCACTTCGTGCGGTCGGTCTGGGGCCTGGTGCCCGACGACGCCGACGGGTGGTCGCACCTGCCGCTGGTCCTGGGGCGGCGGCTCGGCGCCACCCGGCTGCTCGTGGTCTCGGGTGTGTGGACGGCGGCCGTCGTGGCCCTCCTCGCGATCGTCGGCAGCAGCACCGGCCTGCGTCAGTAGGCACCGGCGGTCCGTGCCCTGCCCGACGACCAGCGCCAGTGCGCGACACCTGGCCCCGCACCACTAGTCTGGTGGTGCTCCGCGTTCCGACCTCTCCGTGAAGGCCTGACCATGTCTCTCCGGCGCCATCCGTCCCGCCCGTTCGCCCTGCTCGCCGTCGGTGCGCTGCTCGCGGCGCCCGCCCTGTCGTCGTGCGGCTTCGACTACGCCACCGACCGGGTCAACATCGTCAGCGGCGGGGTCTACGACCGCGACGGCGAGGTCGACGTGCTCGGCGCCGTCGTCGTCGCCGGGGAGGACGACCGCGGGCTGTTCGTCGCCGGGCTCGTCAACAACTCCATCGAGGACGCCGACGCGTTCACCGGCATCGAGCCGGCCACCTCCGAGACCGGGGTCTCCCCGCTCGAGGAGACCGCCGCCCCGATCGACATCCCCGCGTCGGGACAGGTCAACCTCTACGACACCGGCGGCGTCCCCGTGGAGGGCACCTTCGCCGCGGGTGACTTCGTCGACGTCGCCCTCACCTTCGAGAACGGCCAGGTCTCGAACATCCAGGTCCCGGTCGTCACGCCGTGCCACCAGTACAGCCCCGAGAAGCTGCCGAACCTCGAGCTGCCCACCGCAGCCGTGGGCGGCACGGAGGCCTCCGAACGGTATTCCTGCGAGCCGATCCCGCAGGACCCCGAGGCCGAGGAGGAGGAGTAGTCATGAGCCACACCCTGGTCCTGCTGCGGCACGGCGAGAGCGACTGGAACGCCAAGAACCTCTTCACCGGCTGGGTCGACGTCGACCTGACCGAGAAGGGCCGCGCCGAGGCGGTCGCCGGCGGTCGGATGCTGGCCGAGGCCGGTCTCCTGCCCGACGTCGTCCACACCTCGCTGCTGCGCCGCGCGATCACCACCTCCGCGCTGGCCCTCGACGCGTGCGACCGGCACTGGATCCCCGTACGCCGCTCGTGGCGGCTCAACGAGCGGCACTACGGTGCGCTCCAGGGCAAGGACAAGAAGCAGACCCTCGAGGAGTACGGCGAGGAGCAGTTCATGCTCTGGCGTCGCTCCTTCGACGTCCCGCCGCCGCCGCTGGCCGACGACGACGAGTTCTCCCAGGCCGGTCTCGCCCAGTACGCCGACCTCGGCGAGGAGCTCCCGCGCACGGAGTGCCTCAAGGACGTCATCGAGCGGATGCTCCCCTACTGGCAGTCCGCCGTGGTCGACGACCTCCGCAGCGGCCAGACGGTGCTCGTCGCCGCCCACGGCAACAGCCTGCGCGGCATCGTCAAGCACCTCGACGGCATCAGCGACGACGACATCGCCGGGCTCAACATCCCGACCGGCATGCCGCTGCTCTACGAGCTCGACGACGACCTGAGGCCGACCACCCCCGGTGGCCGCTACCTCGACCCCGACGCCGCCGCCGCGGCCGCCGCCGCCGTGGCCAACCAGGGTCGCTGACGCCGGCTCCCCTGCACGCCCCCGAAACGCGACGAACCCCGCCGAGGCGGGGTTCGCTGCGTTCGGGGCCGGGCTGCGTCAGGACGCCGCGCGCGGGCTCTCGCCGGTGACGACGAAGACGACGCGGTTGGCGACCGAGACGGCGTGGTCGGCGATCCGCTCGTAGTAGCGGCCCAGCAGGGCGATGTCGACGGCGGCCTCGACGCCGTCGGCCCAGTCGTCGGAGAGCAGCTCGGCGAAGCTGGTGCGCCGCAGCTGGTCCATCTCCTCGTCGTCGCGGCCCAGCGCGATGGCGGCCTCGACGTCGCGGGTGGTGATGATCTGCGAGACCCTCACGACCATGTCCTCGGCGACGACGGCCATCCGCTGCATGGTCTCCCGGGCGGCCTCGGGCACCGCGATCTCCGGCACCCGGAGGCGCGCGATCTTCGCGACGTGGACCGACAGGTCGCCCATCCGCTCGAGCTCGCTCACCATCCGCAGCGCCGCGACGACGGTGCGCAGGTCGCCGGCGACCGGCTGCTGCAGGGAGAGCAGGTTGAAGGAGGACTCCTCGACGCGCTCGCGGGCGCGGTCGATCTCGGCGTCGGCGCTGATGACCTGCTCGGCGAGGATCACGTCACCGGTCATCAGGGCCTTGGTCGCCTGGGACACCGCGGTCTCCACCTGGCGGCAGATCGCGGCGAGGTCGCCGAAGACGGAGTCGAGCTGGTCGTGGAACTGATCGCGCATGTGGCCGACCGTAGGCGGCGCGGGAGTCCCAGCCGGGAGGATCCGGTGAACGCGGGGTGAACAGCAGGAAGTCACACGCTCCGCGGTCCTCCCCCGGCACGCGCCCGCCGTACGATCCGAGGGTGGACCCGACGACGCAGGCCTTCCTGGCCGCGCTCATCGGTGCCGTCGTCGCCGGCGGTGCCGTGCTCGCCTGGCACGTCAGCGACCGCCAGCAGCACCAGCAGCCGCTCCCCGACGAGCCCGCCGTCCCGGCCGCCGTCGCGACGGTCCTCTCGGTCCTGCGCAGCAGCGCGGTCGTCGTCGACGACTCCGACGTCGTGCTCAAGGCCTCCGCGCCCGCCTACGCGATGGGCCTGGTGCGCGGGAGCACGCTGGTCACCCCCGAGCTCGCCGCCCTGGTCAGCGAGGTGCGCCGCGACGGACAGATCCGCGAGACCGAGCTGGTGATGCCGCGCGACCAGGCGCCCGACCGTCACGTCACCGTGCGGGTCGCGCCGCTCGGGTCGCGGCTGGTCCTGGCCCTGGTCGAGGACCGCACCCGCGAGCGGCGGGTCGAGGCGGTCCGCCGCGACTTCGTCGCCAACGTCAGCCACGAGCTGAAGACCCCCGTCGGTGCCATCCGCCTCCTCGCGGACGCCGTGTGGGAGGCCGCCGAGGACCCCGAGGCGGTGCGCCGGTTCTCCGAGCGGATGGTGCTGGAGGGCGAGCGGCTCACGGTGCTGGTCCAGCAGGTCATCGAGCTGTCGCGGCTCCAGGGCGACGAGCGGCTGGACTCCCCGCTGCCGATGTCGGTCGACGACGTCGTCGGGCTGTCGGTCGACACCAGTGCCATCGACGCCGCCGCCAAGGGCATCTCGGTCGTCACCGGCGGTGAGCGTGGGCTGAAGGTGCTCGGCAACGAGGAGCAGGTCACCATGGCCGTCGCCAACCTCGTGGCCAACGCCGTGCGCTACTCCGACCCCGACTCCACGGTGCTGGTCACCACCCGCGCCGAGGACTCCTACGTCGCGGTCAGCGTCGTCGACCAGGGCATCGGCATCCCCTCGGTCGAGATCGACCGGATCTTCGAGCGCTTCTACCGCGTCGACCCGGCGCGGCACCGCTCCACCGGTGGCACCGGGCTCGGCCTCTCGATCGTCAAGCACGTCGCCGCCACCCACGGCGGCGACGTCTCGGTGTGGTCGGTCGAGGGCCAGGGCTCCACGTTCACCCTCACGCTTCCGCGGGCCGAGGCCCGCGGACCCCACGGTGAGGCGCGTCCCGCGCCCGCCGACCAGACCCTGGACGACCCAGGGCCGACCCAGGAGGAAAGCCCGTGACACGGGTACTCGTCGTCGAGGACGAAGAGAGCTACAGCGAGGCACTCGCCTACATGCTGCGCAAGGAGGGCTTCGAGGTCGCCATCGCCGCCGACGGCAACGCCGCCCTGGCCGAGTTCGACCGCAACGGGGCCGACATCGTCCTGCTCGACCTGATGCTGCCGGGCCTGCCCGGCACCGAGGTGTGCCGCGCGATCCGCCAGACGTCGAACGTGCCGGTGATCATGGTCAGCGCCAAGGACGACGAGGTCGACAAGGTCGTCGGGCTCGAGCTGGGCGCCGACGACTACGTCACCAAGCCGTACTCGCCGAGGGAGCTCGTGGCTCGCATCCGCGCTGTGCTGCGCCGCGGCACCGACCCCGACCTCGCGCCCGACACCCTCGAGGCCGGCCCGGTGCGGATGGACGTCGAGCGCCACGTCGTCACCGTCGACGGCCACGAGCAGCGGCTGCCGCTCAAGGAGTTCGAGCTGCTCGAGATGTTCCTGCGCAACCCCGGGCGGGTGCTCACCCGCGGCCAGCTGATCGACCGCGTCTGGGGCTCCGACTACGTCGGCGACACCAAGACCCTCGACGTCCACGTCAAGCGGCTGCGCGCCAAGCTCGAGCCCGACCCGGGCGAGCCGAAGTACCTCGTCACGGTGCGCGGGCTCGGCTACAAGCTCGACCTCTGAGGACGGCGGCCGCACCGGGAGGGGCCGTGTCCGGATGTCGGGCCTCGCTGTCCGAAACCCGCGCGACCCGGACGCCGCCGGTTCCTAGGCTGGGCCTGTGACCAGCACGCCCCTCAGCACGCCGTCGGACTCGCACGCCACGGAGTCCACCCCGCCGGCCTGGCTGCCGGTGGCGGCGGTCTGCGTGACGCTGGTGCTGTGGGCCTCCGCGTTCGTGGCGATCCGGCACCTCGGCACCGACTTCGGCCCCGGTCCGCTCTCGCTGGGCCGGCTGCTCGTCGGCGCCCTGGCGCTCGGCGTGGTCGCGCTCGGGCGCGGCGTGCCGCGGCCGACCGGGCGGCAGTGGGTCTCGCTCGTGACGATCGGCGTGCTGTGGTTCGGCGTCTACAACATCGCCCTCAACGAGGGCGAGCGGCGCGTCGACGCGGGCACCGCGGCGATGCTCATCCAGGTCTCGCCGGTGCTGATCGCCGTGCTGGCCGCGATCTTCCTGTCCGAGCGGTTCACCCCGCAGCTCGCGCTGGGCCTGACCCTGGCGTTCAGCGGGGTGGCGGTGATCGGGCTGGCCGGCTCCCCCGACGGTGATCGGGACGTCGTCGGCGTCGCGCTGTGCCTGCTGGCCGCGGTGGTCTACGCGGTGAGCCTGGTGCTGCAGAAACCCCTGGTCGCGAGCCTGCCCGCCGTCCACGTGACGTGGCTGGCCTGCTCGGTCGGGGCGGTCGCCTGCCTGCCGTTCGCCGGCGGGCTGGTCACCGAGGTCGGCGACGCGCCGGCGTCCTCGGTGGCGTGGCTGGTCTACCTCGGGGTCTTCCCGACGGCGATCGCGTTCACGACCTACGCCTTCGCGCTGCGGCACATGAGCGCGTCCAGCCTCGGGGTCACGACCTACATCGTGCCCGTGCTGACCATCGTGATGAGCCTGGTGTTCCTCGACGAGGTGCCGCCCGGAGCGGCCTACGTCGGCGGGGCCCTGGCCCTCGTCGGGGTCGCCGTCGCCCGTCGGACGGCGCGCCCCCGGCCGATCCCGCCCGGCTGAGCGCCAGGCCTGTCATGCTGCGCGCATGAACGTCGTCGCAGGGGTCCTGGTCGGTCTGGTCGCCGCCATCCACGTCCTCATCGTCGTGGTCGAGATGGCCCTGTGGACCTCGCCGACCGGGCGCCGCATCTTCGGGACCGATCCCGAGTTCGCCCGCGCCACCAAGGCGCTCGCCGGCAACCAGGGGCTCTACAACGGCTTCCTCGTCGCGGGACTCGGCTGGGGCCTGGTCTCCGGCGAGCAGGACGTGCGGCTGTTCTTCCTCGGCTGCGTCGCGGTCGCCGGGCTGTACGGCGCCGCCACGGTCTCGCCGCGGATCCTCCTCGCGCAGACCGTGCCCGCGGTGCTCGCGGGCGCCGCCGTGCTGGCGGCCTGACCCCGCGTCGGCGGCGGTGGCGCGCTACCCGCTGAGCACCTGCGCCAGGCCGGTGCGCAGGGACGCGGTCGCGCGGCTGCGGAGCTGGCTGACCCGGGACTCGGTGACCGAGAGGACCTGACCGATCTCGCTGAGGGTGAGGCCCTCGAAGAAGTACAGGGCGATGACGATCTGGTCGCGCTCGGGCAGGGTCGCGAGGGCGGCGAGGAGGGCCCGGCGGGTGTCCTCGTCCTCGAGGGCGGCGTCGACGGCGGGGGCGAGGTCGTCGAGGACGGCCATCTCCTCGTCGTCGGCGTGCGAGAACGACGTGGGGCGCTCCTTGAGCTTACGGAGCTCGCGCAGCGTGATGCCGGCCTCGTCGCACACTTCGTCGTCGGTCGGCGCGCGGTTGAGCCGGTGCTGCAGCTCCTCGCGCGCCCGGACGACGTCGCGCAGCCGGGTGCGGACCGAGCGCGGCACCCAGTCGGCGGCGCGGATGCTGTCGATGATCGCGCCCCGGATCCGCGGGACGGCGTAGGTCTGGAACTGCAGGCCTCGGTCGTGGTCGAACCGGTCGATGGCGTCCATCAGGCCGATGACGCCCTCGGAGACCAGGTCCGCGGACTCCACGGTCTGCGGCAGGGCGCTGCGCACGCGGCCGGCGACGTACTTGACCAGCGGCGAGTACTGCAGCACCAGCTGGTTGCGCAGCTCGGGCGACCCCGTCGACTTGTAGCGACGCCACAGGTCGTCGACCGACTCGATCTCGACACCCACCGGTTTGACCTCCCCCGAAGCACGAACGTCCCAGACCCTAGCGGGTCCGGGACGCTCGGTTCCGGCAGATCGGCGAGGTCGGGGTCAGAGGTCGAGGAAGGCCAGGTCGTCGAGGCGGACCGCGCGCGGCCGCTGCGGCTCGGGCTCCGGCTCGGGCTCCGGCTCGGGCTCCAGTGCGGACTCCGCGACCGCCAGCGAGACGATGGCCGGCCAGGCGTCGTCCGACAGCGTGGTCGGCACCGGCACGACGGGCACGAGCGGCTCGACCTCGACGATCGGCTGCCGCAGGAAGGCGAGGTCGGGGACCACGAGCGGCTCCACCTCGACGACGGGCTGCGCGACGAAGACCGGCCCCGCGACGACCAGCGGCTCGACCTCGACGACCGGCTCCGCGACGAAGACCGGCTCCGCGACGACCAGCGGCTCGACGTCGACGACGCGGTCCTCCGGCGCGGTGGGCGCCGACAGGCGGTCGGCACCGAGGCCGAGCAGCACCCGGGTGAGGGCGGTCAGCTCGTCGGCGAGGCCGTCGAGGACCGGGGTGTCCGGGCCGGCCGGCTCGGCGACGGCCCGCGGGCCGGGCACCGGCTGCAGCGGCCGCACCCGCGCGGCGTGGACGTGCCAGTCGTTGGCCGACATGGGTTCCTCCAGGGGATCGATCGGGTGGTGGGGGGTGGTGGTGCGGTGACGCTGGTGGTGAACGCCGGACGGCGGCGCGTCGTGGGGGCGACGCGCCGCCGTCAGGCTTCGGGGGGACTGTCGATCAGGGAGCGGGGTCGGGGGCGGCGGCGCAAGCACCCTCGGCGAGGCCGCCGGTCAGGGAGTTGTAGTGCCAGCTCTTGTCGGCACCGTCGTTCGCGCCGGCGATGCAGAAGCCGTCACCGCCGCCGGCCAGCGCCACGGTGATCTTGTTCTTCTCGGTGGCCTTAAAACCGGCGCCCTCAAGAGCGGTGATGTTGGCTGCGTACTCGCCCTTGTCGACGAAGTAGGTCTCCTGCACGGTGGCGGCGGCCTTGAGGTCGGACTTGATGCCGGCCTCGACGCCCTTCTGGCGCTGGTTGAGGAACAGCGGGATGGCGATGCCGGCGAGGATGCCGATGATCACGATGACGACGAGGAGCTCGACCAGGGTGAAGCCCTTGTCCTTCTCGTCCATGGACTTCTGCAGGCGGTTGATCATGATGGTCCTTTGGTGGGATGGGGGGTTCGGGGCCCTGGCCCCGAGCCGGTTCGTGGTGACACCAGGGATGTCGGACCGTGCCGGGATCGGCTTGAGAGAGGTCTGGACCATCCGGAGAGATCGGCCGGAATTCTCAAGTCGGGGCTCGCCGGTGCCGAGGCACACCCTTCGACGCCCGGCCCCGCGTCCGCGGCCCGAGGGACGCCGAGGGCCCCGGTGCCGCCGTCGGGTGGACGGCGGCACCGGGGCCCTGGGACGCAGCTGGCGGCGCTCAGTAGCGCGGCGCGACCTCGCCGTAGACCTTCTGGCCCCACCCGGAGCGGACCGGGTCCAGGAAGTACGGCGGCGGGGAGTACCGGAGCCGGCTGTCGTAGTTGTAGTCCTTGAGGTATCCGGTGCCTCCGGAGCCCGTGGTGCCGACCGGTCCACGGAAGCGCTGGGCCAGGGAGCCGTAGATCCGCAGGCTGCCCAGCATGGTCCCGTAGTTGTAGGCCTGCACCCCGAAGCTGTGCTGGAGGGTCAGCACCGCCGCGTGGAGGCTCACGTTCGTCAGGACGGCACGGTCGTTGTTGCGCCTGATGTTGACGTAGCCGTAGGTGGTGCAGCCGTACCGGTTGGAGGCGGTGCACTGCCGCTCGACCGGGTGGTAGATCTTCACCGAGTTCTCCGCGATCAGCCCGAGCGCGTCGACCCCGTTCTCGCCGCCCTGGTAGGTGGTGTCCCCGGTGACGACGATGTTGTTGTCGGCCACCATGGTCACCCGCCCCTTGACCACGCCCTCGAGGTAGAGGTTGCCGTTTCGGCAGTCGTTCTCGGTCAGGGCGGTGTTGTAGTCGCCGGCCACGGGGAGACCGTCACCGATCGCGCCCGTCGCGCAGGCGCCGGAGGCCGGTGTCGACTGTCCGGACGGCACGTTCTGGACCAGGATCACCTTGTTGTGCGGCACGCTGATGGAGGCACCGCCGGCGCTCTGCAGCGCGGTCGCCGTCCCACAGCCCGCGGTGTTCTGGAGTGCGGGTCCTCCGGTCCTCCCGGACCACTTGCTCCACACCCGCATCGTGCCGTCGGCGTTCGCGACGATCCGCGTGGGTCCGGTGTACAGACAGCCGAGGCGGTCGTCGGGCACCTTGGTCCTGGTCACGTACTGGCGCATGTCGCCGATGCTGGTCGGGAGCTCGATCTCGGCGCGGTAGCCGATGCCCTTGGTGAAGGTCGGGTTGGCGCCGCTGCCGGCCCGGTAGCACGCGGTGGGCGAGGTCGCGCCCCGACAGGTCGGGTACGACGTCGTCGTGGTGCCGTTGAAGCGTGGCGTCCCCTGGACGAGGATCGCGTCGTTGCTGTGCATCGGCCCGTTGATCCGGTCGCCGGTGATGAAGTTGATGTCGTTGCAGTACGACGTGCTGCGCCTGGGGTTGCCCCAGAAGTAGCGCGTGCACTGGGTCGCCGCGGTGGCGAGGTCGGAGTAGATCGCCTCGTTGCCCGGGTCGGTGGTCTCGTAGACGGTGTAGTAGAGGAACTCCCCGAACCCGCCGCGGCGCAGCACCACCTGGGTGGTGCGGGTGATCTCGCCGACCCGTCCGGTCGCGCGGACCAGGATGGTCCCGTCGATGGGGGTCTCGCTGACGTCGACGTCGTAGTGGAACGTGCCGGCCGGGGCCCTGCCGCTGGCCGACCGCTTGCTGACCACCGCGCGCCAGCCCAGCGGCGTGGAGGCGTTCCAGCCGCACGACGACTTCGTCTTCGTCACCGCGGGGTCCCCCTGCAGTGCGATGTTGCTGCAGTCGGCGGTCTGCCAGTAGTTGTCGTCCTTGTTCAGCCGGGCCAGGTAGTCGTCGACGCCGGCCTCCGCAGCGGCCAGGGCGAGGTTCCAGTCGGCCTGCCGGTCGGTGAACTTCACCCCGTGGACGGCGTGGTTGAGGCCGACGGTGACCAGGGCGATCACGATGGTCATCGTGACCATGACGACGAGGAGCGCGGAGCCGCGGTCCCGCGGCGCGGGGTCCGGCGTGGTGAGGGTCTCCATGACTACTCCGTGGTGTCGCTGACGTTGATCTCGACGTTGGGCAGCCGGACCCGCTGGACGGCGGTCAACGGGCCCCAGCGGTCCTGGCCCGGTCGGGCCTGGGCGCTGAGGACGACGTCGACGCTGGAGATCCTGGCCTTCTGCGTGGCGGAGAGGGTGGTGGCGGTCATCCGCAACCCGTCGGTGTCGTAGTAGCTGAAGACCGGGGCCGTGGGCCAGACGAGCGTCCGCGCGAGCACCCGCTTCTGGACGCGGCACCCGCTGACGGCGGGGTTGCAGAACGTGTAGGTGTTGTTGGGGCCCGCGGTCGGGTCGATCGTGCGCTGCTCGAGGACCGCGGTCCCGGCCCGCCTCGGGTCCTGGAGGACCACGAGGGTCACCAGGCTCGGGCCGATCGACGAGCGCCCCAGGTTGGCGTGGAAGGTGATCTCGGTCGTGGTCGCCTTGATCACCGCGCTCTCCTCGCACGTGGGGCAGGTCGACTCGTCGAGCTGCTTGGGGAGCACCGCGGTGCGCAGCACCTTGCTCGTCGAGCTCATGCCGAGCTCGGTCTGGGTGGCGTTGTCGACCCGGTTCTGCATCTGCCCGACGGTCCGGATGGCCAGCACGGCGGTGGAGCCCAGGGCCACCATGACCAGGGTGAAGATCCCGATCGCCACCATCATCTCGGCCAGCCCCATCCCTGCGTCCCGGGGCCGCGGGGACTCGGCCTCCTCGGACGGGCGGACCGACGGCGTCACAGGACCACCGCCTGGACCGGGGCTTCCTTGGTGACCAGGATGACGGTGGTGGTGCCGGCACCGCCGGCGCGCTGGACCCGCCAGAGCCCGATCGGGAGGCTCGTCCTCATGGTGGCCCCCAGGGTCACGCTGCCCACCGGGATCAGGGTGATCGTCGCGCCACCCGGGCACGCGACCCCGGCGCCGGCGGTGGTCACCGAGGACAGCGGCACGGCCTCGACGGCTCGCAGCGAGGTGAGCGGGGGGAGCCGGACCGTGATCGGCTGCAGGGTGGTGATCGTCCTCGACACGCTCCCCGGCTCGACGCCGACCGGCTGGTCACGGCCGGGGGTCTCGTAGCCGGTCCAGGCGGGGTCGTTCGGCGCGCAGCTGCCCACCCACGACTGGTAGCCGGAGGGGTAGGGCCACAGGTTGTTGAGGCGCCGGACCTCCGCGTCCCGCTGCTCCCCCTTGCCCTCCCCGTCGTCGTCGCGGAACTCGCAGTGCTCCCTCGACCGCGTGGCGGTCGAGGCGAAGGCCTTGGCCCCGGCCGGCAGCAGGCTCGGGTGACCCAGGCTGATCGGGGTCGAGGCGAAGCTGGTCGGCAGGGGGTAGCCGTCGGGCGGCGGACACACCCCGATCTCCATCGACGCCGCCTTGTCGTAGAAGAAGCTCCCCTTCCAGAGCATCCCGGTCTGGACGTTGGCCGTCAGCGTGGGCGCTGCCTCGCCCTGCTGGCTCACGAAGCCCGCCGCCGTCGCCCTGACCTCGTACGAGCCGGGCAGCTGGTTGAGCAGGAGGGCGCAGCCGTCCTCGCTGGTGACCACCGAGCCGGTCGTGGCGCCGCTGGTCGTGGACCTCGCGGTCACGGTGACGCCGGCCCGCGGCAGCCCCAGGGCGTCGATCACCTTGACCCCGATGTGCCCCGCGCCGGCGATGTAGCTGCCCTTCGGCGGGGTCATGATGGTGTCCATCACCACGGGCTCGCGGCCACCCATGCCGTCCCAGGTGACCTCGACGTGCACCGACTTGAAGGCGAAGTTGCCGTTGTCCTGGTCGCAGGTCGAGGCGTACGCCTTGTCGAGCTGCTGGTCGTCGACCGTGGTGACGACCGTGTACGGGATCCCGTCCACGACCAGGGGCTGGCCCACCGTGCCGCCGGGCAGCGGGTTCTTGTTCCGGCCCTCGGCGACCCGCTCCGGACCGCGGGTCTGGCTGGCGAACACCTCGCGCGTGATCTCGAGCTCGCGGGCGGCGAGGTTGCCGGCCACGGTGCGGCGTCCGTCGTCGTTCGACACGTCGATCATCGAGGTGACCACGACCAGCACGGCGCTGCTGAGAACGCCGAACAGGGCGACCGCGACGATGACCTCGATGAGGGTCATGCCGCGGTCACGGTGCGGCGAGGCCCCCGGGCAGGAGGGCGCGCGCCGGTGGGGCGTCTGGAGCATGCCAGGAGCATCGGCCCCCCGGCGGCCGCGCTTGAGCCGACGTCCGCGTGGTCCGGACCACCTGCACCCCCGCACATCGCGGAGACCTCGGAGATCTCGGAGATCGCGGAGGGCGCGGCCGTAACCCCCGGAATCTTCCGTCGTTAGATGCATCACACCGGCGTTGCCGTTCCAGCGTCGGTGACCCCCACTGGAAAGAGGAACAGTCGATGTCTCGTCCCCACAAGATCTTGTCGGTCTTCGTCGCCAGCTTCGCCGTCGCCCTCGGCACCGCCGCCGTGCCGGCCTCCCCCGCCGCCGCCGCGCCCGTCGCGGCCCCCGCCGTCGCCGCGGCCGACCCGGGCACGCTGGCCCGGGCCGCCGCCGGACCCTGCTCGGTCCAGGACCGTCGCTACGGCAAGGCCCAGGTCCGCGTGACCAAGGCCCGCAAGCACAAGAAGGTCACGACCCGGAAGCTGCGCCAGGCCAAGCGGGTCGACCAGCGGCGCGACACCCGCACCTCGCAGAAGCGCCTGAACCAGGCCCGCAAGGCCAACCGCAAGGCCATCCGCAACCTGCGGGCCCAGCGCGCCAACCGGGCCGACGCCCGCCAGGCGGCCGAGCGGTGCCACCGCAACAACAACACCACGCCCCCGATGACGCCCGGGCAGGCGGCGGCGTTCCAGCAGATCCTCGACGCCCTGGCCGCCGCCGGCCTGGACGCCGCCCAGCTGCAGGCCATCACCGACCAGATCGCCGAGGCCCTCGCCGGCGGTGGCGGGCTCACCCCCGAGCAGCTCGCCGCAGCCCTCCAGCCCGTCGTCGACGCGCTCACCGCGGCCGGCCTGCCGGCCGACCAGCTCTCCGAGGTCCTGCAGCAGGTCCTCGACGCGCTGTCCGCCGGCAACCTGCCGAGCGACCCCGACGGGCTGATCGACCTCATCGTCGACGCCGTCCAGGACGCCCTGGCCGGGACGCCGCTCGAGGAGCTCAACCCGATCCTCGAGCAGGTCCAGGACGGGCTCGACGACCTCCTCGGTGGACTCCTGGGCGGGCTCCCGCTTCCCCGTTCCTGACCTCCACGGTCAGGCCGACGACGGCCCTGTCGCCCTCTTCCGGGCGGCAGGGCCGTCGTCATGTCCGGATGCGGCCCCGGCTCACTCGATCAGGTCGAAGATCGTGAAGATCGGCATGTAGAGGGCGATGATCATGCCGCCCACGATGACCCCGAGGAACGCGATCATCAGCGGCTCGATCAGCGAGGTGAGGGCCTCGGTGGTGCTCTCGACCTCCTCGTCGTAGAACTGGGCGATCTTGCGGAGCATCGAGTCCACGGCCCCGGTCTCCTCGCCCGAGGCGATCATCTGCACGACCATCGGCGGGAAG
This sequence comes from Nocardioides sp. S-1144, assembly GCF_005954645.2. Lineage (NCBI taxonomy): Bacteria > Bacillati > Actinomycetota > Actinomycetes > Propionibacteriales > Nocardioidaceae > Nocardioides > Nocardioides dongxiaopingii. Next base: position 3,704,038 of record NZ_CP040695.2, read on the forward strand.
ACGTCGTGCTTGGCCAGCGGTCCGGAGATCGAGTCGCCGGACGACACCGACACCCGCACGTCCTCGAGCGCGCGGGTGATCACGACCGACCCGGTCGTCTCGCCGACGATGTCGAGCGCGGAGAGGATCGGGACGCCGGCGGCCAGGAGGGTCGAGAGGTTGCGCGCGAACCGGGTCAGCGCGATCTTCCGGAACAGGCTGCCGAACACCGGCAGCTTGAGCTTCAGGGGGTCGACGACGTTGCGCACCTTCGGGCTGGTGCCGTGCTTGCGCCACCACAGCGTGAAGCCGACGCCGGAGACGACCAGCGCGGGGACGATGTAGCCCATCAGCCCGGACAGGAAGACCAGGAACCGGGTCGGCAGCGGGAGGGTGCCGCCGAGGTCCTCGAACATGCCCTCGAAGATCGGCACGATGAACAGCAGCATGCCGAGGCACATCAGGATCGCCATCACGAACACGACGACCGGGTAGGTCATCGCGGCCTTGATCTTCGAGCGCAGCTTCACCTCGGCCTCGAACGAGTCGGCCAGCTCGCGCATCGCGACGTCGAGGAAGCCGCCGGCCTCGCCGGCCTTCGTCATGCTGATCATGAACGGCGGGAAGGTGTGGTGCTCGTCGTTGGCGAACGCGCTGGACAGGCTGTGCCCGCCCTCGACGTCGGTCTTGACCTTCGAGAGGACCTCGCGCAACGAGGGGTTCTCCACCTGCTCGGCCAGGATCGAGAGGGCCCGGAGCAGCGTGAGACCGGCGTCGATCATGGTGGCCAGCTGGCGGGCGAAGACCGCGAGGTCCTTCATCTTCACGCGCTTGCGGCCGAGGCTGAGCTCCTTCTGGAGCCCGGTCCCGGCCTCCTTGACCTCGAGCGGGATGTAGCCCATCGCCATCAGCTTCTCGGCGACGGCGCTCTGCGTCTCCGCCTTGACCCGGCCCTCGCGGAAGCGACCGTCGGCGTCGCGGACCTTGTAGTCGTACTGGCCGACGCTCACGTGCCGACCCCGGGCGTCGAGGCGACCCGCCACGGGTCGGACGGGTCGGGGCGGCTGGTCCCGAAGCTGGACGGCGACTGCGTCGCCGCGAGGGAGGCGGCCTCGGTCGCGGCCCGGCTGCCACCGCCGAGCAGGGTGATGAAGTCGCCGATGTTGGAGCAGTACTCCAGGCCGGTGTCCTGGCTGATCCGGCCGGACTTCACGTGCTCGGCGAGGTGGGCGTTGAGGGTCTGCATGCCCTGGCGTCCGCCGGCCTGGAGGGCGCCGGGGATCTGCTGCAGCTTGTCGTCGCGGATCATCGCCCGGATGCCCTCGGTGCACATCATCACCTCGACCGCCGGCACCCGCCCGCGGCCGTCGACCGACGGCACCAGGCTCTGGCACACGACGGCCTGCAGGGTCGCGGCGAGCTGGGTGCGGACCTGCTGCTGCTGGTTGGCCGGGAAGACGTCGACGACGCGGGAGACGGTGTCCTGGGCGCTCTGGGTGTGCAGGGTGGCGAAGACCAGGTGGCCGGTCTCGGCGGCGCTGATCGCGACCGAGATGGTGTCGAGGTCGCGCAGCTCGCCGACCAGGATGACGTCCGGGTCCTGGCGCAGCACGTGCTTGAGCGCACTGCGGAAGTCGTGGGTGTCCACCCCGACCTCGCGCTGGTTGACCAGGCAGCCGTGGTGCTGGTGGAGGAACTCGATCGGGTCCTCGATGGTCATGATGTGACCGCGCCGGGTGCGGTTGACCTGGTCGATGATCGCGGCCAGCGTGGTCGACTTGCCGGACCCGGTCGGACCGGTGACCAGCACCAGGCCGCGCTTGAGGTTGGCCATCGTGCCGAGCACCGGCGGCATCCCGAGGTCCTCGAGCCGCTTGATCTCCCACGGGATCATCCGCAGGACCGCCCCGACGGAGTCGCGCTGCCAGAAGACGTTCACGCGGAACCGGCCCACGCCGTGCGCGGAGTGCGCGAAGTCGAGCTCGCGCTCCTCCTCGAGCACCTTGCGCTGGGCCTCGGTGAGGATGGCGTAGATGCTCTCCCGGAGCTGGCGCGACTCCAGCGGCTGCTGGTCGGGCACCGGCACCATCGAGCCGCGGATCCGCATCGTCGGCGGCGCGCCGACCGTCAGGTGCAGGTCGGAGGCGCCGGCGCGGGCGGCGTGGGCGAGCAGCTGGTCGAGGTCGACCGGCGCGACGGCGCCCGGGGCGCCGCCGTGCGGCTCACCCCACGACACGGAGCACCTCCTCGATGGTGGTCCGGCCCTGCAGGACCTTGAGGCATCCGTCCTCGCGCAACGTGGTCATCCCCTCCGTGCGGGCCTGACGCCCGATCTCCTCCGTCGAGGCCCGACGGACGGTCATGCGTTCGATCTCCTCGGTCACCGGCATCACCTCGTGCAGCGCCATCCGGCCGCGGTAGCCGGTGCCTCCGCACGACGAGCAGCCGGCGGGGCGGTGCAGCGTGGTGACGCCGGGCGGGAGCACCAGCCCCACCGAGGCCAGCTCGGCCGGGTCGGGCTCGTACTCGACGGCGCAGCGCTTGCACAGCGCCCGGCACAGCCGCTGGGCCACGATGCAGTCCAGCGAGGAGCTCACCAGGAACGGCTCGATCCCCATCTCCACCAGCCGGGTCAACGCGCTCGGGGCGTCGTTGGTGTGCAGCGTCGAGAGCACGAGGTGACCGGTGAGCGCGGCCTCGACGGCGATGTTGGCGGTCTCGTGGTCGCGGATCTCGCCGATCAGCACGATGTCGGGGTCCGAGCGCAGGATGCTGCGCAGCGCCGAGGCGAAGGTCAGCCCGGCCTTCGGGTTGGTCTGCACCTGGTTGATCCCCGCCAGCCGGTACTCCACGGGGTCCTCGACCGTGATCACGTTGACGTGCGGCTGGTTGAGGATGTTCAGCGTCGCGTAGAGCGTCGTCGACTTGCCCGACCCGGTCGGCCCGGTCACCAGGATCATCCCGTAGGGCTTGCTGTAGGAGGCCTTGAACCGCTGGTAGTTGTGCTCGCTGAAGCCGAGGTCGTCGAGGCTGAGCCGGGTGTTGGAGTTGTCGAGCACCCGCATCACGATCTTCTCGCCCCACACCGTCGGCAGGGTCGCGACGCGGAGGTCCATCGTCCGGGTGCCGTGGGTGACGGTGAGCCGGCCGTCCTGCGGGATCCGCCGCTCGGCGATGTTCATGTCGGCCATGATCTTGATCCGGCTGATGACGCCGTTGACGATCGAGCGGGGCGCCCGGTGGGCGTCGGTGAGGACGCCGTCGACGCGGTAGCGCACCCGGAGCTCACGCTCGGTCGGCTCGAGGTGGACGTCGGAGGCCCGGTCGCTGATCGCCTGGCTGATGAGCAGGTTCACGAACCGGACGACGGGCGCGTCCTCGGTGACCTCGGTGAAGTTGTCGAGCTCCTCCGGCTCCTCGCCGACGTCGAGGTCGGAGCCGAGCGTCGCGAGCTCGCCCTCGGCCCGGTAGCTGCGGTTGATCTGGGCGTCGATCTCGGCGCGCCCGGCCAGCGCGAACACGACGCGGTGCCGCGTCAGGCGCGCGATGTCGTCCTTGAGGTCGAGGTCGTTCAGCGCCCGGAGCGGGACGGCGACGTGCAGCGCGCCGTCGCGCCGCGCGAAGGGGATGACCGACGAGCGGCGTGCGAAGTCCCCGGGCAGCAGCGACGCCGCCGTGGCGTCGATCGGGAGGTCGGTCAGGTCGACGTACTCGAGCCCGGCGGTCTCGGCCGCCATGCGCATCAGGGAGGCCCGGTCGACGACGCCGCGGTCGACCAGCACCTCCACCACCGACTGGCCCGGCGCCACGGACGCCGACGCCAGCGCGACGTCGTCCGCCGTGACGAGCCCGGCCGCCAGCAGCGCCTCGATGGTGTCCCCGATGGTCGTCAGCACGTCGGTCTCCGTTCCTGGTCCGCAGAAGAGGTCCGCGTGGCCGGGTGGGGGGGAACCCGGCCACGCAGAGTGAGTCTCGGCAGCCGGCGACGGCGACTTGAGCGCCAGGGCGCGGGTTACGGGGAGAGGATCTCCAGCGCCCGTGTCGGGTCCTGTCGGTAGCGCACGATCAGCTCGGCGGTGGCCTCGTCGATGCGCTCGTGCAGGCCGCGCCGGTAGCTCGTCAGCGTCTGCTCGGCGCTGCCGAGCCGCTCGAGCGCCTCGGCGGTGCCGGCCTCGTCGGACGGCGTCGTCCACACGCCCTCGAGGTCGGGCAGGTCCGGGAGCGGGTCGGCCGCGCGCACCCGGTGCAGCACCGCGCGCACCTGCCCCCGCCCGGTGTCGCCGAGCACCCGGCCGAGCGCGTCGACGTCCAGCACCGGGGAGTCGGCGAGCGCACCGGCGTGGAGCAGGTCGACGCGGGCGTGGATCAGGCGGCGCCAGTAGGAGATCCGCTCCTCCTCCGCGCGCAGCTTCTCGCGGTAGGCGCGCAGCTCGGGCAGGCTCACCCGGGCCAGGTGCGGCGAGGCCGCGGCGGCGGTGATGGTGCGGCGCTGTCCGCTCGGGGGAAGGTCGTCGCTCACGGCGGTCACGATAGGCGACCGGCGGCGGGCGGCGCCGGGGAACGCCGCCGGTCGGGGTCGACCTCGCTCGCCCGGCACGCGGCCCCTCGGGCCGAGCCTCCCCCATGGTGGCTCGGTCGAGGGGCCGGTGGGTCAGACCGCGACCGGGTTCCAGCCGGCGCGGCGCAGCATCACGGCGAGGTCGTGCGGCTTGGACGCCGTCGTCCGGGCGGTCTCCTCGTCGAGGACGCCGGTGGTCACGAGGGTGAAGAGGTGCTGGTCGAAGGTCTGCATGCCGGAGTACTCACCGGAGGCGAGGATGCTCGGGATCGCCTGCGTCTTCTCGGGGTCGGCGATCGCCTCGGAGAAACGACCGTCGCGCACCGCGACCTCCATCACGCAGACGCGGCCGCCGTCGATCCGCGGGACCAGGCGCTGGCACACGACGCCCTCGAGCGACCCGGCGAGGACGGCGCGCACGCGCTGCTGCTCCTCGGCCGGGAAGAACTCGATCAGCCGGTGCACCGTCTCGCGGGCGTCGTTGGTGTGCATCGAGCCGAGCACCAGGTGGCCGGTCTCGGCGGCGGTCATCGCGGCGTGCACGGTGTCCTTGTCGCGCAGCTCGCCGATCAGGATGACGTCGGGGTCCTGCCGCATCGCGGCCCGCAGCGCGTTCGGCCAGCTGCGGGTGTCGCTGCCGAGCTCGCGCTGGGTGACGGTGGCGACCCGGTCGGCGTGCATGAACTCGATCGGGTCCTCGAGGGCGAGGATGTGGCAGGCCCGTTCGCGGTTGATCAGGTCGACCATGCCGGCCAGCGTCGTCGACTTGCCCGACCCGGTCGGCCCCGTCACCAGCACCAGGCCCCGCTGCTTGCGGGCCAGCTCGTGCACCGACGCCGGCATGTTCAGCTCGGCCAGCGGGATCGGCGAGTCGCGGACCCGGCGCAGGATGATGCCGTCGTCGCCGCGGGTGCGGAAGGCGTTGGCGCGGAAGCGGCCGACGCCGTCGACCACGACGGCGAAGTCCGCCTCGTAGTCCTGCAGGAACTCCCGTCGGGTGGCGGCCGACATGGAGGCCGCCACCATCGCCGAGACGAGGCTCGCGTCGAGCGGCGCGGTGGTGGCGTCCTCGAGCGCCCCGTCGACCCGGATCTTGGCGACGGCGCCCGGACGCAGGTGCAGGTCGCTCGCCTCGCGGCTCACGACCAGCTCGAACAGGCTGTGCAGGAACTCGCGGGCACGCGGGTCGACGACGTGGTGGTCGGGCTCGTGGGGGACGGCGGCGATCGGTTCGGGCATGGGGGACTCCCTTCGTTCAGGTGTCTCATCGGCCCGCGAGCGGCCGGACTTGACCCCCCGCGCGCCCTCAAGTGGAGGAGGTCCGGGGCCGATGCACCAGGTGCTCGCCCCCATCCCTCCTCACCGCCCGGGAGAACCACCCATGGCATCCACCGTCGTCGGACTCGACATCGGCACGTCCGCGGTCCGCGCCGTCGAGATCTCCGGGCGCGGCCGGTCCGCCCGGGTGCGCCGGGCCGGCCGGGTCGACCTGCCGCCGGGTGCCGTCGAGGGCGGCCAGCTGCGCGACCACGTCGAGGTGGCCAGGGCCGTGCGACGGCTCTGGCACGAGCAGCGGTTCTCCTCCAAGCAGGTGCGGCTCGGCGTCGGGAGCGGCTCGGTGCTGGTGCGCCCCGTCGAGCTCGACTGGATGCCGGCCCAGGACCTGCGCAAGGCGATGCGCTACCTCGTGGCCGACCTGCTGCCGGTGCCGGTCGACGAGGCCAACATCGACCACGTCCTCCTCGGCGAGACCGAGCGCGACGGCAAGCGCCTCGTGCGGGTGCTGCTGGTGGCGACCGCCCGCGACGGGGTGGACGACGTCGTGCGCAGCGTCCAGGCCGCCGGGCTGCGCCCGGTCGCGGCCGACCTCGCCCCCCTCGCGCTGGTCCGGGCCGCGGCCCGCCACACCTCCCCCGACGCGGGCACCGAGGCGGTCGTCGACGTCGGCGCGGAGAAGATCTCGGTCGCCGTGCACACCCGCGGCCTGCCCCGGTTCGTGCGGGTGATCCCCGGCGTCGGGGGCGCCACCCTGACCCGCGCGCTGGTCGACGCCACCGGCGAGGACGCCTCGGTCGCCGAGCAGCGCAAGCGCGCGGCGAGCCTCGACGCGCCCGACCCGGTCTCCTCCGTGGTCCGCGCGGCCGCCGAGCGGCTCGCCCACGAGATCCGCGACACGCTGCGGTTCTACGCCGCGGCCGACGTGGAGCACCCGCCGGACCGCATCGTGCTCACCGGCCTCGGCGCCGCCAACCCCGGCTTCACCGAGCTCGTCGCGGCGACCACCGGGCTGCCCGCCCACGCGCTGCCGGCGCCGGCGACCGGCCGTGGCCGCAACGCCACCGGTCTCGACCACGACGCCGACCTGGCCGTCTCCTACGGTCTCTGCCTGGGGGTCCCGGCATGAGCGCGCCGACCCTGACCCGGAGCCCGGAGCCGACGCCGGAGAAGCGGCGCGGCCTCGGCCGCCGGACCACCGCCGGCAAGGCGGGCAAGGCCGGCAAGGCGGACAAGGCCGGCGGTCCCGTCGGGGCCGGGCGGGGCGAGAAGGGGACCTCGAAGCCCCTGCGCGGACGCCGTCGCGCCCAGTCGGTCTCGGCCTCGGTCAACCTGCTCTCACCCTGGGTCTTCGAGGAGATGAAGGTCCGCAGCCTGCGGCACCGGTTCCTCGCGGCCGCCGCGGTCGTGCTCGTCGTGATCGCCGCGACCTGGGGCCTGCTCCGCATGACGCTGGCCAACGCCGAGACCGACCTGCGCGCCGACGAGCAGGCCGCGTCCGGGCTGCAGCAGCAGATCACCGAGCTGGCCGACGTCCGCACCTACGTCGGCAACGTGGCCGTGCGCACCGGCGACGTCGAGGACACGATGGCCCACGAGATCGCGATCTCGAAGGTGGTGCGGGCCCTCGACGAGGCCCTGCCCGAGGGGGCCGCCTACACCTCGATCGTCGTCACGCTCCCGCCCGAGCCGCTGCTCGACGGCGCCCAGGCGCAGGGGCCGGCCGAGGGTGCGCTGTGTCCCGGGCCGGACCCGTTCGGCTCGCTGGTGGTCGTCGGGTGCGTCGAGCTCTCCGGGACCGCGGCCTCGCGGGCCGACGTCAGCGAGCTCGTGCAGGCCCTCGCCGCGCAGGACATCCTCGTCGAGCCGTTCATCACCACCACGACGAGCACCAACGACGAGTCCGGCGAGTCCGGGGCGGACGGCGTCGAGTTCGGCGGCTCGAGTGCCGCGTCGGAGGCGACCTACACGAACCGCTACGCCGACCTCGACGACTCCGAGGACGACACCGGCGACACCAGCGACACCGGGAACGACACCACCACCACCGACACCGAGGACCAGGGCCGATGAACGTCACGACCGTGCCGGCCACCCGACTGCTGGGGGTCGTCGGCATCGCGCTGCTCGTCGGCCTCGGCTGGCTCGCCCTGATCGGTCCCGCCACCGGCGCGATCACCGAGACCGGCGACGCCCGGCTCGAGGCGCAGGACCGGGCCCACGGGATGGGGGTCCAGCTCGCGCAGCTGCGCCGCCAGGCCGCGGAGCTGCCCGAGACCGACGCCCAGGCCCGGCTGCTCGACGAGATGTGGCCGGCCACCGCCGACCAGCCGGGCTTCTTCGCCCAGGTGGCCGGTGCTGCGACCGACGCCGGGATCGACCTCGACGACATCACGGTGCTGAGCCCGTCGGTCCCACAGCGGCTCGACGTCGACCCGAACGCCGCCGCGGGCGCCACCGCGGGCGCCACCGGGGGCACGGAGGGCGCCGGCGACGACGTCGGGATCAGCGACATCGCGGTCCAGGCCGTGACCATCGGCGCCGAGGGCACCTACACCGAGCTCACCACCCTGCTCGCCAAGCTCGAGAAGATGCCGCGGGCCTTCCTCGTCGGCTCGGTGACCCTCGACGCCGAGACCGACGACGCCGGGACCGGCGGCACCGGGGCGGACACCCTGAGCCTCACCGTGGTGGGCCGGACGTTCGTGGCCCCGCCCCTCGACCCGCCACCGGCGTCGTGAGCGCGGGCGTCCACGGGGGATTCGCACGCACCACGACCGACGACGACCGGCTCGACCGGTCCGTCGACCGGCTCACCGGCCTGGCCGTGCGCGAGGAGCTGCTCCGGCGCGGTCCGCAGCTGCTCGGGCAGGCCGGCGGTCACGGGCCGGCCGCGGTGCTGGTGCTGGACCTGGACGACTTCAAGGTCCTCAACGACTCCGCCGGGCACCACGTCGGCGACGCCGTCCTTGCCGCCGTCGGCGCGCGGCTGCGTCGCACCGTCGGCCCGGAGGACCTCGTGGTCCGGCTCGGTGGCGACGAGTTCGCCGTCGTCACCGCGCCGCTGCGGCACCGCGACGACGCCGCCGGGCTCGCGGCGGCGCTGATCGCGGCGGTCGGCCAGCCGCTGGAGGTCGACGAGCTGCGGCTGGGTGTCGGCGTCTCGGTGGGCATCGCCGTCCACGACGAGGACGGCGGCACCGTCGAGGAGCTGCTGCGCGCCGCTGACCAGGCCATGTACGCCGCGAAGGCCGCCGGCACCGGCCAGTGGCGCGCGAGCACCCCCGAGGCGCTGCGCTCGACCGGCGTGACCCGGCGGCTGCTCGACGACCTCCGCGCCGGCCGCGCCGCCGCGCAGCTCGTGCTGCACTACCAGCCGCAGGTCGACCTCGAGACCGGTGACGTCGTCGGGTTCGAGGCACTGGCCCGCTGGGACCACCCGGAGCTCGGGCTGCTGCCGCCGCGGCACTTCATCCCGCTCGCGGAGCGCTCCGGGCTGATGGCCCCGCTGGGCGCCGCCGTGCTCGACCGGGCCCTGGGCGACCTGCCGCGGCTGCAGGAGCACGCCCCCGGCGCCCGGCTGTCGATCAACGTCACCCCGCGCCACATCCTCGGCACCGGGCTGGTCGACGACCTGACCTCCCGCGTCCACGCGCACGGGGCCTCGCCCGAGGACGTCGTCCTGGAGATCACCGAGCCGCTCACCCGGACGTCCCCCGAGACGACCGCGACCTTCGAGGAGCTGAGCCGCCGCGGCTTCGGCATCAGCATCCGCGGCTTCGGGACCGCGCGCTCCTCGCTGACCGTGCTGTGGAGCAACCCCGCCGTCCGCGAGGTCAAGGTCGACCCCTCGATCGTGGCCGCGATCGCCGAGGACGGCGGCGCGGAGGCGACGGCCGGACGCCGGCGCACCGCCCGCCTGGTGCGGGCCCTCGCGAGCGCGGCCCGCGGGCTGGGCATCCGGGTCGTCGCCGAGGGCGCGGAGGACCCGTCGTCGTTCGCGCTGCTGCACGAGCTCGGCTGCGAGGTCGTCCAGGGCTTCGCGGTCAGCCAGCCGGTCGCGGTCGACGAGGTGGTGCGGTGGTGCCGCGCCCGGCAGGCCGAACCGGTGCCCGGCTGACCTCAAGTCGGCGGGCGGGGCGGCCGATGAGACGGGTGACCCCACCTGTTCCGCCCGACCCCACCCGAAACCGGAGGGCGCCATGCCTCCCCTGCTCCTCCTCCTCCCGCTCCTGCTCGTCGCGCTCCTCGCGCTGCTCGTGCTCCGGCGCCGCCGGTCGGACGACGCGACGGGGACCCCGGGCAGCGCGCGCGACACCGAGGAGGTGCGGTTGCTGCGGCTCCAGGTGGAGACGCTGACCGCCGCCCTGCACGAGGTCAACACCCGCAGCGCCGCGGGGCAGGCGGCCACGACGCCGACCGCTGAGCCGGTTGCACCGGCCGAGCCGGAGAAGTCGGCGGAGTCGTCGGAGTCGTCGGAGTCGTCCGAGTCGGCCGCACCCGAGCCCGCCCTCGCGGACGCGACACCGGACGTGACCGCGGACCAGACGGTGGACGTGGCGCCGGACGCGCTGTCCGGGCCGCTGCTCGGGCCGCTCCCCGACCTGCCGACCCCGCCGCCGGCCGACCGCACCGCCCGGGCCTACGCCGAGCTGTCGCGCTCGCTGGCGCGCACCGGCCGGCTCCGCGAGGCGGTGCTGGCCCAGTGGGCCGCCGACGTCCGGGTGCTGGCCCCCCTGCTCGCCGGCCGCGGCGACGAGCTGTGTGCCGCCCTCGGCCGGATCGACCCCGACGACCCGGCCTCCACCCTCGTGCGGGCCCGGGCCGCGGCCTCCGCGCTGGTGGGGCCGTCGTTCGCGCTGTCGGCGCTGCTCGCCGACGTCGCGCACCTCTCCGGACCCGTCGCGGCCGGCCAGCCCGCCGAGCCGCGCGGCGACGTGTCGGCCGATGTCCTGCCCGACCACGTCGTGCGCGCGCTCGAGAGCGTGCTGGTCGGGTCCGCGGCGCTGGCCGGGGACCACCGTGGCGTCTCCGTGGGCCTGCGCTGCGACCTGCTGGCCCACACCGTGACGGTCGAGCCGCCCACCGACGTCGAGGTGCGGGTGCGCGACATCCTCGAGACGCACGAGCGGGACCGGTTCGACACCGCGCTCGCCGGGCGGGCGTCGTGACCGACGCCGCCCTCGTGCCGCCGGGCCTGGTGATCGCCCTGGCCGGCGTGCTCGGGCTCCTGGTCGGCTCGTTCCTCAACGTCGTCGTGCACCGCGTCCCGGCCGGCCTCTCGGTGGTGAGCCCGCCGTCGGCGTGCCCCGGCTGCTCCCACGAGGTGCGTCACCGCGACAACGTGCCGGTGGTCTCCTGGCTGCTGCTGCGCGGGCGCTGCCGCGACTGCTCCGTGCGCATCCCGGCGCGCTACCCCCTGGTCGAGGCCGGCACGGGCGCCGCCTTCGCCGTCACGGCCTGGCGCTTCGACGACCCGGTCGTCCTGGTCGCCGCGCTCGTCGTCGTCGGCGCCGGCATCGGGCTGGCCCTCATCGACCTGGAGCACCAGCGGCTGCCGTTCGCGATCACCCGCGTCGCGACGATCCTGGTCGTGCTGGTGGTGGTCGCCGGTGCGGCGACCGGCAGCGCGATCGACTGGACCGCCGTCGCCGTCTCGGTCGCGTGCTGGACCGGCCTGTACGCGCTGCTGCACTACGGGTCGGGCGGCCGGGCGATGGGCCTCGGCGACGTCGCCCTCGCGCCCGTCCTCGGCCTGGTCCTCGGCCTCGTCGGCTGGCCGGCCGCCGTCGTCGGGCTCTTCGCGGGCTTCGTGCTCGGTGCCGTGGTGCTGGTGCCGCTGCGCGCGACCGGCCGGATCGGACGCCGCGCCGCCGTCCCGCACGGTCCGTTCATGCTCGCCGGGGCCGCCCTGGGCCTCTTCGTTGGCGTGCCCCTGAGCCAGGCCTACCTGACGACGATCGGCCTCAGCTGAGCCGGGCGGCGCCTGGTGCGCGTCCCACCGACACCTCCCGCCCCAGGCGTCGCGCGTCGTCGTGCGGTCCAGACCTGTGCCACAAGTTGTTGGAAAAACTGGGCAAGGACGCGTGCGGTCCGCCAGACTCACCCTGGCCGCACTCCCCCTGCTCCCCGCACTCCCCCCGTGCGATCGGTGCGCGCCCCCCACAGGAGGTTCGATGCACCCCCCGGTCCTCGTCGTCGGTCATGACGACGTCCGACTGCGTGCGACGCGCGACGCGTTCGCCCGTGGGCGGCTCACCAACCCCGTGGTCGCCCTGGCCGACGCCGTCGAGGCGCGCGCCTACGTCCTGGGTCACGCGCCCTACGAGGACCGCGACCGGCACCTGATGCCGGCCGTGGTGGTCAGCGACCTCCACCTCGCCGGGGGCAGCGGGCTCGACGTCCTGCGCACCGTGCGCAGCCACCTGAGCCTGCGCCGCACGCCGGTGATCCTGGTCGGCGACGAGGGTGGCGACATCGACGAGGACGAGGTCACCGAGGCCCGGCAGCTCGGCGCCGCCGCCGTGCTCGGCCGCCGGGTGGCGGTCGACGCGCTCGTCGGGGTCATCCGCGACACCGGCGCGTCCTGGTCCGTCGGCCACGCCGAGATCGGGGCCTGAGATGCCGCCTCCCGCGACCGCCCTCGGGCTCGACCAGCACGGAGCCACCCTCCCGACGACGACCTCGCTGGTCACCGCGATCGCCGAGCTCCGCGCCGGTCACAGCGACCACCGCCACACCCTCGTCCTGCTCGCCGCCTCGGTGACCAACGCCGCCGAGATCGCCGACGTGCACGGCGCCCAGGCCCTCGAGGTGGTGACCTCGGAGGTCACCCGTCGGGCGATGCAGCACGCCGAGGTCCGGGTCCGGCTCCTGCGCTCCTCACCGCTGGGCGGGTTCCTCGCCGCCGCGGTGGTCCGCCGCGGGACGGGGCGGGCCGAGGTCGAGAACCTCCTCGCCGAGGTCCGCGGCCTCGTCGACCTCGGCGGCGACCAGGTCTGGCCGGTGCTGACCGTGGGCGCGGCCGAGTGCGACGTCGACGACCGGATCTGGTCGGTCATCCGCGACGTGCGCTCCGCCGTCGTCGCCGCCGGCCGCGAGGCGCCCGGCGCGACCCGCTGGCACGGGGGCGTCTCGACCTACAACGTCGCCGACGAGCTGAGCCGGGTCCGCGACCTCGCGGTCGCCCTCACCCAGGACCCCGACCAGCTGCAGCTGCACTACCAGCCCGTCCAGGACCTCCGTGACGGCAGCCTGGTCGGCGCCGAGGCGCTCCTGCGGTGGACCCACCCCCTGCGAGGGGCGATCTCACCGATGCTCGCCGTGGAGGCCGCCGAGCGCACCGGGCTGATCGTCCCGCTCGGTGGATTCGTGCTGGAGCGCGCCCTCGCGCAGACGGCCGTCTGGCTGGACCGGCTGGACCCCGGCTTCCGGATGCACGTCAACGTCTCCCCGATCGAGCTGGGCGAGCCGTCCTACGTCGACCGCGTCGAGGCCGCGCTGGCCCGTGCCGGCGTCCCCGCCGCCAACCTGCTCCTCGAGATCACCGAGACCGCGATGCTCAACGACGAGCCGGCGGTCCACGCCACGCTGCTCGGCCTGCGCGAGCTCGGCGTCGGCCTCGGCGTCGACGACTTCGGCACCGGGTACTCCTCGATCGCCCACCTGCACCGCCTCCCGATCGACACCGTCAAGGTCGACCGGTCGCTGATCTCCGGCACCGGCGACGACGTCCTTGCCTTCCAGCGCACCCGCGCGGTGATCGGGCTGGTCACGACGCTCGGGGTCACGGTCGTGGCGGAGGGCATCGAGTCCGCCCTCGAGTGCGCGCACCTGCAGGCGATGGGCTGCACCGTCGGGCAGGGCTACCACCTGGGACGCCCGGTGCCCGCGGCGGAGTTCCTGCCGGCGACCCACGCCCCGGGCCGCACCGCCTGACGCCTCCGGAGCGCCCGGACGGGCCTCAGGCCTCGTCGTTCTCCTCGTCCTCCAGCCAGCCGCGGAAGGCCTCGAGGTTCCTCGTCGACTCCCCGCGCAGCCGGCGCCACGCCCACTCCTTGCGGATCGACGTCGCGAAGCCGAGCTCGAGCAGGGTGTTGAACGACTCGTCGGCGGTGGCGAGCACCGACCCCAGCAGCCGGTCGAGCCCGTCGGCGGTGACGGTGGCGAGCGGCAGGCGCGCGTCGAGGTAGATGTCGCCGAGCCGGTCGACGGCGAAGGCGACGCCGTAGGTGCGCAGGTTCTTCTGCAGCAGCCACCGGTAGACGTTCTCGTGGTTCTCGTCGGGGGCCCGGCACACGAAGGCGTGCACCCCGAGGGCGTGCGGCCCGAGGTCGAGCCGCACGGGCGTCTGCAGCTTCTTCTCGCCCGGCAGCGCGAACGAGAACACGCCGGCGCCCCGGCCGCCCGGCTCCTCGTGGTCGAGGTCGTTCTCGGCCAGGTAGGCACGCACGACGGCGACCAGCTCCGGGTCGGCGGCCTCCGCGTCCAGCTCGGCGGGGTCGACGTCGGTGCCGGTGGTGGGGTCGCTCACCCCACCGACTCTCGCATGAGGGTGCGGGCCCTGCGGTACACCCCGAGCGTCTGGTCGGCGGTCGCCTCCCACGAGAACTCCTGCGCCTGGGCGAGGGCCCCGACCGCGAGCCGGTCGCGCAGCGCGGGGTCGTCGACGACCCGGCCGAGCGCGGTCGCCCACGCGTCGGCGTCGTGGGAGGGGACGAGCAGCCCGCTGCCGCCGTCGCGGACGACGGTGGTCAGGCCGCCGACGGCCGCGGCCACCACCGGGGTGCCGCAGGCCTGTGCCTCGACGGCCACCAGGCCGAAGGACTCGTTGTGCGAGGGCACCGCGACGAGCGTCGCGGCGGCGTACCACCGGGCGAGCTCGCGCTGGGTCACCGGCGGGACGAACCGGACGACGTCCTCGACGCCCAGCTCGACGGCGAGCGCGGCCAGCGCGGAGGGCCGGTCGAGCCCGCTGCCGGACGGGCCGCCGACGATCGGCACCACCAGGCGCGAGCGGAGACCCGGGTCGCGGGCGAGCAGCACCGCGACGGCGCGCAGCAGGACGTCGGGTGCCTTGAGGGGCTGGATGCGCCCGGCGAACAGCAGGACGACGGCGTCGGCGGCCAGGCCGAGCGCGGCCCGCGCCGGGGCGAGCGGCTCCGGACGGAACAGGTCGAGGTCGACGCCGGGGTGGACGACGTCGACCCGCGACGGGTCGGCGTCGTAGAGGTTGACCAGCTGCTGGGCCTCGAGGGCGGTGTTGGCCACCAGCACGTCGGCGGCCTCGACGACCTGCTCCTCCCCGATGAGCCGGGCGGCGGGCTCGGGGGTGTCACCGGCGGCGAGCGCACCGTTCTTGACCTTCGCCATCGTGTGCATGCTGTGCACCAGCGGCACGCCCCAGCGGTCGCGCGCGAGCGCCCCCACCTGGCCGGAGAGCCAGTAGTGCGAGTGGACGGCGTCGTAGTGGCCGACCGGGTGCGCGGCCTCGGTGCGCAGCACCTCGCGGGCGAAGACGCAGAGCTGCCCGGGCAGCTCGTGCTTGGTGAGGCCCTCGAAGGGGCCGGCGGCGATGTGGCGCACCAGGACGCCGTCCGCGAGCGGGACGACGGGCTCGAGCGTCGAGCTGGTGGCGCGGGTGAAGACGTCGACCTCGACGCCGCGGCGGGCCAGGCGGCGGGCCAGCTCGACGACGTAGACGTTCATGCCGCCGGCGTCGCCGGTGCCGGGCTGGTCGAGCGGGGAGGTGTGCAGGCTGATCATCGCCAGTCGCCTCACGTCCGCCACGAGGGGGTCAACACCCGGGTACGGCCCGGCATTCCCGCGACCGTCGGCCCGGCTCGCCTCCTCGACCACCTAGGCCCCGTCCGGCCCGGACGAGCGGAGCACGGCGATGGCGACCGAGGCGGTGGCCAGTCCGCCGACGACCGCGCCCAGCTGCCGCTCGGAGGCCAGCTCCTGGCCGACCTCGAGCACCGCCCAGCCGAGCGCGACGGCGCCCACGGCGCCCACCAGGGCCAGCAGCGGAGGGCGCGCGACGGCCGCACCGGCGAGGGCGACGGCGACGGCGACCAGGCCCCACCCGACCCAGCCGAAGCGCTGGTCGGCGACGAACAGGTGCGCGACCAGCACGATCCCGCCCAGCAGGGCGGCGCCCCACGTGGCCAGCTCCCGTCCTCGCACGCCTGCTCCCCTCCCCGGCCCTGGCGACTTCCCGACCGGCCAGGGCGTGGATGATCGTGCCATGACCCGTCACGCCGTCGTCACCGGAGCCAGCAGCGGGATCGGCGCCGCGACCGCCCGCTCGCTGGCCGCCACCGGCTTCCACGTCTTCTGCGCCGCCCGGCGCACCGAGCGGGTCACCGCGCTCGCCGCGGAGATCGGCGGCACCGCCGTGACGTGCGACGTCACCGACCCCGCCTCGGTCACCGCCCTCGCCGAGGTGGTCGGCGAGCGGCTCGACGTCCTGGTCAACAACGCCGGGGGCGCGTTCGGCGCCGCGACGGTGGCCGAGTCCGACCCGGACGACTGGCGCCGGATGTACGAGGTGAACGTCATCGGGCTGGTGCAGGTGACCCGCGCGCTCCTGCCCGCCCTGCTCGCCGCCGACGACGGCGCCGGGATCATCTGCAACGTCGGCTCGACCGCGGGCCGGATCGCCTACGAGGGCGGGGGCGGCTACACCGTCGCCAAGCACGGCACCCAGGTCGTGACCGAGACGCTGCGCCTCGAGCTGTGGGACCAGCCGGTGCGGGTCACCGAGGTCGCCCCGGGCATGGTGCGCACCGACGAGTTCGCCCTGACCCGGTTCGACGGCGACGCGGAGAAGGCGGCGGCGGTCTACGCGGGCGTCGCCGAGCCCCTCGTCGCCGAGGACGTCGCCGACGCGATCACCTGGATGGTCACCCGCCCGCGCCACGTGAACATCGACGAGCTCGTCCTGCGCCCGCGGGCCCAGGCCTCCCAGTTCAAGGTCCACAGGGCACACTGACCCCCGTGCAGACCATCGGACTGATCGGCGGCATGAGCTGGGAGTCCAGCGCCGTGTACTACCAGATGCTGAACACCGGCGTCCAGCAGCGCCGCGGCGGGCTCTCCTCGGCGCGCACGGTGCTGGCCTCGGTCGACTTCGCCGAGGTCACCGCCCTGCAGGAGCAGGAGCGCTGGGACGACGTCGCGTCGATCCTGGTGGCGGCGGCCCGCTCGGTCGAGGCGGCCGGCGCCGACTTCCTGGTCCTGTGCACCACGACGTTCCACATGGTCGCCGACCAGGTCGCGGCGGCCGTCTCCGTCCCGGTGCTGCACCTGGCCGACGTCGTCGCCGAGGCCTGCGTGGCCCGCGGCCTGGACGCCGTCGGCTTCGTCGGCACCACGTTCGCGATGTCGCGCGACTTCTTCGTCGAGCGGATGGCCTCGCACGGGCTGACGGTCCACGTGCCCGACCCCGCTCAGCACGCCGAGGTCAACCGGATCATCTACGAGGAGCTCGTGCACGGCCGGGTGCTCGACAGCTCACGACGCACAGTCGTCGCGCTCGTCGACCAGCTCTGGGACGCCGGCGCCGGCGGCCTCGTGCTCGGCTGCACCGAGCTCGAGCTGCTCGTGAAGCAGGCCGACGCCGAGCTGCCGCTGTTCCCGTGCACCACGCTGCACGTCAACGCCGCGCTCGACCGCGCCCTGGCCTGACCCGCCGGAGCACGACCGGACCACGAAAGGGCTACGCCGCAGTCCGACCCAGCAGCCGGGCCATCCGGACGGCGTCCCGGCGGCTGGTCCCGCCGGTGTCGCGCTGGATCCAGGACCGCTCGATGCGACGGCCCCGGAGGACGTAGACCTCGAGGTTGCGGGCGACGCTCGAGCGGAGGTACCGCGTCGCGGTCCGGAACGCCAGCCGGCGCTCGCCGAGGGCCGGCACGGCGACGGGGGTCAGCGTCCTGGTCGTGTCGAGCGCGGAGGCGGTGCCCTCGCAGCGGGTCGCGTAGTCGACCAGGGCCTGGAAGCCGGCGCGGGCGCGGCGCGGCGAGCCGAACTCGTAGACGACGAACGTCGGGTCCTGGCGGCCCTCGAAGTACGGCACGTCGCCGTCGGCGTCGAGGTAGGCGGCGCGCCGGACCGACCGGGCCGGGAAGCCGTCGGTCAGCCCGACACAGGTCTCGTCGTACAGGTCGAGGGACCCGCCGACGTCGAGGGCCCGGCTGCCGCCGGCGAGGAACGGGAAGATCCGCGCCACCTGGCCGGTGGTGGGGAGGTCGGCGCCGCTCACCCCCTGCCCCGTGGCCGGCGCGACGGCGGCGCGCGCGGCGCCGGGGGCGCCGAGCAGGGTGGCGAGCAGAGCGGCGACGACCGCCCCGACGAGGGCCAGCACGAAGGGTCGCAGGACACGGACGGGGCGGGCACGCCCGGGGGTGGTGGTGGTCATGTCCGGTGAGACGCACGGGCCGGCGAAAGGTTGTCTCCCGCCGCCGATGCGGGCCAGCGCGGCCCCCCTCACTAGACTCGGCACGGCGCACTCGCGCCCGGCGACGTCGGCCGACGTCCCCCTTACTCCTGAGAACAGACCGAGGCTTTCGCATGTCCGACCGGACCACCACTCGCTCCGACCTGCGCAACGTCGCCATCGTGGCGCACGTCGACCACGGCAAGACCACCCTCGTCGACGCCATGCTGCGCCAGGCCGGCGCGTTCACCGCCCACCAGGCCGAGTCGGTCGCCGAGCGGGTCATGGACTCCGGCGACCTCGAGCGCGAGAAGGGCATCACGATCCTCGCGAAGAACACCGCGGTGCACTACGAGGGCCCCGCCGGTGGCGGGATGCCGATGGTCATCAACATCATCGACACCCCCGGCCACGCCGACTTCGGCGGCGAGGTCGAGCGCGGCCTGTCCATGGTCGACGGCATCGTCCTGCTCGTCGACGCCTCCGAGGGCCCGCTCCCCCAGACCCGCTTCGTGCTGCGCAAGGCCCTCAACGCCGACATGCCGGTGATCCTGGTCGTCAACAAGACCGACCGCGGAGACGCGCGCATCGCCGAGGTCGTCGACGAGACCTACGAGCTCTTCATGGACCTCCTCGACGAGAGCCACAGCCAGGACGCGCTCGACTTCCCGGTGGTCTACGCCTCGGGCCGCGCCGGCATCGCCAGCCTCACCGCCCCCGAGGACGGCACGATGCCCGAGGGCAGCGACCTCGAGCCGCTCTTCAAGACCATCCTCGAGACGATCCCCGCCCCGACCTACACCGAGGGCGCGCCGCTCCAGGCCCACGTCACCAACCTCGACGCCTCGCCGTTCCTCGGCCGGCTCGCGCTCGTCCGCATCCACGAGGGCCACCTGCGCAAGGGTCAGCAGGTCGCCTGGATGCGCCGCGACGGCGAGGTCAAGAACGTCAAGATCACCGAGCTCCTCGTCACCGAGGGCCTCGAGCGCAAGCCCGGCGAGTCCGCCGGCCCCGGCGACATCGTCGCCATCGCCGGCATCCCGGAGATCACCATCGGCGAGACCCTCGCCGACCCGGAGAACCCGGTCGCGCTCCCGCTCATCCACGTCGACGAGCCGGCCATCTCGATGACGATCGGCACCAACACCTCCCCGCTGGTCGGCCGCACCAAGGGCGGCAAGGTCACCGCCCGCCTCGTCAAGGACCGCCTCGACGTCGAGCTCGTCGGCAACGTGTCGCTGCGGGTCCTGCCGACCGAGCGACCCGACGCCTGGGAGGTCCAGGGCCGCGGCGAGCTGGCGCTGGCCATCCTGGTCGAGCAGATGCGCCGCGAGGGCTTCGAGCTCACCGTCGGCAAGCCGCAGGTGGTCACCAAGGAGGTCGACGGCAAGGTCCACGAGCCGTACGAGCGCCTGACCATCGACGCGCCCGAGGAGTACCTCGGCACGATCACCGAGCTGCTCGCGAGCCGCAAGGGCCGCATGGAGCAGATGACCAACCACGGCACCGGCTGGGTCCGCATGGAGTTCATGGTCCCCGCCCGCGGCCTGATCGGGTTCCGCACCGAGTTCCTCACCGACACCCGCGGCACCGGCATCGCGCACGGCATCTCCGAGGGCTACGAGCCGTGGGCCGGGGAGATCCGCTCGCGCACCAACGGCTCGCTGGTCGCCGACCGCAAGGGCGCGGCGACGGCCTACGCCATGACGAACCTGCAGGAGCGGGGCACGATGTTCGTCGAGCCCACCACCGAGGTCTACGAGGGCATGATCGTCGGCGAGAACTCCCGCGCCGACGACATGGACGTCAACATCACCAAGGAGAAGCAGCAGACCAACATCCGGTCCGCCACCTCCGACAACTTCGAGAAGCTCATCCCGCCGCGCAAGCTCTCGCTCGAGCAGTGCCTCGAGTTCTGCCGCGACGACGAGTGCGTCGAGGTCACGCCCGACATGGTGCGCATCCGCAAGGTCGTCCTCGACCAGAACGAGCGCGCCAAGACCGCCTCGCGCGTGCGCAAGGGCGGGCGCTGACCCACCTCCCGGTCTCCGGGTCCACGCCGTAGGTTCGGTGCATGGACCCGGAGATCTCGCACGCCCGCCAGCACACGCTGGGCGACCTGCCCCGGCGCAGCGCCGCCCGCTTCCCCGACAAGACCGCCATCGTCGACGGGTCGACCCGCCTGAGCTTCGCCGAGCTCGACGCGACCGTCGACCGGGTCGCCGCCGCGATCGCCGACGCCGGTCTGGCCAAGGGTGACCGGCTGGCGCTGCTGAGCCACAACTGCTGGCAGTTCGCGGTGCTCGACTTCGCCGCGGCACGGGTCGGCGTCGTCCTGGTGCCGATCAACTTCATGCTCGGCGGCGACGAGATCGCCTACATCCTCGACCACAGCGGTGCCTCGGCGTTCGTCGTCGAGGACGGGCTCCTCGACGTCGCGGGCCGGGCGCTCACCGCGCTCGGTCGGCCCGTCCCGGTCCGCGCCGTCGTCCGGGTCGCCGGCGGCCCGGTGCCCGAGGGCTGGGTCGACGTCCAGGACTGGGTCGAGCGCGACGGCGTCCCGCCGCACGTGCCGGTGGCCGACGACGATCCGGTGCGGATGATGTTCACCTCCGGCACCGAGTCCCGCCCCAAGGGCGCCCTGCTGAGCAGCCGGGCCCTGATGTGGCAGTACGTCTCGTGCGTGGTCGACGGGTCGATGAGCGCCGACGACGTCGAGCTGCACACGCTGCCGCTCTACCACTGCGCCCAGCTCGACTGCTTCCTCGGCGTCGACGTCTACCTCGGCGCGACCTCGGTGATCCTCCCCGGGCCCGACCCGGCCGCCGTGCTGGCCGCCATCGCCGAGCACCGGGTCACCAAGTACTTCGCGCCGCCCACGGTGTGGATCGGCCTGCTGCGCTCCCCCGACTTCGACACCGCCGACCTGTCCTCGCTGCGCAAGGGCTACTACGGCGCCTCCCCGATGCCGGTGGAGGTGCTCAAGGAGATGCGCGAGCGCCTCCCCGACGTCGACCTGTGGAACTTCTACGGCCAGACCGAGATGTCGCCACTGGCCACCATCCTCGGCCCCGACGAGCAGCTCACCCACGCCGGCTCCGCCGGCCGGGCCGCCCTCAACGTCGAGACCCGGATCGTCGCGGCCGACGGCTCCTCGGTCGACCCGCTCGCCCCGCACGAGGTCGGCGAGATCGTGCACCGCTCCCCGCACGCGACGCTCGGCTACCACGAGGACCCCGCCCGGACGGCCGAGGCGTTCCAGCACGGCTGGTTCCACTCCGGCGACCTCGGCTACCTCGACGACGACGGCCGGCTCTACGTGGTCGACCGCAAGAAGGACATGATCAAGACCGGCGGCGAGAACGTCGCGAGCCGCGAGGTCGAGGAGGCGATCTACACGATGCCCGGCGTCGCCGAGGTCGCCGTCTTCGGCGTCAGCCACCCGCGCTGGGTGGAGGCGGTGACGGCGGTCGTCGTCGCCAAGGACGGCGCCGACCTCACCCCCGACTCCGTGCTGGCCCACGCCCGGTCGGTGCTGGCCGGCTACAAGGCCCCGAAGTACGTCGTCGTGGCCGACGCGCTGCCGAAGAATCCCAGCGGGAAGATCCTCAAGCGCCAGCTCCGCGACGAGCACGCCACCATCGCCACCGGCTGAACGGCGCCCCGGGAGACCGGGTGGTCCCGACCGGGTCGGCGGTGCCGCGGTCAGACGTCGGCGCGCTCGCGCTCGGCCAGCAGGAACGCCGCGAGGGCGCCGCCCAGCGCCCCGAAGAGGTGGCCCTGCCAGGAGACGCCCGGCTCACCGGGCAGCACGCCGACCAGCACGCTGCCGTAGACGACGAGCAGCACCACCCCGAGCAGGATCTCGCGCGCCCGACGGCTGAACACGCCGCGCAGCAGCACCAGGTGGACCAGCCAGCCGAAGATCAGCACGGACGCCCCGAGGTGCACCGTGCCGGACGGCGCCACCAGCCACACCCCGAGCCCGCCGACCACCCAGATGACCGCGGTCGCCTGGAGCCCGCGAGCCACGCCGGTCGCCAGCACCAGGAAGAGCAGGACCAGCACGGGCAGCGTGTTGGCCTCGAGGTGCAGCCAGCCGCCGTGCAGCAGCGGGGCGAGAGGAGGATCCCGACCAGGCCCTCGTCGGAGCGCGGCCGGACGCCGTACCGGTCGAGGCGGTGGTCGGCGAGGGCGTCGACGACCTCGACCAGCCACAGCAGCGCGACGAAGCCGACCGACCCCAGGACCGCGACCGCGAGCGGCGACCGGCGACCGGTCT
Organism: Nocardioides sp. S-1144; assembly: GCF_005954645.2. Taxonomy (NCBI): domain Bacteria; kingdom Bacillati; phylum Actinomycetota; class Actinomycetes; order Propionibacteriales; family Nocardioidaceae; genus Nocardioides; species Nocardioides dongxiaopingii. The sequence continues at coordinate 3,726,571 of NZ_CP040695.2, forward strand.
CGTGCTGCGTCCTCATGGCGCCACTGTGCCACCCGGCACCGCGTCGCCCGGACCCTCGCCCGGCCCCTCGCCCGGCTCAGTCGAGGACGGCGGGGCGGCGCAGCTCGGCGGTGATGGTGGCCAGGCCGAGCAGCGGCAGCGCGGCGAGCACGGCGAGGCTCCAGCCGACGCCGATCGGCTCGCCCAGCCCGCCCACGACGGCCGAGCCGACGCTCCCGCCGACCAGGAAGACCAGGGTGGCCACGCCGAGCGCGACCCCGCGCACGTCGGCGTCGACGGCGTCGGCGACCGCGGCGGTCATCGCGGGCTGCCCGAGGCCGAAAGCCACGGTGACGAGCAGGACCCCGACGCCGAGCAACGGCGCCGAGACGGTGGTGGCGCCGACCGAGGCGATCACCAGGGCGACGGTGGCCACGCCGCCGGCGACCGCGATCGCCCGGGTCGGACCGGCCGAGGTGATGAGCGGTCCGGCGACCCGCGGCACCACCAGGGCCAGGGCCGCGCTGGGCACGAGCAGCAGTCCCACCTGCCACGGCTCCCAGCCGTGCGCCACGAGGACGCCGGGCACCGCGACGAGCAGCGCGAACCAGGACGCCGGCACCGCGGCGGCGGCCACCGCGCTGCGGACGACGGTGCCGTTGCGGACCACCGACATCGGCAGGAACCCGTGCGGTCGCCGCCGCACCCGGGCGATGGTGGCCGGCGTGCCGAGGACGAGCAGCAGCACCCCGGCGGCCAGGACGACGAAGCCGGTCGACGGGGACTGCACGACCAGGACGACGCCGGCGGCGGTGAACGCGACCAGCAGCGCACCGAGCAGGTCGAGCCGCGCCCCGCTGCCCTCGCGCGTGAGCGCCGGCCACAGCACCGGCAGCACCAGGAGCCCGAGCACCGGCAGCGCCATCACCGCACGCCACCCGAGCGCCTCCTCGAGCACGCCGCCGAGCAGCGGGCCCAGGCAGCTGATCGCGGCTGCCATCCCGGCGAGCCGGCCGAGGGCCAGCCCGCGCACGGCTCCGGAGTACCGCCCGTTGAGGACGGCGACCCCGAGCGTCGGCACCGCGGCGGCCCCGGCGCCCTGCAGCATCCGGGCCAGGACGAGCGTCTCGAACGTCGGGGCGGCGGCGGCCAGGACGGCGCCGGTCGTCATCAGGCTGACGCCGACCAGCAACGGGATCCGGATTCCCACCAGGTCGGAGAACCGGCCGTAGACGGCGGTGGTCACCGCGAGCATCAGGGTGTAGAGGCTGATGGTCCAGGTGGCGGTCCCGGCGCTGACGTCGAGGTCGCTGCCGATCAGCGGGAGCGCGATGGCCGCCGAGGACGACCCCATCCCGGCCAGGCCGAAGAGGAGGCCGAGGAGCAGCGAGACGCGGCGGGAGTCGTCTCGGGAGTGGTCGGTGGGCATCGTGGGGGCGAACCACCAGCGGCGCCGGGATGTTCCCGGCGCCGCTGGTGTCGTGCGTGCTCCGGCCTCGGCCGGTGCGTGGGTCAGCGGATCTTGAAGTCCGCCTTGCTGACGGCGTAGAAGCCGCCCTTGAGCGAGGTCACGACGATCCGTGCCTTCGTGGACTTCACACCCCGCGGCAGCTGGACGACCTGCTTGCCGTCGTTGGCCGTGGCCCGCGCCAGGGTGCGCGACCAGGTCTTCCCGCCGTTGGTCGACAGGTAGATCGTCACCTTCTTGGTGAGCTTGCGGGTGCCGTTGACCTTCCACCGCACGGGGATGGTCGAGCCCTTCTTGGCGACGTAGGACGTCTTGGCCTGCGAGGTCACGAGGAACGGGCCGGCCTTCTTGGCGACCTTCACCACCACGTTGCGGTAGGCAACGCCGCCGCGGCCGTCACGCACGGTGACCCGGAAGTGCATCGCGCCCTTCTGCTTGCCCGGGGTGCCCTGGTAGGCGGCCGTGGGCAGGAACTCCGAGTAGCACTCCACCAGCGCCGGGTCGAGCGGCACGTTCGGGCCGTCGTCCGGCGGCGGCGGCGGCGCCACCGGGCAGCGACCGGTGCGGGCGTTGGTGTTGCCCGACAGCACCTGCGCCAGGTCCGGGAAGGAGCGCGACGGGGCGCCCGTGGCCAGGTTGATCCCGGGCGAGGGCGACTCGAGCGAGTCGGCGTCGCTGACGTCGGCAGCGGTGCCGAAGACCCGGAAGAGGGGTCCGAAGACCTTCTGGTTCGACGGCAGCGCGGTGCCGTCGCGTCCCCGGGCGTCGTCGGTCTGCTCCCACAGGTAGGTGAGCGGGTCGCCGTCGGCGTCCTTGGCCCTGCCGGTGAGGATGAACGGCGTGCGGGTCGGCACCTTGCGGACGACCGTGACCGAGGTGACCTCCGGTGCGCGGTCGCTCGTGGTCAGCGACGCCGAGCCGCCGTTGTCGGCGGCGCCGCCCTTGGCGGTCTCGCCCACGAACCCGGAGACGCCGGCGCTACCGCCGACGACCGTGATCGACTCGACGTCGGCGTGCGGACCGGGCGCGTCGGGCGCGGCGGTCGGCGCGAAGATCACCTGGAACCCCGTGGGGGTCACCTCGGTGAGCGGGGCCGGGTAGTCGGTGAAGCTGCCGTAGGGGTCGTAACCCCAGGCGGCGACGGTGACGTCCTGGCCGGTGAGGGTGGCCATCTTGGCCTCGATCGCGGCGCGGTCGTCGGTCGCGTCGACCTCGACGGTGTCGCCGTCGAAGCCGAGGGTGACCGTGGAGCCGGGGGCTCCGAAGCCGCGCAGCGAGACCGTCTGCACCTCGACGGTGTCGGGCAGGCCGGCGCCGGTGTAGGCGTTGACCTCGTCGAGGGTGCGGGCCGAGAAGTACGGGTCGGTGTGGTCCTGGAGGTTGTCCTGGCGGCAGATGCCGGCGTAGGCCATGACCGAGGAGCCCGAGCCGGGCTCGACCGAGGTGGTGTCGTTGCGGTTGCCGCCCGAGCAGCTGCGGTAGACGCCGTTGAAGGTGTGGTTGCCGGCGAACTGGTGCCCGATCTCGTGCGCGACGTAGTCGATCGCGAAGAAGTCGCCCTTGGGCTCCGGCAGGCCGGTACAGCCGCCGCCCTTGTAGTCGGCGCCGACGACGCCGAGGTAGGCCACGCCGCCGCCGTTCACGCCGAGCGCGATGTGGCCGACGTCGTAGTTGCTGGCGCCGACGACCTGGCCGAGCACGAGTCGGTTGCGGGCCAGGGTCTCGCCGCTGCAGAAGTCGAGGTCGCCGTACTGGTCGGCGGGGGCGTCGTCGGGGTAGATGACGGTGCGGAAGCAGGGCTCCGCGCCGCACGGCCCGTTGGCGCCGGTGGCCTTCTCGGTGGTGTCGAAGTTGAGGTCGTCGGTCTCGTTGATCAGCTGCAGCGTGATCGCGAGGTCCTGCCGGTAGATCTGGTTGACCCGGTTGATCAGCGTGGCCTTCTCGGCGAGCACGTTGTCGGTGCCGAAGTAGGCGGCGTAGGAGGGGTCGGAGGTCAGCGCGAGCCGGTAGCGCTTCTCCACGACCACGGCGCCGGCACGGCCGGAGGCGTTGCCACCCTTGCGGATCGCGGCGCGCCGAATCTCGGGGGCCTCCCGCTCGGCGAACTGCTCCTCGGGGCTGGTGGTGTCCTCGCCGAAGAAGGCGAGGTGCTGGGTGGTGCCGCGCCGGTCGTAGGCGGGGTCGACGTACCAGGTGCCCGTGCCCTGGGGACCGCGGACGGCGGCGTGCAGGCCCATCGGGGTCACGTCGAGCGCGACCGTGTGGTCGGGCCGGCTGACCGAGCGCCCGGAGTAGGTGGCGATCTCGGGGTGGGCCGCGGCGAGACGGGGCGCGAGCACCTGGGTGCGCTGGACCGAGAACTTCTCGGTGCCGCCGGTCGGCGTGGGCAGGGCGAAGACGAGGCTGCCGCCGTCGCCCTCGGCCGGGGCGTCGGCGAGCTCGGCGCGGACCCGGGCCAGGTCGACCCGGACGGCGGAGTACTGCTTCGGCTCGACCCGGACCTTGTCGCCGGTCGGCCGGAAGCCGTCGAGCGGGCGGAAGGCGGGGTCGGGTGGTGGGGCGGCGGACGACGATCCTGACACTGCGGGGACCATCGCCGCAGCGAGGACGAGGGCAGTGGCAGCCGCGAGACGTGACGGACGCATGTGGTGGTGGGCTCCTCCCAGCCGGGCAGGTGTGCCCGGACTCCCTGCACCCTAGGCGCGGGCGCCGGCAGCGGCCAGTGCCTCGCGCAGGAGATCTCCGGAGGGTGGGTCGGGCCGCGAGGAGGTGCCACTAGATTCCACGGGGTGCAGATGATCCTCGGCCCGACCTCGGGTGACCTCGACGACGACGCGGTGGCCGCGGCCTACCCGTGGCCCGAGGAGGGCCCCTGGGTGCGGGCGATGATGGTGACCACCCTCGATGGCGCCGCAGCCGGGCCCGACGGCACCAGCGACTCGATCTCCTCCAGCGTCGACAAGGCCGTCTTCGACGCCGTCCGGCGCTTCGCGGACGCCGTCGTGGTCGGCGCCGGCACCATCCGCGCCGAGGGCTACGGCGCGATGCGGGCCAAGCCGGCCGACGTCGGGCGACGCACCGCCGCCGGCCAGGCCGCCGCCCCGGTCATCGCGATCGTCAGCGGCTCCCTCGACCTCCCGTGGGAGTCCGAGCTGTTCACGGGCTCGACCCAGCGGCCGGTCGTGCTCACCGGCTCCGGCGCCCCTACGTCCGCGCGCGACACGGCATCCCAGCACTGCGACCTGGTGGTCGCCCCCGAGGAGCGGGTGACGCCGTCGTTCGTCGTCGACACCCTCGTCGCACGCGGCCTGCGGCGCATCGTCTGCGAGGGCGGTCCGAGCCTGCTCGAGCGGTTCGTCGCCGAGGGCCGGCTCGACGAGGCCGACATCACCGTCTCCCCCGTCTTCGCCGGCCTCACCGAGCGCGCGGGTGGCGCCCAGGACGCGGTGCGCCACTTCGACCTGGCCCACGTGATCCACGCCGAGGGCTTCCTGATGAACCGCTACCTGGCTCCCGGCGGCGGCCGGTGATCCGGCTCGCCGACCTCGCCCGGCTGGCCGCCGAGCACGCCGACGACCTCGCCGCCCTCGACCGGCCGATCGCGCCGCTGGAGGTCGCCGGGCGCAGCTTCGACACCGACGTCCGCCCGGCCGTGATGGGGGTCGTCAACCTCTCGCGCGACTCCACCTACCGCGAGAGCGTCGTGACGTCGTCCGAGTCCGCGCTGCGCCGCGCCCGCGTGCTGGTGGCCCAGGGCGCCGACTTCGTCGACCTCGGCGCCGAGTCCAGCGACGCGACGTCGGTGCGGGTGGACGCCGCCGAGCAGGCCGCGCGACTCACGCCGCTCATCCGCGAGCTCGCCGCCGAGGGCGTACTGGTCTCGATCGAGAGCTACGAGCCGGCGGCGGTCCGGGCCGGCCTCGAGGCCGGCGCCCGCATCGTCAACCTGACCGGGTCGGCCCACGACGCGGCCATGTTCGACCTCGCCGCCGCGCACGGCGCCGCCGTGGTGCTGTGCCACGTGCTCGGTCCGCACGCCCGCGACCTCGACCCCGCCGCGGCGGGCCCGTCGTCCGACCCGCTGGCCGGCATGCTCGACGGGTTCGCCCGCCGGATCGACGACGCCCGCGCCCGCGGCGTCACCGCGCTCGTCGTCGACCCCGGGGCCGGCTTCGGCTTCTCGCTCGGCGACCAGCGCGCCCGCGTGCGCCACCAGGCCCGGATGCTCGTGCAGTCGTTCCGGCTGCGCAGCCTCGGCGTCCCGGTCTGCCACTCGGTGCCGCACTCCTTCGAGCTGTTCGAGGAGCAGTTCCGCACCGCCGAGGGCTTCTTCACCGTCCTGGCCCACCTCGGCGGCACCGGCGTCTACCGCACGCACGAGGTGCCGCACGTCGTGGCCGTCCTCGGAGCCCTCGACGCGCTCGACGTCGACTGACGCGTCAGCGGCGCAGCAGCCGCCCGACCCGCTCGACGACGTCGTCGAGGGCGGCGGCGGCCGCGGGGCTCATCGGCCCCATGTCGATGAACCCGTGCACCAGCCCGTCGTAGCGGACGGTCTCGACCGGCACCCCGGCCCGCTCGAGGAGCGCGGCGTAGGCCTCGCCCTCGTCGCGCAGCGGGTCGTACTCGACGGTGACGACGAGCGCCGGCGCGAGGTCGCCGTCGACGGCGGCCAGGTCGGCCAGCAGCGGCGAGTGCCGGGGGTCGGCCCGGTCGGCCCGGTCGGCCCGGTCGGCATCGTGACCGAGGTAGTGCCCCCCGAACCAGCCCATCGTGGCCAGGTCGAGGAAGTAGCCCTCGGCGTTCTCGGTGCGCGAGGGGTAGTCGCCGGTCATGTGGGTGGCCGGGTACAGGAGCACCTGGGCGTCGACCCGGCTGCCGAGCTCGAGCGCGGCGACGGCGGCCAGGTTGCCGCCGGCGGAGTCGCCGCCGACCGCGAGGACCTCGCCCCCGCCGAGCTCGCCGCGGTGCTCGTCGGCCCACCGGACGGCGGCCAGCGCGTCGTCGACGGCCGCCGGGAAGCGCGCCTCCGGTGCGAGGCGGTAGTCGATCGCGAGCACCACGACCGCCGCGCCGGCGCACAGCCGCCGGCAGGTCTGGTCGTGGGTGTCGAGGTCACCGATCACGAAGCCGCCGCCGTGCAGGTAGACCAGCGTCGGGAGCGGCCCGTCGTCGACCGGCCGGTACAGCCGCGCCGGCCGTCCGGCGACCTCGGTCTCCTCGACGCTGCCGACCGGCACGCGGGTCTCCGGCGTGACGAGGTCGACCGTCATCGACCGCAGCGCCCGCCGCGCGTCGTCCGGCGTCCCCTCCGACATCGGCGGGTACGGCGAGCCGTCGATCAGCTGCAGCAGGGAGGCGATCCCGGGGTCCAGAGGCATGCCGCGACTGTAGCCACGCCCCCTCCCACGTCGCACCACGCGGAGCTCTCGCGACGGTTCCCAGCGGTTCCCCTCGGCCGACGTCCGCGGACGACGCCCGGACCGACGTCCAGACCGACGGGCGGGCGGTCGCCGGTCAGCGCAGGTTGCGGACGACGGCGGCGGCGAGCGCGTCGGCGTACCGGGCCCGGCCGGCGCGGCCGGTCATGTCGGGTGCGTCGACGGGCGAGCGCATGTTGCCGAGCTCGACCAGCACGGTCGGCACGTCGGAGAGGTTGAGGGTGCCGAGGTCGCGACGGACGTCGAGACCGTCTCCACCGGCCACGTACGTGGCGGGCGCGAAGCCCGCGGCGCGCAGCGAGCGCCGGACGTCGAGGGCCAGCCGCCGCGAGGGCCGGACGATGTCGTCGGTCCACGGCGCCCGGTCGGGCGGGCGGATCACGTGGAACCCGTGCGCGCCGGCGGCGTACGAGCCGTCGGCGTGGATGCTCAGCTTGAGGTCGGCGTCGACGCGGTTCCCCGCCCGGCCGCGGACGTCGACGCAGGGTCCCCAGCGGCGCCCGGAGTTCGTCGTGCGCGTCGCGACGACGCGGGCCCCGAGCCGCTCGAGCCGGCGGGCGAGGAGCCGGGAGACCTGCCAGGTGAACGTCGCCTCGGGGTAGCCGGCGTCGGTCGCGGTGCCGGTGGTGTTGCACGGCTTGGTGAAGCCTCCGGCGGGGACCGGGCGCGAGACCTGCTCCGCGAAGTTCCGGTTGCCGAGCTGGTGGCCGGGGTCGAGCACGACCACCCGCCCCTGCAGCGGCCGGGCCTCGGAGCCCGCGCCCGGCGACGGCGTCGGCGGGGCGGAGGGAGAGGACGACGCCGACGACGACCGCGACGCCGGCGCGGGACCGGCGTCGCCGGCGGTGCCACCGGACCTGCCGGGGCCGCCGCCGCAGCCCGCGACCGCCAGCGACAGCGCCAGGGCCAGCGCGGCCGGGTGCGTCAGTCGCACGACGGGCTCACTCGTAGCCCAGGATCTCCTGGCGCTTCTCGCCCCAGGCGAGCGCCGAGGCGATGGCCTCGTCGAGGCTGAGCTCGGTGCGCCAGTCGAGCAGGGCGGCGGCGCGGTCGACGCCGGCGAAGGCCCCCGCGACGTCGCCGGGACGGGGACCGGCCTCGGTCAGGGGCACCTCGGAGCCGAAGACCCGCTGGAAGGCGGCGACCAGCTCGCGCACGGTCACGCCCGCGCCGGTGCCGACGTTGATGACGGTCGACGGCGCGTCGACCTGCGCCAGGACGTCGTCGAAGCGCTCCACGGCGCGCACGTGCGCGCGGGCGAGGTCCCAGACGTGGATGTAGTCGCGGATGCCCGTGCCGTCGCTGGTCGGCCACTCGGTGCCCGTGATCGTGAACGACGGCTTCTGGCCCCGCGCGGCGAGCACCAGCTGGCCGAGCACGTGCGAGGGCTCGCGGGCGTAGATGCCGGACTCGAGGTCGGGGTCGGAGCCGATCGGGTTGAAGTAGCGCAGGACCACCGCGCGCAGGTCGCTGGCCACCGCGAGGTCGGCGAGGACCTCCTCGATCATCCGCTTGGTGCGGGCGTACGGGGAGCCGGGCGCGAGGGCGTCGTCCTCGGTGACCTCGAAGCCCTCCTTGGTGGCGTAGAGGCTCGCCGAGGACGAGAAGAGCACCCGGTTCAGGCCGAGCGCGGCGAGCTCGTCGAAGAGCTCGAGCGACTTGGCGACGTTGTCGCGGTAGTACTCGTAGGGCTTCTCGACCGACTCCGGGACGACGATGCGGGCGGCCATGTGGATCGTGGCGTGCAGGTCGGGGTGCTCCTCGGCGATCCGGCGCAGGAGCGCCCGGTCGGCGATGTCGCCCTCGTAGAAGATCCGGTCGCGCACGAAGGCCTGCGGACCGCTGAGCAGCGAGTCGAGGACGATCGGCGTGTGGCCGGCCTCCTCGAGGGCCTTGGCGGTGATCGAACCGATGTAGCCGGCACCGCCGGTCACGAGAACCTTCATGCCGCGACCCTAACCGTCACCCGGCAGGGGTCGCGCTCGGGCCGCGGCGCCGACGACCTCCCTCACGTCGTCGGTGCCACGGCCCCGCACGTCCTTCGCTCCGGAGCACCCGCGGTCCGATGGGGGTCGGTCGCGGGAGTAGGTGGACGCCCCCATGGCGTCCGTCCGATTTCCGGGGGGGAGCACTGCCCCCAGGGTGTCGTCCGCGACCCCTGCGGGGCATCGGCTCCCAGGGCCCTCCGGACTAGTCACGAGTGACTAGGCCGACCAGCCGAACAGCCATCGGGTCCGCCCACCGGCGCTCGGGCTCCGGTCGAGGATCAGCCCGGCTCGGTCTGCTGCTCGTGGAGGAGGTCGAGCAGGTAGGCCCCGTAGCCGCTCTTGAGCAGGCCCTCGGCGAGGGCGGCGAGCTGGGTGTCGTCGATCAGCCCCATCCGCCAGGCGACCTCCTCCGGGGCGCCGACCTTGGTGCCCTGCCGGGCCTCGACGGCGCGCACGAAGTTGCTGGCGTCGTTGAGGTCGTCGAAGGTCCCGGTGTCGAGCCAGGCCGACCCGCGCGGCAGCACCTCGACCTGCAGCCGGCCCTCCGCGAGGTAGAGCCGGTTGAGGTCGGTGATCTCGAGCTCGCCGCGCGCCGAGGGCTGCAGGCCCTTGGCCTTCTCGACGACGTCGGCACCGTAGAAGTACAGGCCCGGGACGGCGTAGCGGCTGCGCGGGGCGGCCGGCTTCTCCTCCAGCGAGATCGCCGTGCCGCCGGCGTCGAACTCCACGACGCCGTACGCCGTGGGGTCGGCGACGCGGTAGCCGAAGACGGCCGCGCCGTCGAGGTCGGAGAACCGGCGCAGCCGGGTGCCGAGCCCGGCGCCGTGGAAGATGTTGTCGCCGAGGACCAGGCCGACCGGCTCGCCGCCGATGTGGCCCTCGCCGATGAGGAACGCCTGGGCCAGGCCGTCGGGCGAGGGCTGGACGGCGTAGGAGATCGAGATCCCGAACCGCGAGCCGTCGCCGAGGAGACGGACGAACTGCTCGGCCTCGTGCGGGGTGGTGATCACCAGCACGTCGGTGATCCCCGCGAGCATCAGCGTCGACAGCGGGTAGTGGATCATCGGCTTGTCGTAGACCGGCATCAGCTGCTTGCTCACCGCGTGGGTGATCGGGTGCAGCCGGCTTCCGGTGCCGCCGGCCAGGATGATGCCGCGCATGGTGCTCCTCGTCTCGTGGCCGCGACCGCGATGCGGGTCATCGGGTCGTGGGGACACAGCATGCCCGACGCGGCGGTGCGACCACCGGCGACCGGACCGAGCCGCGCATACCCACAAGACGTGAAAAAACCCGGCGGTCGTCGGTGGCGGACCTAGCGTCGTCCCTGTCCGCGGGGGGCGACACCGGCTCCAGGCACTCGGGGTCCGACAGGCACGGCGACGGCGACGTCGTCGCCTCCTCCAGCGCGCTCGCAGCACGAGCGCCGCACGCGAGGGGGAAACGCATGTCGCTGCTGGTGCACCGGGTGGGCGGCGGGTCACGCCTGCGCGTCCCGCTGCCGTCGCGGACCCTGCTGTACCTCCCGGGAACCGCCTTCACCCTCGACGCCGCGATCGTCGTCCTGGCCACGCTGGCCGCCGTGGTCGGCCGCGAGCGGTGGCACCTGCTGTCCGCCGGGGCCGGGCTCACCGAGCAGATGGGCCACGCCGGACCGCTGCTGGTCGCCGGCTGGCTGGGGGCCATCTGGCTCGCCGGGGGCTACGCGACCAGCCTCTTCGACGCCGGCACCGACGAGTTCCGTCGCGTCGCCCGGGCCACCTTCGCCACGGCGGCCGCGGTCGGCATCGGCGCGTTCCTGCTCGATCTCCCGCTGTCGCGCGACTTCTTCGTGCTCGCCTTCGGCCTCGGCGTCCCGGCCCTGCTGTGCGGACGGCTCGCGCTGCGCCGCGCGGTGCAGCGGGCCCGCAGGCACGGCGCCCTGTCGCACAGCGTGCTGATCGCCGGCCTCCCCGGCTCGATCGACGAGGTCGCCACCGTCCTGGGCCGTGAGTCCGGCCTCGGGTACCGCGTGGTCGGCGCGCTGACGCCGACGGTCTCGGTCACCGACACCGCGTGCGGCGTCCCGGTGCTGGGCCTGTGCACCGACGTCGTCGAGCAGGTGCGGCGCTCCGGTGCCGACGTCGTCTTCTTCGCCAGCGGGGGCGTGTCGTCGTCGGTCGAGATGCGCCGGCTGGCCTGGGACCTCGAGCGCGAGGGCGTCCAGGTGATCGTGGCCCCGAGCGTGTCCGACGTCTCCGGCGAGCGGGTGCACGTGCGTCCGGTCGGCGGTCTCCCGCTCATCCACATCGACCCGACCGGCACCATCGACGCCGTCCGGTGGGGCAAGCGGCTCTTCGACGTCCTCGGGGCGGCGGCGCTGATCCTCGCCCTGTCCCCCGTGCTCGTCGTCGCGGCGCTCCGCATCCGGGCGCACGACGGTGGTCCGGTGCTGTTCCGCCAGGTCCGGATCGGCCGCGACGGCCGGGCGTTCCCGTGCCTCAAGCTGCGCACGATGGTGGTCGACGCCGAGGCGCACCTGGCGCGCCTGCACGCCGAGACCGGCCACGCCGAGGGGCTGTTCAAGATGGCCGGCGACCCGCGGATCACCCGGCCGGGCGCCTTCCTGCGCCGGTTCTCCATCGACGAGCTGCCCCAGCTGTTCAACGTCCTGCGCGGCGAGATGAGCCTGGTCGGCCCGCGACCGCCGCTGCCCACCGAGGTCGCGACCTACGACGACATCACCTCGCGCCGGCTCAACGTGCGACCCGGCATGACCGGGCTGTGGCAGGTCTCCGGCCGCTCCGACCTCTCGTGGAGCGAGGCCGTCCGCCTCGACCTCTTCTACGTCGACAACTGGTCGATGTTCCGGGACCTCTCGATCCTGGCGAAGACCTTCGGCGCCGTCGTCGGCTCCCGCGGGGCGTACTAGGAGCACCGGGCGCCGCCGCCCTGACAGGATGAGCGCATGCCGAGCGCGCTCATCACCGGGATCACCGGCCAGGACGGCCTGTACCTCGCCGAGCTCCTGGTGGCCAAGGGCTACGACGTCCACGGGCTGATCCGCGGCCAGAACAACCCCAAGCTCGACCTGGTGCGGGAGCTGCTCCCGACCGTCACGCTGCACAACGGCGACCTCACCGACATGTCGAGCCTGATCCGCGCGCTGCGCGACTCCGACCCCGACGAGGTCTACAACCTCGGTGCCGTCTCGTTCGTCGCCTACTCGTGGGAGCAGGCCGCGCTCACGACCGACGTGACCGCCAAGGGGGTGCTGACGCTGCTGGAGTCGTTGCGGCTCCACACCGGCGACGACCCGAGCCGGGTGCGGTTCTACCAGGCGTCGAGCTCGGAGATGTTCGGGAAGGTGCAGGAGGTCCCGCAGCACGAGCGGACGCTGCTGTGGCCCCGCTCGCCGTACGGCGTCGCGAAGGTCTACGGGCACTACATGACGCTCAACTACCGCGAGTCCTACGGCATGCACGCCTCGTCGGGCATCCTCTTCAACCACGAGTCGCCGCGGCGCGGACCGGAGTTCGTGACCCGCAAGGTGTCGCAGGCCGTCGCCCGGATCCACCTGGGGCTCCAGGAGGAGATCGTGATGGGCAACCTCGACGCCCAGCGCGACTGGGGTTTTGCCGGCGACTACGTCGAGGCGATGTGGCTGATGCTGCAGCAGCCGGCCGGCGACGACTACGTGATCGCGACCGGTCAGACCCACTCGGTGCGCGAGTTCGTGCAGGCGGCGTTCGCGCACGTCGGGATCGAGGACTGGGAGCGGCACGTGCGCCACGACCCCCGCTTCATGCGGCCCGCGGAGGTCGACCAGCTCGTCGGCGACGCCGGCAAGGCCCGCGAGGTGCTCGGGTGGAAGCCGCGGGTCGGGTTCGACGAGCTGGTCCGGATGATGGTCGACGCCGACATCGAGGCCGCCCGGTCGGGCTGGTGAACCGGTGACGACGGCCTTCATCACCGGCGTCGGTGGCCAGGACGGCGGCTACCTGGCCGAGCTGCTCCTCGCCCGTGGCGTCGAGGTGCACGCCCTGGTCCTCGCGGGCGAGCCGACGCCCGACGTCCCGGCCGGGGTGCGGACCCACGTCGGCGACGTCGCCGACGTCGACGGCACCCGCGCACTGCTGCTCGACCTCGCCCCGGACCGGGTCTTCAACCTCGCCGCGATCAGCTCGGTCGCGCAGTCGTGGGCGGAGCCCGACCGCACCGCGCTGGTCAACGGCACCGCGGCGGTCGGGCTGCTCGAGTCGGCCCACCGGGTCGCGGAGCGCACCGGCCGCGACGTCCGGTTCGTACAGGCCTCGAGCGCGGAGGTCTTCGGGCAGCCGCCGTCCTCCCCGCAGGACGAGTCGACGCCGGTGCGGCCGATCAACCCCTATGGCGCCGCGAAGGCCTACGCCCACCTGATGGTCGCGGTGTACCGCGGCCGGGGGCTGCACGCCTCGAGCCTGGTGCTCTACAACCACGAGTCGCCGCGCCGTCCGACCGGCTTCGTGACCCGCAAGATCACCCGGGCCGTCGCCGCCATCGCCGCCGGCGCCCCGGGCCCGCTCGTGCTCGGCAACCTCGACGCCCGCCGCGACTGGGGCTGGGCGCCCGACTACGTCGCCGCCCTCGCCGCCGCCGGCGACGCGCCCCACGGTGACGACTACGTCGTGGCCACCGGCGTCGCGCACTCGGTCCGCGACTTCGTCGCCGCTGCCTTCGCCCGCGCCGGCGTCACCGACTGGGAACGCCTCGTCGAGGTCGACCCCGCCCTCGTCCGCCCCGCCGACGCCACCGAGCTCGTCGGCGACGCGACCAAGGCCCGCACCGCCCTCGGCTGGACCCCCACCGTCGACTTCGCCGACCTCGTCGGTCGGATGGTCGACGCCGACCTCGCCCTGCTGGGCTGACCGGGGCGGGATTTCCCCGGTCGACCGGGGAAGTCTGAACTTGGGGGCCGGGATCCCGGCCCCCAAGTTCAGGTTTCGGCCCCCCGGTGCGGGCTCCGGACCGACCGGCGGCGATCACCGTGCTGGTCGGCCGGGTCCGCCCTGCCAGGATGTCGGCGTGCGTCGTGCCGTGGCTCCCCTGCTCGCCGTGACCGTGGCCCTGGTGCTGGCGGACTCGGCCATCGTCACGCTCGCCCTGCCCGACATCCTCGCCGAGCTGGACGCGACGGTCGGTCAGGTCGCGTGGGTGCTGATCTCGTTCAACCTGGTGCTCGGGCTCGGCGTCGTGCCGACGGCGAGGGCCCTGGCGCGGGCCCAGCCCCGGCTCTACGGCGCGGTCGGGATCGCGGTCTTCGCCGGGGCGTCGGCGTGGTGCGCCGTGGCCGACTCGATCGAGGTGCTGATCATCGCCCGGTGCGTGCAGGCGATCGGCGGCGCGCTGGCGCTGGTCGGGTGCCTGGAGCTGATGGTGGCGGAGTCCGGCGAGCGGCGCGGGGTCGCGGCCTGGGTGACCGCCGGGGTGGTCGGCACGGCCGCCGGGCCGTTCGCGGGCGGGCTGCTCACGCAGGCGATCTCGTGGCAGGCGATCTTCGTGGTGCAGGTGCCGTTCGCGGTGCTCGCGGTGCCGGCAGCCCTGGCGGTGCGCGCCGAGCCGAGCCACACACCCGACCGGCACCGCCCGGCACTCCGACCCAACCTGACGCTCGCCCTGCTGTCGGCGGCCCTGACCGCCGCGCTGTTCCTGCTGGTCCTGCTCCTCGTCGAGGGCTGGCGGCACTCCCCCGCCACCGCGGCGCTGACGGTGTCGGTCGTCCCGGTCGCGGCGCTGCTCGCGCGTCCGCTGGCCCGGCTCACCCGTCCCTCGCCCGAGGTCGAGGTGGCGGTCGGGTCGTTCCTGGTCGCCGGCGGGCTGGTCGGACTGGCGATCCCGCCCTCGGCCCACCTCGCGTGGACCGTCGCCCCGCAGGCGCTCGTCGGCCTCGGGCTGGGCCTGACCGTCGACCGGCTCACCGCACAGGCGATGGAGATGCGCCTGCCGCGGGCCCGGCACGCCGCGTGGACGATCGGCGCGCGCCACCTCGGCGTCGTCGTCGGGCTGGCGATCCTGACGCCGGTCTTCACCGCCGACCTGCAGGACGCCCAGGTGCCCGCGCAGGAGGCGATCGTCGCGCTGGTGATCGACGCGCCGCTGCCGGCGCAGGACAAGATCGAGCTCGCGAAGGCCCTCGGTGAGGCGCTGGAGGGTGAGCGGGGGCAGGTCCCCGACCTGAGCGGCGCCTTCGCGTCGCTGGACGTCGCCCCCGAGGACCGACCCGCCAAGGCCGACCTCGAGCGGGCGCTCGACGTCCAGCTCGAGAGCGCCGCGACCTCCGCGTTCCGCGACTCCTTCCTCATCGGCGCCGGCCTCGCGCTCGCCGCCCTGCTCACCGCGGCCGTGCCGCGCCGGCGGAGGACGGCGTGACCGGCCTCGCGCGCCGGGCCAGCATGCCCGCGGTCGCGCTCGTGCTGGTGGCCGGCGTGATCGGCACCCAGCTGGCCAACGGCGGCGGGACCTTCGAGCCCCTGCGGACCGCAGACCCCTGCGTGGCCCGCGACGTCACGGCGCAGTCCGACGGGATCGAGGGACTCACGGAGCGACTGGTGCTGCTCGGGATCGACGGGGCCGCCTGCCGGCTCGGCGTCAGCCGCGAGGCGCTCACCCTCGACCTGGGCCAGGGCGGCGACCCCACCGACGCCCAGGTCGACGCGCTCCGTGCCGGTCTGGAGGCCGCCGTCGCCCGGATGGAGGACGACGGCACGCTGCCGCCGGCCTCCGAGCTGGTCGACGAGGCGCTGGACTCCGCCGACCTCAACGGGTTCCTCGAGGCCGCCATCCGGGCCCTGCCGGACTCGATCATCGACGGCGCCCTGAAGACCGACGACGTGCTGGTCCGCGCCATCGGCGACCTCGACCTGCGCGAGCTGCTGGGCAACCTCGACAGCCAGGACGCTCTCAACGACCAGCTCCAGCCGGCCATCGTCGACGCCGTCAAGGACTCCCTCGCCGACCGGCTGCGCGACCTGATCTGACCCGTCCCCCGTCCCCCGTCCCCGCACCCGCACCCGCACCCGGGCACGGATGCGGAGCCACGGCCGGGCGCACCGGGAAAAGCGGAACCGCCGGCGACCACCCGTGGTGCACGGGGGTGGTCGCCGGCGGTTCGGTGCTGCCGTCAGGTCACCTGGTCAGGCGCAGCCAGATCTTCTGGGTGCGACCGTCGGGGAACTGGACGACCATGCTGGCGCGGACCGACTTGGACTTGGCCAGGGTGGTGCGCGCCCGCTGGTTGAGCTTGACGCTGACCTTCTTCGTCGCACCGGCCTTGATGGTGAACGAACCCTTGCCCAGGACCTTGCCGTTGGCCAGCTTCAGCGTGGCCTTGGCCGCGCAGTTGGCGTCGACACAGCGGAGCGAGATCGTCGCCTGGCGCCGTGCCTTGTTGGCGTCGATGACCTTGCCCACCGCGACGACCTTCGGCTTCTTGACCGCCGGGGGCGGCGGCGTCGCTGCCTTCACCGTGAGCGAGGCCGTGGCCTCGCTCGGCTCGTGCGCGACGTCGCCGGCGTAGGTCGCCGTGAGGGCGACCGTGCCCGCCGTGGTGAACGGGCCGACCGTGACGGTCGCCTTGCCGTCGACCAGCGCAATCGGCGCCATCGCCTTGCCGGCGACCGAGACGACCACGTCACCGGTGGGCGTCTCCTGGGCGGCGGAGTCGACGGTGACCTCAACCTGGGCCTTCTGGCCGATCGCGACCTCGGACGGCGTGGGAGTCACCGTCGTCGTCGAGGCGACGTTCTCCGGGTCGGCCAGCTCCTTGATCTGGACGTTCCGGTAGAACACGTTCTCGCCGCCGCCGTGGTTCTGCAGACCGATGAAGGACGGCAGACCCATCCGAGCCGGGTCGGTGCTGGTGAAGTCGTTGACCAGCGCGTCGTTGAGATAGATCCGGATGCGCTTGCCCTCGACCCTGATCTCGTAGTGGTTCCACTCCGGGACCGGGTTGAGCGCGGCGTCGCGGGCGGCGAGATCGGCGGACTGGAAGTTGTAGACCGCTCCCGTCGTGCTGTCCGCGTCGTCCGAGGCGTCGATCTGGATCTCGTAGCCCTTGTCGACCGCGACCCACGGGTCACCGGCCGGGTTGGGGGCGTCACCGTCGTAGCGGGGGGTGGTCTCCGGGTTCGGGAACCCGACGAACACACCGCCGTTGACGTCGTTGGGGAGCTTCCAGTCCAGCTGCAGCGAGTAGTCGCCCTCGAGCGGCTCGGTGTGCCAGAGCAGACCGAGGCCACCGTTGGTCTTCAGCGTGCAGTCGGCCTCCCGGGTGAACAGGCCGGGGCCGGCCATGTGCCAGTCCGCCATGCTCTCCGCGGTGCCGTCGAACAGCATCCGGTAGCCGGGGTCGGCCTCGGTGCCCGTGCAGGTGTCGGGCGTGACGACCGGGTCGCCGGTGACGCGGAACCAGTCGAAGACGCCGACCTGGTTGCCGTTCCCGGTGCCGTTGTAGGCGGCGAGGCCGATCTTGGGCTCGACCAGCCCGGTGCTCGGGTAGCCCGAGCCCATCGACGTCCAGGTCGCGCCGTTGTCGACCGACCAGCGGCCCTGGATCGCGGTGCCGGTCGAGACCATCTGCAGCTGCAGGTCGTCCGGGGCGGCACCGTCGGGCAGGTCGGCGTTGGTGTAGACCATGTCGCCGTTGATCCGGCGGCCCAGCTCAAGCACCCAGTCGCCGTCCGGCTTCTCCATCGCGACGAACTTGGCGTAGTTCGTGGCGCTGGTCCAGGCCACGAGACCACCCTGGAGGTAGTCGTCGGCGCCGGTCATCGAGAACTGCGTGGTGGCGGCCCACGGACCCTCGGCGGGAGCCGGCTGCAGGATCATGTTCTTGGCGTCGACCGCTCCACCGGAGAGGTCACCGCCCTGGGCGTTGATCCGCAGCTGGCCGTCGGCGACGGCGACGCCGGTCGCCGTCTTGTTGAGGATCGTGCTCCAGCGGCAGGTGTCGAGCGTGGTGCCGTCGAACTCGTCGTCAGCACCGGGCACCTGACCCGGGGCGCACGCCTCGCGGGCGCCGAGGGCGAGGTAGTCGATGTTGACGTTGCCGTTGTCACCGGCGTCGCGCTGGATCTTGATGACGTTGGCGCCGGCGGCCAGCTCGAGCTGGTCGGTGATGGTGCCCCAGGTCTTCCAGGAGCCCGTCGGCGGCAGCGACAGCTTCTTGGCGAAGGTGTCGTTGACGTAGACCGACATCTGCTTGGTCTGGTCGGGCTGCGGGTTCGGACCGTTGGCGTAGCCGACGGTGACGTTGTGGAGCCCGGCAGCGGTGGCGGGGACGTTGAACGTCACCGCGGTGTTGTCGTTCTCGAAGCCGCCGACGTAACCGGTGCCGCTGAAGCCGGCGTGCTCGGTCTGGACGCGGTTGCCGGTGCCGGAGACGGTGCCGTCCTCGGCCTCGACCCGACCGCCGGTCGGGTCGATCACCTTGAGGTGGTCGAGGTTGACGTTGCCGTTGTCACCGGTCTCGTAGGCGATCTCGACGCGGGTGGTCCCGGCGGGCAGGTTCACCCGCACGGTGAACGTGCCCCAGGTCTTCCAGTCGCCGAACGGCGGCAGGGTGATCGTCTGCAGCACGCCGCCGACGTACAGGCTCATCTTCTTGGCCTGGTTCGGCTGCGGGTTCGGGCCGTTGGCGTAGCGCAGCTGCAGGTCGTAGGCGCCCGCCTTGGGCGCGACGACCTCGACCGTGGTGCCGGAGCCGATGGTCTGGATGCCGTCGACGAAGCCGGAGCCGGTGTAGCCGGCGTGCTCGGTCGAGATGCCGGCGGAGCCGGTGAGGGCGCCGTCCTCGAGCTCATAGATGCCGTCGGCCGGGGCCTCGGGCTCGGGAGCGACGTAGCCCGGGTAGCTGTTCAGCGTGTACCAGGCCTCGGTGCTCCACAGCTCCTCGCCCGACGCGGCGGCGAAGGGGCGCGGCGAGCGCAGGTGCACGACGCGGTCGGGCTTCATGCCGTCGACCATGACCGTGACGGTCTTGCCGTCGGCGCTGGCGGTCGCGCCGGAGACGGTGAGGGTCTCCTCGTCGAGCTTCGGGCCGCCGTACTGCGCGGTGGCCCGGTAGCGCCACTGGTCGACGACGTAGGCGGCGTCGAGGTTCGCGAGCGTCGCGGCGGAGAGGGGCTTGGTGTACTCGATCTCGAAGCCGCCCTCGATGACGTCCATCGACAGCATGTCGAAGGGGACGTCGTTGTTGAGGTCGAGCTTCTGGAGGCCGTAGCGCAGCTTGCCGTTCTGGCCCCAGTTGCCGCCGGCGCCCAGGCCGCCGACGATCAGCGAGCCGTCAGGACCGGCGAGGACGCGGCTGATGCCGGCCTCGAGACCCTGGGTCATGCGGAACAGGGCACCCTGCTTGGCCCCGCCGACCTCCTCGAGGTCGGCGCGCTGCAGGCCGCCGTAGGTCACGTCGCCGATGAACATCTGGCCCGCGTACGGGCCCTCCTCGACGACGATCGGGGTGCTCGGGGAGTTGGCGATCTCGTTCTGCGGCATCCACAGGACCGGCTTGGTGACCGGCTGGTCGTCGAAGCGACCGGGCGTGCCGTCCTTCTCGGTGGTGAAGTGGTTGTAGAACTGGCCGGGCTTGATCTCGATGAGCTTGTTGGCCGGGAGCCACCCACCCTGGTTGTCGGTCACGAAGATCTCGCCGTTGGCGCCCCAGCCCATGCCGTGGGGCGTGCGGAGGCCGCCGGCGACGTAGTCGATCTCACCGGTCTCCCGGTCGATCGTGATGTGCGTGCCGCGGTCCTGCGAGCCCTGGGGCACGGTGGTGGCGCCGCCGAGGTTGATCGACACCGAGAGGTTGACGTGGAACTCGTCCTTGGCCTCGTCGTAGAGCATGCCGAAGCCGAACTCGTGGAAGTTGCCGTCGAAGGGGTACGCGGTGATGTCCTCGCGTCCCTCGAAGACGCCGTCGGCGTTGCCGTCGACGAGCTTGATGAGCCCGGTCTTCTCGGAGATGTAGATGTCGCCGTCCACGACCTTGATGCCCTGCGGCTCCTTGAGCTCGCCGGCGATCTTGGTGCGCGTCACGTCGGCGGGGCTGGCGGCGTCCTTGACGCCCTCCAGCCGGTAGAGCTCGCCGAGCTCGACGTTGCCCTGGTCGTTGCCGTTGCCGCCCCAGGTGAGCACGAGGAGGTCGTCGCCGTCCCACTCCAGGCCGGTGACCTGGGGCTCGAAGCCGTCCGGGCGGAGGTTCACCAGGTCGTAGGCGGGGTTGACGCCGTCGAGCATGAGGCCGTCGCCGGCGGAGTCGCTCTGGCCCTCGCACTGCTTGAAGCCGGGCGCGGTGACCCGCGTGACGCCGGCCTCGGTGCTCAGCACGGAGTTGGGGACGACGGTGAAGCCGGCGTCGCCGGGCTTCTTCCACTGCAGCGTCAGCTGCTCGCCGCCGCCGGCCTCGAAGAAGTCGATCCGCAGCTTCTTCACGCCGGTGGTCAGCGTGACGGTGCCGTCCTTCGGCGTGTTGCCGTGGAGGCCGTCGTTGTCGATGACGCTCGTGCCGTCGATGAACAGCTGCGAGCCGTCGTCGCTCAGCAGCCGGAAGGTGTACTGGCCGGCGGTGGTGATGTCGAGGTCGGCGAGCGCCTCGACGACGAAGTTGTCCGAGAGGCCGCCGAAGTCCTCGGGGGCGTCCCAGTCGATCGTGGGCTTGAGCAGGTCCACGTTCGGGGTCTGCGCCGCCTTGAGGGTGCAGAGCTCCGAGATGGGCGCGCCGAGCTGGTAGCCGCGCAGGGTGACGCCCGGCTCGTTGCCGGCGGGGATCGCGGCCTGCGCGCTGGGCAGCGACGCGAGCAGACCCAGCGTCAGGGCGCCGGCGGCGAGGGTGGCGAGAGAACCGCGGCGAAGTGCGCGCGGGCGATTGTGTTGCAACAGACGGGTGCTTGACACCGATGACCTCCCAGAAGTCCCGGGCTCGAGCGAGCCGGGATACACGTGACGACGATCACTGTAGGGGACATTTGCCGACTCTCGGAAGACTTAGGACTGAGTTCTCTACAAAAGTCGGAAGCGGACTACAGTCTCGCTCGTGCTGGAGCGGTGGGGCCGATGGGTGTGCCGGCGTCGCGCCGTGGTGCTGGGCGTCTGGGCGCTGCTGGTCGTCGCCGGCTCCGTGCTGGGCGGTTCGGTCTTCGACAGGGCCACCGAGCCCGGCCTGCGCGACGGCGTCGAGTCGACGACGGTCGAGGAGCGTCTCGACCGGCTCGACCCCGAGGGCGAGCAGGTGGTGGCGGTGCTCGCCGGCACCGACGCCCTCGCCGTCAACCTCGTCGACGCCGCCAGCACGATCCTCTACGCCCTGCGCGAGCTGCCCGGCGTCGCGGAGATCCGCGACCCCTACACGACCGGCGCGAGCGACCTGGTCGCCGCCGACGGGCAGGGCGCCGTCGTCGAGGTCGAGCTCGACGCGACGCTCAGCCGCGAGGAGGCCCTCGAGGTGGCCGCCCAGGTGGCCGCGGAGCTGCGCGCCATCCCCTTCCCCTCCGTGCTCGTCGGCGGCGAGCTCCTCGCCGAGGAGGACTTCGCCGACCAGGCGATCCAGGACGCCGCCCGCGGCGAGGGCGTCGCGCTCGTGGTGCTGCTCGTCGTCCTGGTGGTCGCGCTCGGCGGGTGGGTCGTCGGCGCCATGCCCGTCGTGACCGCCCTCGGCGCCGTCGCGGTCTCGCTGCTCGGCCTGACCGGCCTGACCACCCTCACCTCGGTCAGCGAGTACGCCGTCAACGTGGTGACGGTCCTGGGGCTCGGCCTGGCCGTCGACTACAGCCTGCTCGTGCTGGCCCGCTTCCGCGAGGAGCGGGCCGCCGCCGGGAGCAAGGACTCCCTCGCCGCCGTGCTCGGCCGGACGACGGCCACGGCCGGGCGGACCGTGCTCGTCTCCGGCGTGACCGTCGGCTCCGCGCTCGCCGCGCTGCTCGTCCTCGGCGACCCGGTCCTCACCGGCATGGCCGTCGGCGGGGTGGTGGCGGTGGTCGTGGCCACCGCGGCCGGCCTCACCCTCGCGCCGGCCCTGATCGCGGTCGGGCACACCCGGGTGCCGGCCCCCGGTTCCGGACGCCCCACCCGCCGTCCGCGGCCCGAGGGCCGGTCGCTCCTGGCCCGGCTGGCCGGTCTCGCCCAGGCCCGGCCGTGGCCGGTGCTGCTCGGCGCCACCGGGTTCCTCCTGGTCCTCGCCAGTCCCCTGCTCGCCCTCGACGTCGGCAACTCCGACGCCCGGGCGCTGCCGGGCGACAGCGAGCCCCGGCAGGTCTACGAGGCCGTGCAGCGCGACTACCCCGACCTGCGGACCACGCCCATCACGGTGCTCGCCGAACCCCCGCCCGGCGACGCCCGGCTGCTGGCCGTCGTGAGCCAGCTGGTCGAGCGCGACGACGTCGACGAGGTCCTCGTGCGCGACCCGCTCCGCGACGGGTCCAGCCGGCTGGCGGTGGAGCCGACCGGCCCCACCTCGGGCGCGACCGCCCAGCGCCTGGTGACCGAGCTGCGCGAGCTCGACCTCGGCGTCCCGGTGCTGGTCGGCGGGCCGGCCGCCGAGCTGGTCGACGCCAAGTCGGCCACCGCGGGACGCCTGCCGCTCGCCGTGCTCGCCGTGGTCCTCGTCGCCGGCCTGCTCCTGCTGCGGCTCACCGGGTCGCTGGTCATCGCCGCCAAGACGCTCGTGCTGAACCTGCTCTCGCTCGCCGCCACGCTCGGCGTCGTCGTCGCGGTCTTCCAGTGGGGTTGGGGCTCCTCGGTGCTCGGCTTCACCTCGTGGGGCGCGCTCGACATCACCTCCCCGCTGCTGCTCTTCATGTTCGTCTTCGGGCTCTCGATGGACTACCACGTGTTCCTGGTGGCCCGGATCAAGGAAGCCTGGGACGCCCCGGCCCGTGGCCGTGGCGCTCCCGCCCGCGGCACCCGGGCGGCCAACGACCGCGCCGTCCTCGCCGGGATCACGGCGTCCGGCCCGGTCGTGACCCTGGCTGCGCTGGCCATCGCCATCGTCTTCCTCGGCTTCGCCGCCGGCCGCCTCGTGGCCATCAAGGAGATCGGGGTCGGCATGACCGTCGCGATCCTGCTCGACGTCACCGTGGTCCGCGGCCTGCTGCTGCCGGCCGCGATGACCCTCCTCGGGGAGTGGAACTGGTGGCGACCGGGCCGGACGCCGGGCCGGACGCCGGGCAGCACCCCCGGTCGGACGCGCGGACGGGCGTCGGCCTAGGAGCCGGGACGGCCCGCCCCCTCTAGGGTTGGCCCGTGCAACGCATCCTCGTGACCGGCGGGGCCGGGTTCATCGGCTCCAACTTCGTCCACCACGTCCTCGGCCGCACCGACGCCTCCGTCACGGTGCTCGACAAGCTGACCTACGCGGCGTCCCGGGAGTCCCTCGACGGGCTGCCCGAGGACCGCGTCGACCTGGTCGTCGGCGACGTCGCCGACCAGCCGCTGGTGGAGCGGCTCGCCGGCGAGCACGACGCGATCGTGCACTTCGCCGCCGAGTCCCACAACGACAACTCGCTCAGCGAGCCCGGCCCGTTCATCCAGACCAACCTGGTCGGCACCTTCTGCGTCCTCGAGGCCGCGCGCAGGCACGGCACCCGGCTGCACCACATCTCGACCGACGAGGTCTACGGCGACCTCGAGCTCGACGACCCGGCCCGGTTCACCGAGGCCACGCCGTACAACCCGAGCAGCCCCTACTCCGCCGCCAAGGCCGGCTCCGACCACCTGGTGCGCGCGTGGGTGCGCAGCTTCGGCGTGCAGGCCACGATCAGCAACTGCTCGAACAACTACGGCCCCTGGCAGCACGTGGAGAAGTTCATCCCGCGCCAGATCACCAACGTCCTCGACGGCGGGCGGCCGAAGGTCTACGGCGCGGGCACCAACGTGCGCGACTGGATCCACGCCGAGGACCACTCCTCGGCGGTGTGGACGATCCTGGAGCGCGGCCGGATCGGCGAGACCTACCTGATCGGCGCCGACGGCGAGCGGAACAACCTCGAGGTGGTCCGGATGATCCTCGAGCACCTCGGCCGCGACGCCGACGACTTCGACCTCGTGACCGACCGCGCCGGCCACGACCTGCGCTACGCGATCGACTCCTCCAAGCTGCGCGCCGAGCTCGGCTGGACGCCGTCCTTCCCCGACTTCGCGACCGGCCTGGCCCGCACCATCGAGTGGTACCGCGACCACGAGTCGTGGTGGCGCCCCGGCAAGGACGCCACCGAGGCGGCCTACGCGGCGAAGGGGCAGGCGTGAGGTCGACAGCGAGGTCGCGACCGCGCGTCGAGACCACCGCAGCCCGCGCACCCAGGCCGACGAATGGCTGAGCTCGCCGTCGAGAGGACCCCGATCCCGGGCCTGCTGGTCGTGCGGCTGCCGGTGCACGCCGATGCCCGCGGCTGGTTCAAGGAGGGTTGGCAGCGCGCGAAGATGACGGCGCTCGGCCTGCCCGACTTCGGGCCGGTGCAGCAGAACGTCTCGTTCAACACCCGCCGTGGCGCGACGCGTGGCATCCACACCGAGCCGTGGGACAAGTTCGTCTCGGTCAGCACCGGCCGGGCGTTCGGGGCGTGGGTCGACATGCGCGCCGGGGCGTCGTTCGGCACCACGTTCACCGTCGAGCTCGACCCGTCGGTGGCCGTCTACGTCCCGCGGGGCGTCGGCAACAGCTACCAGACCCTCGAGGACGGCGTCGCCTACAGCTACCTCGTCAACGACCACTGGCGCCCCGGCACCAGCTACCCGGCCCTCGACCTCGCCGACCCGGACGCCGCCGTCGCGTGGCCGATCCCGCTCGAGGAGGCCGAGGTCTCCGAGAAGGACCGTTACAACCCCCGGCTCGCCGACGTCACGCCGGTCGCCGCGCCGCGGCCGCTGGTGCTCGGGGCCGGCGGCCAGCTCGGACGGGCCCTGGTGGCCGCGATCCCGGGGGCCCTCGGCGTCACCCGGGCCGAGCTCGACGTCACCGACACGAGTCCCGGCGGAGCCCTCGAGACGTGGCCCTGGCACGACCACGACGTCGTCCTGAACGCCGCCGCCCACACCGCCGTCGACGCGGCCGAGACCCCCGAGGGTCGCGCCGCCGCCTGGGCCGCCAACGCCGCCGCCCCCGCGGCGCTGGCCAGGATCGCGGACGCGCACCGGCTCACGCTGGTGCACTACTCGACCGACTACGTCTTCGACGGCGCGGTCGCCGAGCACGCCGAGGACGAGCCGCTGGCGCCGCACGGCGTCTACGGGCAGTCGAAGGCAGCCGGGGAGCTGGCGGTGGGCACCGCGGCCCGGCACTACCTGCTGCGGACCTCGTGGGTCATCGGCGAGGGACACAACTTCGTGCGCACCATGCAGCGGCTCGCCGGCGACGGCGTCTCACCGGCCGTCGTGGGCGACCAGGTCGGGCGGCTCACGTTCACCGACGAGCTCGTGCGCGCGACGCGGCACCTGCTCGAGTCACGAGCCGCCTTCGGCACCTACCACGTGAGCAACGGCGGCGACCCGATGTCGTGGGCGGACGTCGCCCGACGGGTCTTCGCGCTCAGCGGCCGCGACCCCGGCGACGTCACCGCGACCACCACGGCCGAGTACGCCGTCGGTCGGGCGATGGCCCCGCGGCCGGCGCACAGCGCCTTCGACCTCACCAAGCTGCGGGCCACGGGGTTCGAGCCCGAGGACGCCGCGGTGGCGCTGGAGCGCTACTGCGTGACCGAGGCCTCGCGACCGTAGTCGTCCTGGAGGCGACAGATGTCGTCCTCCTCGCAGTAGGCGCCGAGCTGGACCTCGATGAGGACCAGGACCTCGTCCTCCTCGTTGGTGATCCGGTGCGCCTGGCCGATGTCGACGCGCACCGACTCGCCCGAGCGCAGCACCAGGACCGAGTCGTCGATCACGCAGGTGGCGCGGCCGGCGACGACGGTCCAGTGCTCGGCGCGGTGCTCGTGGGTCTGGTAGCTCAGCCGCTGGGCCGGCGCGACGGTGATCCGCTTGACCTTGAAGCCGTCGCCCTCGTCGAGGACGGTCCAGGAACCCCACGGCCTGGTGGTGTGGTCGCCGATCACTGGGTCCCCCGGGTGCGTGACGTGGATGGAGCGGCGAGGTCGAAGGTGACTGCCGAGTAACCGACAATAACCCGGCGGCACCGTCGGGGGTCCCCTTCAAGGGGTGAACGGGCGAGCGGGGTTCCTCAGCGGCGGCGGAGCCCGGCGAGGGCCGGACGGACGTCGGCGAGGTACACCAGCGCCGCCACCAGCAGGATGATGTTGACCAGCGGGATCGGGACCGGCACGAAGTAGATGACCACGCCGAGACCGAGGATCGTCGACCAGGCCGTCTTGGTCAGCTTGTTGGCGGCGTCGTAGGACTCGGCGGAGTACAGCAGCGAGTTGATGAAGGCGAAGATCGCGACGCTGAGCCCGACGAAGAACACCAGCAGGGAGACGGTGCTCTGGATCTGGAAGACGCTCATGGTGAGGCGAACCCTATCGCCACGCGGCACGGAGCCCCCGCGGCCGATGGCTGCGGGGGCTCCGGGCGTCGGGCCGGGACGGGCGGCTCAGAACAGCGCGAGCTGCGCGTCGTCGTCCCTTCAGGCCGAGGGCGCGTCCGACGTGGTCGTGGTGGACGGCGCCGGGGTGGCGGCCGGGGTGGCGGGCGCGGTGGTGCTGGCCGGAGCCTTGGCCGGGGTGGCCTTCTTCGTGGCCGGGGCCTTCTTGGCGACCGGGGCCTTCGTGGCGACCGGGGCCTTCTTGGTGGCCGGGGCCTTCTTGGCGGGGACCTTCGTGGCGGTGGGCTTGGCGGCCGTCGCCGTGGTGGCCGTCTTCCGCGCCGGGGTCGCCTTCGTGGCCGTGGCCGGCTTCGCGGTGGTGGTCGCGGCCTTCCGGGCGGCCGGCTTGGTCGCGGTCGTGCTGGCGGCCTTGCGCGGGGCGGGCTTGGTGGCGGTCGCGGTCTTGGCCGACGGCTTGGTCGAGTTGACCTTCACCTCGACGCTGGCCGACGAGGGGAGCCGGGTGCCGCGGACGACGGCCTCGCCCCTCTTGGCCAGGTCGCCGTAGGTGGTGGTGACGGTGGTGGTCACGGTGCTGGTGAGGGTCGCGACGTTGTCGTTGACGGCCGTCTGGACCTTCGTCGGCAGCGCGGGGGCCTCGGCCTGGAGCTCGGCGACCCGGGCCTCGACCTTGTCGCGCCGGGCCCGGGCCTGCTCGAGGGCGGACTCGCGGGCCTTCGCCGCGTCGAAGCCGGTGACGCTCTTCTGCACGTCGGCGACGCGGGTCTCGACGTCCTTCTGGTAGCCGGTCAGCTTCTTCTGCACGTCGGCGACGTACTCCTTGACGGCGGTGACGGCCAGGTCGCCGGCGCCGACGTAGGCGTAGATCGGGGTCAGCGCGGCTGCGGGGATCTCGAGGGACTTGAAGTCGATCTTGGTCTTGGCCATGGTTCAGCTCTCCTGGTGGTCGGTGGGGTGGTCGGTGGGGTGGTCGGTGGGGTCGTCGGTGGGGTTGGCGGTGCGATCGGTGCCGGCGGGGTGGTCCGCGGTCCGCGGGCTGCTCGTCGCCTCGTCGGTCGCGTTCATCGCGAGGAACGAGGAGTAGACGTCGAGCAGCGACTGCTTCTGCCGCTCCGTCAGGCCGGGGTCGCCGAGGACGGCGATCTCGACCGTGCCGGCGACGTCGCTGCCGGGGCTGACGATCCCGGCGCGGAGGTAGAGCTGCTCGGCCGAGATCCGCAGCGCCTTGGCCAGCTGCTGCAGGACGTCGGCCGACGGCCGGCGCAGCCCGCGCTCGATCTGGCTCAGGTAGGGGTTCGAGACGCCCGCCTGCTGGGCGAGCTGCCGCAGGGACAGGCGGGAGGCGACCCGCTGCTCCCGGAGGTAGTCGCCGAGCGACTCGACGGTCTGTCCGACCTTGTCGACGGTCTGTCCGACCTTGTCGACGGTCTGCCCGACCTTGCTCTTCGCCATGTCCCCAGAGTGCTTGCTGTTGCTAGCAAAATGCAAACACAGCAAGCGTGGGACTGGTCACACGCGATCCGGCGGCCCGCGGAGCCGCCCTTCCGGAGGCCCGCCCGGCGCCCGTCCGGTGCCGCGTGCGGGCGCTCAGAACACCGCGCGGATCTCCCCCACCGGCACCCCGCCGCCGAGCAGCGGGTGCCGCCCGGTGGCGTCGACGGCGTCTGACCGGATGCCGGAGCGGCGCAGCGCGGCGGCCATCAGGACCGGCCGGACGCGGGGCGCGCCGTCGTCGGTCTTGAGCGCGAAGGCCCGGCCGTCGGGCAGCGCGACGGCGTAGCAGGACTCCGCGCCGGCCTTGCCGATCGCGCCGGGCAGGGCGGTGAGCAGGGCGAGCTCGTCGCGGCGGGTGCCGGAGACGAAGGCCGGGAACGCCCGGATCGCCTCGGCGATGCGGCGCTCGGGGCCGGAGTCGGCGACGGCGAGCGCGCGGAAGGCGGTGGCCAGCCCGACGAGCGAGGTCGAGAGCAGCGGGGCACCGCACCCGTCGACGGCCACGACCTCCACCGGCTCACCGGTGACGTCGGCGAAGGTGGCGGCGAGCGCCACCTGGAGGGGGTGGGCGACGTCGAGGTAGGTGTCCGGGTCCCAGCCCTGCAGGACGCAGGTGGCCAGCATCGCGGCGTGCTTGCCGGAGCAGTTCATCGAGATCCGGTCGCGCTCGCGACCGGCGCGGATCGCGGCCTCGCAGGCGACGTCGTCGAGCGGGTGGTCGAGCGGGGTCTGCAGGGCGTCCTCGGTGAGGCCGGCCGAGGCCAGGATCCGGCGGACGCCGTCGAGGTGGAAGTCCTCCCCGGAGTGCGACGCGCAGGCGAGCGCGAGCAGGTCGTCGGGCAGGTCGAGCCCGAGCCGCACCATCCCGAGCGCCTGGAGCGGCTTGTTGCACGAGCGCGGCAGCACCGGCACGTCGGCCGCACCGACCGACCACGCGACGGCGCCGTCGGCGTCCAGGGCCACGAGGGAACCGTGGTGGTGGCCCTCCACGAATCCGGAGCGGACGATCTCGGCGACGATCTCGGGCCGCCGGCCCGCGGGGTCGTTCTGCACAGTGCTCATGAAGTCAGGTTATCGACGCGAGTTTGGCATGATCTCCCCCGTGTCGAGCCCCCAGCACTGTCCGACGCCGCGCGAGCTCGACGACCTCGAGCTGATCGTGTCCGGCGCCGCCCCCGTCGCGTCCTTCGGGACGCCCGGCAGCCCCCTGACCCTGACCCTCCCGGACGCCCTCGCCGGCGAGCCCGTCGTCGAGCTCGTCGACCCCGAGGGTCTCCCCCTCGCGCTCGTGCACCTCGAGGCCGACGGCGCCCGCCGCGTCGAGCCGCTCACCACCGCGCAGCACGGACCCTTCCGGCGACTCCACCTCACGCCGGCCGAGGTGCGCGCCCAGCACGCGGGCCGCACGGTCGTGCCGGTCACCGGACCCGTCACCGACGACCAGCTCGCCCAGCTGACCGGGCTCGGCCCGCTGGTCCTGCTGGCACTGGTCGGGCACGGCACCCCGGACCTCTCCCCCGTCGCGCTGCTGCGCGCGACCCTGCGCGTCGCGGCCGACCTGCCGGACGCCGTCGTGGTCGCCGTCCCCCTGGCCGCGCACGACGACGCGGAGGCCGACCACGACCTCGGCGTCCAGGTGACCGCGGCCTACGCCGGCGGCCCGGGCGGGGACCGTGTCGTCGGGCTCGTCGAGGCCGGCGAGCCCCTGGCCTCCCTGGACGACATCCTCGAGGCCGACCAGCCGGCGCCGGACCGCCAGGGCCTGGTGCTGTTCTTCACCGGCCTGTCCGGCAGCGGCAAGTCGACCCTGGCCCGCGCGCTGGTGGACCGGCTGCTCGAGCAGGGCCTCCGCACCGTCACCAGCCTCGACGGCGACGTCGTGCGCCGGAACCTGTCGGCCGGCCTGACGTTCTCCAGGGCCGACCGTGAGACCAACATCCGCCGGATCGGCTGGGTCGCGGCCGAGATCAGCCGCCACGGCGGGGTCGTCGTGGTGAGCCCCATCGCGCCGTTCGCCGAGACCCGCGCCCAGGTGCGCGACATGGTCGACGAGGCCGGTGGCGCGTTCTTCCTCGTGCACGTGGCGACCCCGCTGGAGGAGTGCGAGCGCCGCGACCGCAAGGGCCTGTACGCGAAGGCCCGCCGTGGCGAGATCCCCGAGTTCACCGGCATCTCCTCGCCCTACGAGGAGCCCGAGGACGCCGACGTCCGCGTCGACACCACGGGTCGCACGATCGACGACGCGCTGGGCGACGTCCTCGACGCACTCGCAGAAGCCGGCTACGCCGACCTGCGCGTCGCCGCACCGCAGCCCGTCGTCCCCGAGAGGATCATCTGATGGACCTGTTCACCGCGACCGCGCTCGGCATCCTCGCCGCCGGCTTCTTCGTCGGCATCGTCGTCGGCCTCACCGGCATGGGCGGCGGTGCGCTGATGACGCCGGCGCTGCTGTTCCTCGCGCCGCACCAGGCCGCGTCCGCGGTCGTCGCGGCCGACCTCACCGCGGCGGCGGTCTACAAGTCCGGAGGGGCGATCGTGCACTCGCGCGAGGGCTCGCCCAACCTGCAGCTCGCGAAGTGGCTGATCCTCGGGTCGGTGCCGATGGCACTGCTCGGTCCCTACGTGCTGAAGACGTTCACCGACCCCGAGGACCTCGACCAGACGCTGAAGTTCGCGATCGGGATCGCGCTGCTGCTGGCGGCGGGGACCTACGCGCTGCGCCTCTACATCAACCTGCGCCAGCTCCGCGCCGGTGGCCACGTCGGCGACGAGAACCCCCGCATCCGGCCGGTCCCGACGCTGCTCGTCGGCGCCCTCGGCGGCCTGCTCGTCGGCATCACCAGCGTCGGCTCCGGCTCGGTCATCATGGTCGCGCTGCTCATGCTCTACCCGGGCCTGTCCGCGGTGAAGCTGGTCGGTACCGACCTCGTGCAGGCGGTCCCGCTCGTGCTCGCCGCCGCCATCTCGAACATCGCCATCCACGGCCTCGACTGGGAGCTGCTCATCCCCCTGCTCGTCGGCTCGATCCCCGGCACCATCCTGGGCAGCAAGATCGCGCCGAAGGTGCCGCAGTCGTTCATCCGTCGCGCGATCGTCGTGGTCCTGACCATGTCGGGCGTCGCCCTGCTCGGCAAGGCCGGCTGGGAGCCGTTCGGCAAGGACGGCGCCCCGTACTTCATCGCCGCCACCGGCATCGCGATGGTGGTGCTCGTGCCGCTGGTCTGGGGTGTCCTGCGCAAGGGCCAGGGCCTGCCGATGTTCGGCGCCCCGTACGTCGCCGACCTCGAGGGCACCTCGAAGACCGACCGCACCGGCACGCCGTCCGCGTGAGCCCGGCGGCCCGGGCCGGGGGCTGAGCCGCCGTGCGCGCCGACCGCGTCCTGCTCGGCGTCGTCGTGCTGGTGCTCACGGCGCTGTCGCTGCTGCTCGTCAAGGGCGACGGCCCCGGCTCCGGGGAGATGCTGCTGGGCATCACGCGGCAGAACGGCGTCAACTCCGGCGACCTGCCGATCATCGGCCTCTGGCTGGTCGGGGTGGGCTGCTGCGGCGCCCTGTGGCGACGCGGTCGCTGAGCCGCGCCACGTCCCACCCTCCGGTCGGCGCCGCGCCTGCCGACGTCCCGAACTAGGGTGACCGGATCGACATACTCGTCGTGTTCGTGCTGATCCGAGCACGCGGCTACGATGACGGCTGCCGTGCCGAGCGCGCTTGTCCCCTTCGAGAGGCCCCATCCCGCTTATGACCACCACGCATGCCGACTACCGGCTGAGCCAGCTCGACCAGCTGGAGGCGGAGTCGATCCACATCTTCCGTGAGGTCGCCGCAGAGTTCGAGAAGCCCGTCCTGATGTTCTCGGGCGGCAAGGACTCCATCGTGATGCTGCGCCTGGCCGAGAAGGCGTTCTACCCCGCCAAGATCCCGTTCCCGGTCCTGCAGATCGACACCGGGCTCGACTTCCCCGAGGTGCTCGAGACCCGCGACAACTGGGTCGGGCGCCTGGGCGTCAAGCTCGTCGTCGCCAGCATCGACGACGCCATCGCCAACGGCGTGGTGATCGACGACGGCAAGACCTCGCGCAACCGGATGCAGACCGCCACCCTGCTCAACGCCATCGAGGAGAACGGCTTCACCGCCGCCTTCGGTGGCGGGCGCCGCGACGAGGAGAAGGCCCGCGCCAAGGAGCGCGTCTACTCCCACCGCGACGAGTTCGGCCAGTGGGACCCGAAGATGCAGCGTCCCGAGCTGTGGAGCCTCTACAACGGGCGGATCCACGCGGGCGAGCACATGCGGATCTTCCCGATCAGCAACTGGACCGAGCTCGACATCTGGGACTACATCGGCCGCGAGGGCATCGAGATCCCCGACATCTACTTCTCCCACCAGCGCCGCGTCTTCGAGCGCGACGGCATGCTGATGAGCGAGACCCCGCTCAACCCCCTGCGCGAGGGCGAGACCGTCGAGGAGCGCACCGTCCGGTTCCGCACCTGCGGCGACATCTCGCTCACCGGCTGCGTCGAGTCCACCGCGTCGACCATCCCCGAGATCATCGCCGAGATCTCGATCGCCAAGCTCACCGAGCGCGGCGCGACGCGCGGTGACGACCGGTTCTCCGAGGCTGCCATGGAGGACCGGAAGAAGGAAGGGTACTTCTGATGTCCGAGACCACCGAGGGCGCGACCACCGCGACCAACATGGACCTGCTCCGCTTCGCCACGGCCGGCTCGGTCGACGACGGCAAGTCGACCCTGATCGGTCGCCTGCTGCTCGACTCCAAGTCGATCTTCGCCGATCAGCTGGAGGCCGTCGAGGCCACCAGCGCGGCCAAGGGCTACGACTACACCGACCTCGCGCTGCTGACCGACGGGCTGCGCTCCGAGCGCGAGCAGGGCATCACCATCGACGTGGCCTACCGCTACTTCGCGACGCCCAACCGCAAGTTCATCATCGCCGACACCCCGGGCCACGTGCAGTACACGCGCAACATGGTCACCGGCGCCTCCACCGCCGACCTCGGCCTGGTGCTCGTCGACGCGCGCCAGGGCCTCACCGAGCAGTCCCGCCGCCACGCGGTGATCCTCTCGTTGCTGCGGGTCCCGCACCTGGTGCTGGCGGTCAACAAGATGGACCTCGTCGACTACTCGCAGGACGTCTACGAGAAGATCCACGCCGAGTTCACCACCTTCGCGACCAAGCTCAACATCCCCGACCTCGAGGTCATCCCGATCTCGGCGCTGGCCGGCGACAACGTCGTCAACCGCTCCGAGAACATGGGCTGGTACTCCGGTCCCACGCTCATGCACCACCTCGAGCACGTGCACGTGGCCTCCGACCGCGACCTCGTCGACGTCCGGTTCCCGGTCCAGTACGTCGTCCGGCCGAAGTCCGACGAGCACCACGACTACCGCGGCTACGGCGGCCAGGTCGCCGGCGGCGTCCTCAAGCCCGGCGACGAGGTCGTCGTGCTCCCCTCGGGCATGACCTCGACCATCGAGGGCATCGACCTGTTCGACCAGGAGGTCACCGAGGCGTTCCCGCCGATGTCGGTCACCGTCCGCCTGGCCGACGACGTCGACGTCTCGCGCGGCGACATGATCGCCCGCGTCAAGAACGCCCCGACGCCCTCGCAGGACATCGACGCGATGGTCTGCTGGATGACCACGACGCCGCTCAAGCCGCGGCAGAAGCTGGCCATCAAGCACACCACCCGCACCGCCCGGGCCCTGGTCAAGGACATCCAGTACCGCCTGGACGTCAACTCGCTGCACCGCGACCAGGAGACCAAGGAGCTCGGCGTCAACGAGATCGGCCGTGTCCAGCTGCGCACCACGGTGCCGCTGCTGTGCGACCCGTACTCGCAGAACCGCACCACGGGCTCGTTCATCCTCATCGACGAGGCGACCGGCATCACCGTCGGCGCCGGGATGATCAACAGCGGCGCCTGACCCGCACGTCACGCGGGGCCGGCCACACGACGTGTGGCCGGCCCTTCGTCGTCCGGTGGGGCGCGAGCGGCGCCGCCGTCTCAGAGTGGCGCGGGCTCCGGCGCGGCGAGGCAGTCGCGGCAGTCGCCGAAGACCGTGAGGTGGCCGACGTCGGCGACGAAGCCGAGGTCGGCGTCGAGCCGGTCGGTGAGCGCGCGCGCCACCTCGACGTCGACCGACCGCACCGTGCCGCAGGTGCGGCACTTGAGGTGGAAGTGCTCGTGCCCGCCGACCGAGTGGTACGTCGGCGCGCGGTCGGAGAGGTGGGCGTGCCGCACCAGGCCGAGGTCCTCCAGCACCTCCAGGGTGCGGTAGACCGTCGAGGCGTTGATCGAGGACACCGACCTCTTCACGTGGGCGAGGACCTCGTCGGGCGTGGCGTGCCCGAGCTCGTCGATCGCGCCGAGGATGAGCTCGCGCTGGGGGGTCAGCCGGTAGCCCCGGCTCCGGAGCTCGGCGCGCCAGTCGACGTCGGCGTGACCCTCGTCAGGCACGTTGCAGCCTGGCCCACAGGTGCGGCTGCAGCGGGTGACCCTCGGCCTCCATGTCGTAGGCGTAGAGCAGGTCGCCCTCGACGTTGCCGTAGAGCCGGTGCCCGGCGACGACCTCCTTGGCGGTCTCGGTGAAGCTCACGCCCGCGGTCCGCAGCTCCACCTTGCCGGCCTCCGCGACGCCGTACCAGACCTCGCTGATGCCGGTGTTGTGCGCCAGCACCAGCTCGAGCCTGCCCTCCGGGAGGCAGCGCAGGAACCCCGTCTCCTGGGCGCCCTGGCCGATCGTCTCGCCGTTCTCGTCGATCACCCAGGAACGGGCGAAGTAGTGGAAGAAGGGGCGGCCGTCCTGCTGGAAGACGACCTCCTGCTTGTACTGGTAGGCCTCGATGGTCGGGTAGTCGCCGCGACCGTTGCCGTGCCAGGTGCCGAGCAGCCAGACGACGGGCCCGCAGTCGGGGTGGAGGTTCTCGGGGATCTGGAAGGCCATGGGGTCGAGTTTAGAGCGGCCGGGTCCCGAGCAGCACGCGTGCCTCCGCCGGCGTCATCGGACGCCGCTGGGCCAGCTCGCCCATCGCGACGGCCCGCTCGACGAGCTGGCTGTTGCGCTCGACCGGGACGCCGCGGCTCAGGGTCAGCACGTCCTCCATCCCGACTCGCAGGTGGCCGCCCTTGCTGAGCGCGGCCAGGCCGACGGCCAGCGTGCTGCGGCCGATGCCGGTGGCGCCCCACGAGGTGACGGCGTCGGGCAGCGCGTGGACGGCGGCGACCAGCGCGTCGGTCGTCCCGGGCATGCCGCCGGGGACGCCCATGACGAGATCGACGTGCACCCGCCCGCCGTGGGGCAGGCCGTAGGTCCTCAGCAGCCGCTCCAGGGCTGCGACGTGGCCGAGGTCGAACAGCTCGAACTCCGGCACGACCTGACGCTCCTGGCTGAGCTGGTAGAGGTCGCAGACGAAGGGCCAGGGGTTGGAGAAGACGTCGTCGCCGAAGTTGGTGGTGCCCATCGTCAGGCTGCAGGAGTCGGGCGCGGCGTCGAGCACCTTCAGCCGGGCGTCGAGCGGGTCGTGCACCGAGCCACCGGTGGAGAGCTGGACGACGAGCCCCGTGTTCTCCCGCAGGGCCGCGACCGTCTCGTGCAGGCGGCCCTCGTCGAGCGTCGGGCGGTGCTCGTCGTCGCGGATGTGCACGTGCACCATCGCCGCACCGGCGGCCTCGCACTCCTGCGCGGTGACCACGAGCTCCTCGAGCGTGGTCGGCAGCTGCGGGCAGTCGGCCTTGCTGGTCTCGGCACCCGTGGGGGCGACGGTGACGAGCAGGGCCTCGGGCGGGACGGTGGCGGCGGTCGGGCTGACGGGTGCGGCGGACATGCCTGGCATGCTGCCAGAGACCCGTCGCCCTCAGCGCCGGCACCGGGCGCCGCGCGGCATCGCGGTCCCGCAGATCGCGAGCCTCCAGTCCACCGTGGTCGTGTAGGTCTCCTCACCCACGTGGTAGTCGATGTGGGTCCTCGTGGCCATCGCGCCGCCCTCGTCGGCGGTGATGACCGTCAGCAGCTCGACGAGCGGCCAGGTCCGGTCGTCGTCCAGGTAGCCGTCGCAGGGCCGGTCGATGGAGACCGAGGACGCGTCGTCCAGGCCGACGACGTCTCCGTCGAGGGTCTGCGGGGCTCCGACGGCTGACGCGACGGGGAGGATGTCGCGCCCGGCGCTCGCCGGCGACGGGATCGACCGGAGGTACGTCCCGATCGCCGGCCGCCCGTCGTCGCCGCTCCAGTCGGTGGGCAGGGTGGCTGGCACGGTGTCGTAGCGGACGGCGTCCAGGACGATCTCCTGCGTCTGGTCGTCGCTGCACAGCAGCAGCCCGAACGTGACGGTCTTGGTGCGCCCGTCCTGGGTCGGGGTCGCCAGCGTCGCCCCGGACCCGGCCTGGGGCCGCAGCGGACCGTCCGTGCGACGGTCACCGTCGCGATCCTCCCCCGCACCGCAGGCGGTCAGGACCGCCACGAGGAGCAGCACGCTCCACAGGACCAGGCGCCGCACCTACTTCCCCATCACCACGGAGGCGGCAGCGGGAGCAGCGTCCTTGCCGCACATCCGGCGCCCGCCCGGAGGGATCTCGTACACCAGTGCGTGCGAGGACTCGCCGTAGTTCTTGGTGACACCGAGGCTGACGCCGACGACCCCGGCCGCACTCACGCCGTAGGTCAGGGAGTACGGCTTGCCGCCCGCATCGGCACGGAGCCACCTCCCGGCCGCCACCCGGATACATCTGTCGTAGTCCGGTCGAGCGGCCGGCTCCTTCGTCAGCTCGCCGGACTCCTGGTCCGGCTCGAAGGTCAGGTAGTACTGGCAGGTCCCGTCGGTCGCGCGGTAGCGGTTGTCGATCGTCAGGTAGCGGACGCTGGTGCTCCAGTGCACCTGGGCGCCGCTCAGCCTCGTGACCGCTCCCCAGCCGCCGTCGGCGTGCATCATCTCCACCCTCTGCACGGGATGGTTCGGCACCTTCATCGCCACCTGGTAGGACCCGCCGCCCGAGTGCACGACCCGCAGCCGCGCCCTCAGGCCCGGTGCCGGGAAGATCGAGGCGATCCGGGCCTTGACCCAGTTCGAGTTGATGACGGTGGGCACGCACGCCGTCGAGGCGGCCCGCGCGACCGGCGCGACCGCGCGACCGGCGTCGGCGAGCGCGCCGAGCTGCACGAGACCCCCGATCGGCGCCGCCCCGGACCGGGGGCCGCCGGACCCCGTGACCCGTTCCCACCGGGCCGCACCGTCGACCGGTGACAACCGAGCCGACGCGTGGTCGACGAGGAGCTCGCCGGAGCCCGACTCGGCGACGACCCTGAAGTCGAGCACCCCGTCGGCCTGCACGTGCGCCGAGGACAGCTCCGACGGGTCGGCGTGGACGGTGAAGTCGTCCCTGTCGACGGTGACGCACAGCTCCACCTCGGCGAGCTCGTCACCGACCTGGGTGTGCGCGTCCGCGCGGGCGAACGCGCGCACCTGGGCGCCGTCCGGCACCAGCCCCTGCGCGAGCGGTGGTCCGGGTGGTCCGCCGGCGCAGGGTCCGGGTGGGGCACCGACCGAGGCCGACGCCGGCACGGGCGCCACCAGCGCCACGATCATCATTCCGCTTGCTGCTACCGAGAGCCTGACACGCATTTCCAGTACCTCTTTCCCCGAGAGTGGCGAGACTCCATCACGGGTGCGCGGGCCGGGTCAACGACTCCTCCACAGGCCACCGGACGCCGCACCCCCGTGCGCGACGATGGACCCGTGAGAGCAGTCATCCAGCGGGTCGAGCAGGCGTCGGTGAGCGTGGACGGCGTCGTCGTGGGCGCGATCGAGGAGCCGGGGCTGCTGGTCTACCTCGGCGTCACCCACGGCGACGGCGCGGCCGAGGTCGACTGGATCGCCCGCAAGGTGTGGGGCCTGCGGATCCTGCGCGAGGAGCGGTCGGCCTCCGACGTCGGCGCCCCGCTGCTGGTGGTCAGCCAGTTCACGCTCTACGGCGACGCGCGCAGGGGCCGGCGTCCCACCTGGGAGGCCGCCGCTCCCGGCGCGGTGAGCGAGCCGGCCTACCACGCCGTGTGCGACGCCCTCGTGGGCCTGGGCGCCCGGGTCGAACGCGGGGTCTTCGGCGCCGACATGCGCGTCACGTCGGTGAACGACGGCCCCTTCACCGTGCTCCTCGAGCGCGAACCCACCCCACCCCCGAACCCACCCGCCCGCTGACCCGTCGCTGATCAGCGACGGGTCAGCGCGAAAACGCCGTCGACCCGTCAGTGATCACTGACGGGTCGACGGTGGGCTGCTCGGGGGCGGCCGGTGAACTGAGTGGGTCAGATGGCGACGGTGACCTCGGCGACGCTGCCGACGGCGGCGTGCACCAGGTTGTCGACGGGGGTGGCCTTGGGGGCCAGCGTCCGCAGGGTCCACTGGCCCTCGCCGGCGAAGAAGCGGAAGTGGCCGCTGGCCGAGGTCGGGACCTCGGCGGTGAACTCACCGGTCCGGTCGAGCAGCCGCACGTAGGCGTTGCCGACGGGCTCCCCGGCCCGGACGACCTGGCCCTGGATCACGGCCTCCTTGGCGACGTTGACGCCGTCGAGCGACAGGCCGCCCTCCGTTGCTCCGCACATGTCAGGCCTCCCCGGGCTCGTCGCCGAGGGCGATCGGGACGCCGACCAGCGAGCCGTACTCGGTCCAGGAGCCGTCGTAGTTCTTGACGTTCTCGTGGCCGAGCAGCTCCTTGAGCACGAACCAGGTCAGCGAGGAGCGCTCACCGATGCGGCACAGGGCGATGGTGTCCTTCGACTGGTCGAGGCCGACCTCGTCGTAGAGCTTCCTCAGGTCGTCGTCGGACTTGAAGGTGCCGTCGTCGTTGCAGTTCTTGCTCCACGGCACGTTGAGCGACGTCGGCACGTGGCCGGCGCGCTGCGACTGCTCCTGCGGCAGGTGGGCCGGGGCGAGCAGGCGGCCGGCGTACTCGTCGGGGCTGCGGACGTCGATCAGGTTCTGGACGCCGATCGCGGCGACGGCATCGTCGCGGAAGGCCCGGATGGAGTGGTCCTGCTCCTGCGCGGTGTACGTCGTCGCGGCGCGCTCGGGCAGGTCGGCGGTGAGCTCGCGGGAGTCGAGCTCCCACTTCTTGCGGCCGCCGTCCATGAGCTTGACGTCCTGGTGGCCGTAGAGCTTGAAGTACCAGTAGGCGTAGGCGGCGAACCAGTTGTTGTTGCCGCCGTAGAGGACGACGGTGTCGTCGTTGCCGACACCCTTGCCCGACAGCAGCGCCTCGAACTGGGCCCTGTCGACGAAGTCGCGGCGCACCTGGTCCTGGAGCTCGGTGGACCAGTCGAGCTTGATCGCTCCCTGGATGTGGCCCTTGTCGTAGGCCGTGGTGTCCTCGTCGACCTCGACGATCACGATCCCGGGGGTGTCGAGGTTGTCCTCGACCCACTGGGTCGTGACGAGAGCGTTCTCGCGGGTCATGTCGGGTTGCCTTTCGGTTGGGTGCAGCGACGTTGGTACCGGCCGGCGGCGCGCGGGCACGGCGGTGATCGGGTGCGACGGGACGGCGTCAGGCCGCAGACACGGCGAGAGGGACAGCGCCCGTCAGGGCATCGGACACAGCGACGAGCGCGTGCGGCAGTGATCCACTGCCCTGCGCTTGGTCAGCCACGTCGTCGACATACCAGGAACAGTACGGACAAGGGCCGATCTATTCCCTCGATCGTCTCACTGGACGGACGACGCATCCACCATGCGAGACAAGCCCCGGTCGAGAGGCAGCGATCGCCCGTCAGGGAGCGGGCAGGACCGCCAGGACCTGCTCGCGCGTCGGGGCCCCCTCGGCCCGCACGACCTCGTGCCCGGCCGCGTCGAGGACCAGCGTGGTCGGCGTCCGCGTAATCCCGAGCCGGCGCGTCAGCTCCAGGTGCTGGTCGGCGTCGATCTCGACGTGCGCGACCCCGGTCGTGCCGGCGGCGACGCCGGCCAGGACGCGCCGGGTCGCGCGGCACGGCGCGCAGAACGCCGAGCTGAGCTGCACCAGCGTCGCCCGCTCGCCGAGGAGGTCGGCCCACGGCGTGCCGGCGAGCACCGGCCCGTCCACCCGCCCGTCGACCCGCCCGTCGACCCGCCCGTCCACCCGCCCGCTCATCCGCCCGCGAACGGCGGCAGGAACTCCACCGAGGCCCCGGGGGCGACGAGGACGTCGGTCGGGTCCTGGGTCGAGACGGGGCGGTCGCCGACCAGCACGGAGCAGACCTCCAGCACCTGCGGCAGCCGGCTCCCGGGGTGGGCGGCGACGACCCTGTCGAGGAGGTCGCGCAGGCTCACGGGGCCGTCGACCGCGAACGTGTCGGAGTCCACCCCGGCCGCCGACCGCGCCGAGGCCCAGTAGCGCACCAGGATGACCTGGGTCTCACTTCCGTCGACTTCGCTGACTGTGTCGCTCACGTTTCGCTATTCTCCACCCTGTAACAAGGCCGGAGCCCAGTGACGTGTTTCGGTCTCACCCGCGTTTCGTGTGGGAGGGACCCCCCGTGAGCACACTTCTGCTGCTGACCAGTGCACTCCAGCCGTCGGCCGCCGTCCTGCCGGCGCTCGCGCTGCTCGGACACCAGGTCAAGATCCTGCCGGCCGAGGGCAGCGCCCTCCTCGAGGCGCCGGAGTCCGACCTGCTGCTCGTCGACGGACGCCAGGACCTCGCCGGCGCCCGCGACCTGTGCCGGCTGATCCGCACCACCGGCACCGACGTGCCCGTGCTCCTCGTCGTCACCGAGGGCGGCCTGTCCGTCGTCAGCCACGACTGGGGCATGGACGACGTCGTGCTGCACACCTGCGGACCGGCCGAGCTCGAGGCCCGGGTCAAGCTCGCGATCGGCCGGCTCACCGCGGCCCGCAACGCCGCCGACCCCGACGCCCACGTCATCCGCTCCGGCGAGGTCGTGGTCGACGAGGCCACCTACACCGCCAAGATCGGCGGCCGCCCGCTCGACCTGACCTTCAAGGAGTTCGAGCTCCTGAAGTTCCTGGCCCAGCACCCCGGCCGCGTCTTCAGCCGCCAGCAGCTGCTCCAGGAGGTGTGGGGCTACGACTACTTCGGCGGCACCCGCACCGTCGACGTCCACGTCCGCCGCCTGCGCGCCAAGCTCGGCGTCGAGAACGAGACGCTCATCGGCACCGTCCGCAACGTCGGCTACCGCTTCGTCCTGCCCGCCAAGGAGAAGGACTCCGCCGCCGACGCCGCGCGGATCTCCGGTCGCCAGCACGCCTGAGTCCGACGCCGGGGTCAGCGCAGCCTGGGCCGCACGTGCAGCCCGACCTCGGGGTCGACC
Organism: Nocardioides sp. S-1144; assembly: GCF_005954645.2. Taxonomy (NCBI): domain Bacteria; kingdom Bacillati; phylum Actinomycetota; class Actinomycetes; order Propionibacteriales; family Nocardioidaceae; genus Nocardioides; species Nocardioides dongxiaopingii. The sequence goes on from NZ_CP040695.2 coordinate 3,767,748, forward strand.
AGCACCTCCTGGGCGGCGGCGACGCCGTCGACCATCAGCTCGGCGTCGACCGCGGTGTTGCGCTTGAGCAGGCCCAGCGCGATCGGGCCGAGCTCGTGGTGGCGGGCCGAGGAGCCGACGGTGCCGATCTCCTTCTCGCCGAGCAGCACCGGGGAGCCCGCGGCGGGCAGCCGGTTCTCCGAGCCGTCGAGGTGCAGCAGCGTCAGCCGGCGCGGGGGGCGGCCGAGGGTGTGCACGCGGGCGACGGTCTCCTGGCCGCGGTAGCAGCCCTTGTCGAGGTGCACCGCGGGACCGATCCAGCCGACCTCGTTGGGGATCGTGCGGTGGTCGGTGTCGAGGCCGAACCGCGGCTCGCCCCGCGCGATGCGCAGGGCCTCGTAGGCCCACAGCCCGGCGGCCGGCTCCGTCGCCGCCGCGTACGTCGTCAGGTCGGCCCGCGGCACCAGCCGGTGCCCGGTGGCCGGGCGCCAGGTGAGGGCGAGGCCGGCGGTGACGTCGGTGATCTCGACGCGCATCATGAACTTCATCCGCTCGAGGAACTCCACGAGCGCCCCGGAGGCCCCCGGCTCGGTCCAGACGGTCAGCGCCTCGCCGTCGTCGTGACCCCGCAGCTCGTGCTCCACGTGACCCTGCGGGCTGAGCACCAGTGCCTGCGTCTCCACGCCCGGCGCGAGCTCGAGGAGGTGCTGGGTGGTGAGGCTGTGCAGCCAGGTCAGCCGGTCGGGACCCTCGATCCGCAGCACGTCGTGGTGCGACAGGTCGACGAAGCCCTCCCCCGACTCGAGGAACCGCTGCTCGCCGTTGAACGAGCCGTAGTGGGCGGCGACCGGTGCGTCGACGCCGTTGCCGGCGACCGCTCCGGGCAGGGCGAGCAGGGGGCTGGTCATGTCGTCCACTCTGGCAGAACGGCTCCCGAGGCCCCAGGATTCCCGGCCGGCGCCGAGCAGGGACGCCGCACCGACCGGCTCCGTCACTAGGCTGGACGGCGTGACCCGCCCCCTCGCCGTCAAGATCACCTGCGGGGCCGAGGCCCCCGAGCGCGCCAACCAGGGCCTGACCGTCGCCGGAGCAGCGGTCGCGGCGGGCGCCGAGGTGTCGCTCTGGCTCACCGGCGACGCCGTGTGGTTCGGCGTGCGCGAAGGCTGTCCCGACCTCGGCCTCGCCCACGCGACGCCGGCCGCCGACCTGGTCGAGGTCGTCCGCTCGGGTGGCCGGGTCACGGTCTGCTCGCAGTGCGCGACGCGGCGCTCGATCACCGAGGCCGACCTCGTCGAGGGCGCGCGGATCGCGGGCGCCGCCTCGTTCACCGAGCTGGTCCTGCAGCCCGACGTCCAGGCGCTGGTGTACTGATGACCGCCCCGCTGGACGCGCTGGACGTCGTCACCGCCGTCCGTGCCGCCTGCGTCGAGGGCGACGGCCACGACCCGCTCGACGAGGCCGCCGACCTCGCGCTGCGCCACCGCGGCCTCGAGGGCGCCGGGCTCTGGACCGAGCCGGACGGGTTCGCCCTCGTCCGCGACGGCGAGCTGACGCTGGCCGTGGCTCCCCCGGCCCGGGGCCGCGGCCTCGGGGGCCGGCTCGCGCGCGCCGCCGAGCCGGCGGGCGCCACCCGCGCCTGGTCCCACGGCGACGCCCCCGCCGCCGCGCGGATCGCGGCCGATCTCGGCTTCGCCCGCACCCGCGAGCTCTGGGTGATGCGCCGCCCGACGTCGCGGGCCCTGCCCCCGCTCGAGGAGCGGGCCGGGGTCGAGGTGCGTGGCTACCGCGACGACGACGCCGCCGCAGTGCTCGAGGTCAACGCGACGGCGTTCGCGCACCACCCCGAGCAGGGCGGCCTGGACGCCGCCGGCCTGGCCGAGCGGATGGCGGAGCCGTGGTTCGACCCGGCCGGCCTGCTCCTCGCCGTCGACACCGGGACCGGCGCGCTGCTCGGCTTCCACTGGACCAAGCAGCACGACGCCGCGCTCGGCGAGGTCTACGTCGTCGCGATCGGCCCGGGCGCCCAGGGCCGCGGTCTCGGGAGGCTGCTCACGCTCGCCGGGCTGCACCACCTCGCCGGGCTCGGCGTCGCGGAGGTGCTGCTCTACGTCGAGTCCGACAACGCCCCGGCGGTCCACGTCTACGCCGGGCTCGGCTTCGAGCACGCCGCCACCGACACCCACGTGCAGTACACCCGGCCGGACGCACCGGGGTCCTGACCGCCGCCACGGACGGCCAGCGGGGCGCTCAGGCGCCGGCGGCCCGGGCCGCGTCGCGCGACCGGAGCCCGGACCCCAGCGCCCGGGCGATCTCGTCGATCGCGGCGCGGGAGCCGCGCGCGCCGGCGACGACGTTGAAGAAGCTGTGGATCTGGTCGGGGAAGCGGCGCAGCTCGACGTCGACACCGGCGTCCGCGAGCCGGCGGGCGTAGGCCTCGCCCTCGTCGCGCAGCGGGTCGAACCCCGCGGTCGCGACGTAGGCCGGCGCCGTGCCGGCCGGCACGTCGGCGAAGGCCGGCGAGGCCCGCGGGTCGCGGTGGTCGCCGGCGTCGGGCAGGTAGCTCGCGGTGGCGAGCTCCATGAACCGCCGGCTCAGGAAGAAACCCTCGCCGAACAGCTCGTAGCTGTGGGTGTCGCGGGTCGCGTCGGTGGCCGGGTAGACCAGCAGCTGCAGGGCCAGCGGCAGGCCGGCGCGGGCGGCGTGCAGCGCCACGCCGGTCGCCAGGTTGCCGCCCGCGGAGTCGCCGCCGACGGCGATCCGGTCGGGGTCGACGCCGATCGAGGCGGCGTTCGCGACCGTCCACTCGTAGGCCGCCACCGCGTCGTCGAAGGCCGCGGGGAACGGGTGCTCGGGGGCGAGCCGGTAGTCGACGGCGAGCACCCGGACGCCGGCCTGCTCGGCCAGCACGCGGCACACGGCGTCGTGGGAGTCGAGGCCGCCGTACATGAAGCCGCCGCCGTGGAAGAACACCAGCACCGGCATCGCGCCCGAGGCGCCGGTCGGCGTGTAGAGCCGCCCGGGCAGGCCGGCGACCGGCAGCGAGCGCACCGCGCCGATCGGCTGGGTGCCGCCGGCGATGGCCGAGAGCCGGTCGACCACCACCCGGCCCTCGGGGATCGGGAGCGACTCGGCGGCCGGCACGGTGCGGGCCTGCAGCCGGAGGGTGAGCTGGGTGTCGGCGGCCAGCGTCTGCCCGTCGAGCACCACGCGGCGCCCGGCCAGGACCCGTTGCAGCGGCGCGGGCAATGCCATGAACGCCCGCAGGCTGATGGTCATGACCCGGTCCGGCACCCGCACGTCGACAGCCACGCAGCGACGGTAGCGCCGCCCTCCCCGCAGGGATACCTCCCGTTCACCCACCGGTGCCAGGATGGAGGCATGAGCCTCGAGATCGTGCCCGACCCCGCCGCCAAGGCAGCAGCGAACGCGGGCGTGCCCGACGAGTCCTACGACGTGGACGTGCCCTACACCCCCGACCCCGAGCAGGTCGCGGCCGTGGAGAAGTACGAGGACCGGTTCCTGGACCGCGAGCTGTCGTGGATGCGGTTCAACCAGCGCGTCCTGGAGCTGGCCGAGGACGAGCGGCTGCCGCTGCTGGAGCGCACCCGCTTCCTCGCCATCTTCACCAGCAACCTCGACGAGTTCTTCATGGTCCGCGTCGCCGGCCTCAAGCGCCGGATCGCCGCCGGGCTCGCCGTCCGGGCGGCGTCCGGGCTGATGCCACGCGAGGTGCTCGAGCAGATCTGGACGACGACCCGCGAGCTCACCCGCCGCCAGGCCGAGCTCTTCCGCGACCAGATCGTGCCGGCCCTGCGGGAGCACGACATCGAGCTGGTGCGGTGGGACGACCTCTCCCCCGAGGAGCAGAAGTACTGCAAGAAGCTCTTCAAGAGCCGGATCTTCCCGGTGCTGACGCCGCTGGCCGTCGACCCCGCGCACCCTTTCCCGTACATCTCGGGGCTCTCGCTCAACCTCGCGGTGCTCATCCGCAACCCGCAGACCGGCAAGGACCACTTCGCCCGGGTCAAGGTGCCGCCGATCTTCGACCGGTTCGTGCCGCTGGGGTCCTCCGGCACCGGCGCGCGGTTCGTGCCGCTCGAGGACGTCATCGGCGCCCACCTCAAGCGGCTCTTCCCCGGCATGGAGGTGCTCGAGGCGCACACCTTCCGGGTCACCCGCAACGAGGACCTCGAGGTCGAGGAGGACGACGCCGAGAACATCCTGGCCGCCCTCGAGAAGGAGCTGCTGCGCCGCCGGTTCGGGCCGCCGGTGCGGCTCGAGGTCGAGGAGTCGATCTCCGACAGTGTGCTGGACCTGCTGAAGGAGGAGCTCGACGTCACCGCCGACGAGGTGTTCCGGCTGCCCGGCCCGCTCGACCTGCGCGGGCTGCACGGCATCGCCGACCTCAGCCACGAGGTGCTCAAGTACCCCGCGTTCGTGCCGACGACCCACCCGCGGCTGGCCGAGGTCGAGTCGGCCGCGCCGGTCGACGTGTTCAAGGCCGCACGGCGCCACGACATCCTGCTGCACCACCCCTACGACTCGTTCGCGACGTCGGTGCAGCGCTTCATCGAGCAGGCCGCGGCCGACCCGCACGTGCTGGCGATCAAGCAGACGCTCTACCGCACCTCCGGCGACAGCCCGATCATCGACGCCCTCATCGACGCCGCCGAGGCCGGCAAGCAGGTGCTGGTCATCGTCGAGATCAAGGCCCGCTTCGACGAGCAGGCCAACATCCGCTGGGCCCGCAAGCTCGAGCAGGCCGGCTGCCACGTCGTCTACGGCCTGGTCGGCCTCAAGACCCACTGCAAGCTGGCGATGGTGGTGCGCGACGAGGGCGAGCAGTGGGGCATCCGCCGCTACACCCACATCGGCACCGGCAACTACAACTCCAAGACCGCCCGCCTCTACGAGGACCTGGGGCTGATCACGACCGACGAGCAGGTCGGCGAGGACGTCGCCCACCTGTTCAACAACCTCAGCGGCTGGTCGCGCAACGCCTCCTACCAGCAGCTGCTGGTGGCGCCCGACTCCGTCCGGCTCGGGCTGGTCGACCAGATCCACCGCGAGATCGCCCACCACCAGGCCGGCCGGCCCGCCGCCATCCGGCTCAAGGCGAACTCCGTGGTCGACGAGGCCGTCATCGACGCGCTGTACCTGGCCTCCCAGGAGGGCGTGCCGGTGCAGCTGCTCGTACGGGGCATCTGCGCGCTGCGTCCCGGCGTCCCCGGGCTCTCGGAGAACATCACCGTGCGCTCGGTCCTGGGCCGCTTCCTCGAGCACAGCCGCGTCTTCTCCTTCGAGAACGGCGGCGAGCCGGTCACCTGGATCGGCTCGGCCGACATGATGCACCGCAACCTCGACCGCCGCGTCGAGGTGCTCGTGCGGCTGCCCGACCCGGAGAGCGTCGAGGAGGTCCGCGGGCTGCTCGACCTCGCCTTCGCCCCCACGACCGACGCCTGGGAGCTCGAGAGCGACGGCTCCTGGACCCGCAACGTGGGCGACGTGCACCTGCAGGAGACGTTGATCGAGCGGCAGCGGCGGCGGCGCACCTCGTCCTGACCCCGCGCGGCATGGACGGCGTTTGCGCGCGACCCGCGCGGACCCCCTACATTGGTGCGGGTTTGTTTCCGCTTCATCAGGAGTTCACGTGGGTCTGCGATTCCGTCCGGTCGACTCGGCGTTCTACGCACTATTTACCGAGCAGGCGCAGCACCTCGTCACCGGCACCGCGCTGCTCGCGGAGATGCTCGCGGAGGCCTCCGACAAGGAGGACGTCGCTACGCGCATGCGCGCCGCCGAGCACGACGCCGACGAGACGACGCACGCGCTGATCCGGCGGGTCAACAGCACCTTCGTGACGCCGTTCGACCGCGAGGACATCTACGCGCTGGCCTCCGGGCTCGACGACGTCATGGACGAGATGGACGAGGTCGTCGACCTGATCCTCCTCTACGAGGTCAAGGTGCTCCCGGCCGAGCTGTCCCAGCAGGTCGAGGTGCTCCAGCGCTGTGCCGAGCTGACCGCCGAGTGGATGCCGAAGCTCCAGGCCCCGCAGTCGCTCGAGGAGTACTGGATCGAGATCAACCGCCTCGAGAACGCCGGCGACAAGAACCACCGCCGCACCCTCGCGCGCCTCTTCTCGGGTGAGTACAAGACCATCGAGGTCCTCAAGCTCAAGGACATCGTCGAGTCGCTCGAGGCGGCCATCGACGCCTTCGAGAAGGTCGCCAACATCATCGAGCAGATCGCCGTCAAGGAAAGCTGAGGCTGTGACCCTCACCCTGGCGATCGTGATCGCCGTGATCGTCATCGCGCTCGCGTTCGACTACACCAACGGCTTCCACGACGCCGCCAACGCGATCGCCACGTCGGTCTCCACCCGGGCGCTGACCCCGAGGGTCGCGCTGACCCTGGCGGCGATCATGAACTTCGTCGGCGCCCTGCTCGGCCAAGAAGTCGCGAAGACCGTCGCCGACGTGATCACGATCGAGAACAGTGCCGGCGAGCTCCAGGTCGGCGTCAACACCGGCCTGGTGATCGTGATGGCCGGCCTGCTCGGCGCCATCATCTGGAACCTCATCACCTGGTGGTTCGGGCTGCCGTCGTCCTCCTCGCACGCCCTGATCGGCGGGCTCGTCGGGTCCGCGATCGCCGGTGGGGTCAGCGTCAAGTGGGACACCATCGTGGAGAAGGTCCTCATCCCGATGGTCCTGTCGCCGCTGTTCGGCTTCTGCGCGGCCTTCGTCGTGATGCTGTCGATCATGTGGATCTTCCGCCGCCGCAACCCGCACAAGACGATGCGCGGCTTCCGGCTGCTGCAGACGTTCTCGGCGGCCGCGCTGTCGCTGGGCCACGGCCTCCAGGACGCCCAGAAGACGATGGGCGTCATCCTGCTGACCCTCGTCATCGCCTACCCCGCCAGCTACAACATCGAGACGCTGCCGCTGTGGGTCGTGCTCGCCGCCGCCGGCGCCATCTCGGCCGGCACCTACGCCGGCGGCTGGCGGATCATGCGCACCCTCGGCCGCAAGATCATCGACCTCGACCCGGCCCGCGGCTTCTCCGCCGAGGCCGTCGGCGCGACGGTGCTCTACACGACGGCGTTCGTCTTCCACGCCCCGATCTCGACCACCCACACCATCACCTCGGCCGTGATGGGCGCCGGCGCCACCAAGCGGCTCTCCGCGGTCCGCTGGGGCATGGCCCGCACCATCCTCACCGCGTGGGTCCTCACCTTCCCGATGGCCGGCCTGATGGCGTGGCTGTCCTTCGAGGTCCTGCACCTCGTCATCCTCTGACCGCCGGCGTCAGTCCTCGACGCTGAGGGCGTACCCGCGACCGCGGATGCGCCGCACCGTCGCGACGCCGCCGAGCCGGGCGCGCAGCCGGGTGGCGTGCATCGCGACGGTCCTGGTGCCGTGGCTGCTCGCCTCGCTGCCCCACAGCGCGGCGAGCAGGTCGGCGTCGCAGACGACGTCCGGCGAGCGCAGCATCAGGGCCCGGAGCAGCTCGAACTCCTTGAGCGGCAGGTCGGGCAGCCGGCGGCCGGCGAGGGCGACCCGGTAGGCGGCGGCGTCCAGCTCGAGGGGGCCGACGACGACCCGTCCGTGGCTCCCGGTCGCGTACGGCGAGGTGGACAGCGCCTCCCACAGGTCGTCGGCGGCGTAGGGCCGCGGCAGCCAGGCGCAGGCGCCCGCGACCAGCAGGACGCCGGCCGCGGGGTCGGTGAGGCTGTCGCCCGACGCGATCACGTACGGCGAGCCGTGCCGCCGGATCGCGGTGACGAAGTCGACGGGCGCGAGACCCGGCGTGCCGGCGGCCACCACGACGGTCCGCGGCTCCGTGCGGCCGTAGGCCACCAGGGCGTCGGTGGTCGAGCTGACCCAGGTCAGGTGGACGCCGTGCCCGGCCATCGCGTCGCGCAGCTCGGGCTGCTCGGTGTCCGGGTCGACGACCAGCACGTCGGCCCCGGCCACCTCGACCCAGCGGTGGGCGGCGTGCTGCATCGCCCGGTGGCGCGCGGGGAGCGGGCCGTCGGGGGCGATGGGCTGGGCACGCCGGAGCGAGCCCGTCACGTCAGCCGAAGCGACCGGAGATGTAGGCCTCGGTGGCCGGGTCGTCCGGGTTCGAGAACATCTTCTTGGTCGGGTTGAACTCGACCAGCTGACCGGGCTCACCGGTCGCCTTGAGGTTGAAGAAGCCGGTCTCGTCGGAGACGCGGGCCGCCTGCTGCATGTTGTGGGTCACGATGACGATCGTGTAGTCGGACTTCAGCTCGTGGATGAGGTCCTCGATCGCCGACGTCGAGATCGGGTCGAGCGCCGAGCACGGCTCGTCCATCAGCAGCACCTGCGGCTCGACGGCGATCGCCCGGGCGATGCAGAGCCGCTGCTGCTGACCACCGGAGAGGCCCATGCCCGGCTTGCCGAGGCGGTCCTTGACCTCGTTCCACAGGTTCGCGCCGCGCAGCGACTTCTCGACGATCGAGTCGGCCTCCGCCTTCTTCATGCGTTTGGCGTTGAGCCGGTTGCCCGCGAGGACGTTGTCGTAGATCGACATCGTCGGGAACGGGTTCGGACGCTGGAAGACCATCCCGATCTGGCGGCGCACGGCGACCGGGTCGACGGTCGAGCCGTAGAGCGACTGGCCGTCGACGACGACCTTGCCCTCGACCCGCGCCCCCGGGATGACCTCGTGCATGCGGTTCAGCGACCGCAGGAAGGTCGACTTGCCGCAGCCGGACGGTCCGATGAACGCCGTCACCGCGCGTGCCCGGATCGTCATGTTGACGCCCTGCACGGCGAGGAAGTCGCCGTAGTAGATGTTGAGGTCCGAGACGTCGATGCTCTTGGCCATGATCCTGTCTTTCCTTACCTAGTTGCCCGTCTTGGGGGCGTAGAACTTGCCGATGAGCCGAGCCACGAGGTTGAGGGCCAGCACGATGACGATGAGCACCAGTGCCGCACCCCACGCGAGGTCGATCGTCTCCTGGCGGGAGTTGAAGGAGTAGATCTGCACCGGCAGCGTGGTCATCGCGCCGTCGAAGGGGTTCGTGTTCGTCTTCGCCGCGAGCCCGGCGATCAGCAGCAGCGGCGCCGTCTCGCCGATGACGCGGGCGATGGAGAGCGTGATGCCGGTGATGATGCCGCCGATGGTGGTGGGCAGCACGACCTTGGTGATCGTGCGCCACTTCGGCGTGCCGAGGGCGTAGGCCGCCTCCCGCAGGTCGTCGGGGACCAGGCGCAGCATCTCCTCGGTCGCCCGCACGACGATCGGGATCATCAGCAGCGACAGGGCGACCGAGCCGCCGACGCCGCCCTGGAAGCCGGCGCCGAAGAGCAGCGTGAACAGCGCGAAGGCGAAGAGCCCGGCCACGATCGAGGGGATGCCGGTCATGACGTCGACCAGGAAGGTCACCATGCGGGCCAGCCGGTTCCGCTTCCCGTACTCGACCAGGTAGATCGCGGCCAGCACGCCGATCGGGATCGAGATGATCGCCGCACCCAGCGTGATGATCAGGGTGCCCATGATCGCGTGGTAGATGCCGGGCGGCTGGTCGAGCTGGGTCGCGAAGAGCGAGTAGGTCAGGAACTCGGTGTTGATGACGCCGACGCCCTTGCTGATGACGGTGTAGATCAGCGAGACCAGCGGCACCATCGCGATGACGGCGCTGGTCCAGATCAGGCCGGTCATCATCCGGTCGGTCGCGCGGCGGCGTCCCTCGACGGCCAGCGACCACGCCGGCAGGGCCAGCAGGAAGACCACGCCACCCAGGATCAGGGAGCCGACCGCGGGCCAGCCGAGGATCAGCCAGAAGAAGGCGGCCACGGCCGCGCCGACGACGGCGACGAGCAGCGGGGCGAACCGGGGAAGCTGGGCCGCGGTGATCGGGATCGCGCCGCGCGACGACGCGGTGCCCGTCTCGTCGGCGGTGCCGTCGGGCGTCTCGGTCGGCGTCTTGGTCAGATCGGCGCTCATGCCCCGGCCATCTTCCGCTCGGCGCGGCCCACGATCCAGCGGGCCGCGAAGTTGACGAGGAACGTGAGGAGGAACAGCACGAGGCCGCTGGCGATCAGCACCGAGAGCAGGTCCTCGGACCGCTCCTTGTACTTGCTCGCGATGTTGGCGGCGATCGAGGAGTTGCCCGGGCCGAGGAGGTTGCCGCTCCAGCCGCCGAGCGAGAGCACCATGGCCACGGCCATCGTCTCGCCGAGCGCGCGGCCGAGGCCGAGCATCGCGGCCGAGACCATCCCGGAGCGGCCGTAGGGGAAGACGGTCAGGCGCATCATCTCCCAGCGCGTGGCGCCCAGGGCGAGGGCCGCCTCCTGGTTCAGGCGCGGCGTGCGCGAGAAGACCTCGCGGGTGATCGCGGTGATGATCGGCAGGATCATGATGGCCAGCACCACGCCGGCGGTGATGATCGTGCGCCCGCTGTTGGAGACGTCGCCGTCGAAGATCGGGATCCAGGCGAAGTAGCTGTTGAGGAAGTCGAAGGCCGGCACCATCTTGGGGGCCAGGACGATCACGCCCCAGAGGCCGAACACGACGCTGGGCACCGCGGCGAGCAGGTCGACCAGGTAGGCGATCGGCACGGCGATGAACCTGGGCGCGTAGTGGCTGATCACCAGCGCGATGCCCCAGGCGAGCGGGACGGCGATGATCAGCGCGATGATCGCGGCGATGACGGTGCCGCCGAGCAGCGGGGCGACGTAGCCGAGGAAGGACTCCGCGCGCGGGCCGTAGACCTCGGCGGCCCGGTTGAAGCCCGGGAGGCCCTTGGCGAAGAGGAAGATGAAGACGCTGGCCAGCGCGGCCAGGATGAGCAGGCTCGCGCCGAGCGTCAGCCCGGCGAAGACCCGGTCGCCGAGGCTGGTGATCGCGCGGGGCGCGGGCTCCTGGGCCTGGGGCTTGTCCTTGGTTGTCGTGCTCACTCAGCAGTCCTTCGCGGGCGTGGTGTCGAGAGGGGTGGAACGGTGCGCGGGCGGGGGTCGGGGTGTCCGGCCCCCGCCCGCGATGGCGTCAGGAGCCGATGGTGGCGACGATCTCCTGGGCCTTGGCCGCGGTGGCCTCGCCGAGCGGGGCCGAGCCGGCCTCCTCGGCGGCGGTCGCCTGACCGGCGTCGGAGACGATGTACTCGAGGTAGCCCTTGACGTTGGCCTCGGTTGCGGCGTCGTCGTAGCTCTGGCACGCGACGAGGTAGGACAGCAGGACGACCGGGTAGGCACCCGACTCGGTGGTGGTGCGGTCCAGCGAGACGGCCATGTCGACGTCGGAGACGCCCTCGGCCGGGGGCGAGACCTCGAGGACCTTCGCGGCACCCTCGGGCGACGGCGCGACGAACTCCTCGCCGACGCCGACCGAGACCCGGCCGAGACCCTCGACCTGGCTGTTGTCGGCGTAGCCGATGGCACCCTCGATCGTGCTGACCTGCTGGATGACGCCCGAGGTGCCGTCGGCCGCCTCGCCGTCGACCGGGAACGCGTCCTCGGCCTCGTAGCTCCACGAGTCCGGGGCGGCCTTGCCCAGGTAGTCGGTGAAGTTCTTCGTGGTGCCCGAGTCGTCGGAGCGGTGCACCGGGGTGATGTCCAGGTCGGGCAGCTCGACACCGTCGGCCTGCTCGTCGGGGACGTCGCTCCAGTTGGTGATCTTGCCGTCGAAGATCTGGGCGATCGTGTCGGCCGACATCTGCACGACGTCGATCTCGGGGAGGTTGAACGCGACCGCGATCGGCGACACGTACGCCGGGATCTGGATCGGCTCGCTGCCGCACTGCTCGGTGGCCTCGGTGAGCTGGCCCTCCTCGTCGTTCAGCGCCGAGTCGGTGCCGGCGAACGCCGCGGCACCCGAGACGAACGCGCTGCGGCCGTCGGTCGAGCCGACGGGCTGGTACTGGACCTCGAGGCCGTCGTTGGCGCCCTGGATGGCGATGGTCCACGCCTCCTGGGCCTTCTCCTGCGAGGTGGCGCCGGCGCCCTTGAGGACGCCGGACAGCCCGGCGCTCTCGGCGCTGCCGCCGGCGTCCGAGCCACCGTCGCCGCCGTCCTCGTTGGAGGCGCCGCAGGCGCTCATCGAGAAGATGGTGGCGGCGGCGATGCCGGGGATGAGGGCCCGGCGAAGGGAAGTGCGAATCACTTCGAAGTCTCCTGTTTCACGTTGAGGGTTACGACAGGAACTGTGAACGCGGCAGGTAGACGGATTGACCGTCGTCGGTGAACGAGGGGTGAACTCGACCCGCCCACTCGGCGACGCCGGGTTGTGACCTGGGCGACAGCCGGCCCGGTCGACCCGGTCGCTCAGTCGGCGAGGTGGCGCTCGGAGCCGACGACCCGGCCCTTGCGCACGTGCAGCACGAGCAGCTCGGCGGTCTCCAGCGCCTCGGCCCGCACCCCGAACGCCTCGAGCACCTCGGGGAGCACCGGCCGGTGGGTGCACACCACGGCGGGCCGGTCGTCGTCCAGGACGTCGGCGACGACCTCAGCCACCCCGGCGGGGACGGCGTCCTCCTCGGAGAGCCACGCCCGTCGCTCGAGGTCCCAGCCGGTCGTGCGCACGTACGGCTCGACGGTCTGCACGCAGCGGGTGCTCGGCGAGGAGACGACCCGCGTGACGCCGTAGGCCGCCAGCAGCGGGACCAGCCGCTCGGCCTGGCGCTCGCCGAGGACCAGCAGCGGCCGCCCCCGGTCGTCGCCGCGCCAGGACCGGCGCGCCCGCGCCTTCGCGTGGCGCAGGACGACGACCGCCCGGGTCGCGCGCCGGTGGCGCACCGCCTCGGCGAGGGTGACCCGGTCGTGGTCGTAGGTGAGCAGCTCGGCGGCCTCGTCGGCGGGCACCCAGCGCACGTCGTCGATCTCGGCGTTGGGGCGGTAGCCGGTGACGTCGTCGTCGCCCACGACCCGCCCGGTCCAGTAGAAGACCGTCTTGCGGCCGGCGACGACCGGGTAGTGCTGGTTGCCGAGCGGCACCCCGAGCCGCACGTGCAGGCCGGTCTCCTCCGCGACCTCGCGGACCGCGGCCGCCGTCCGGTGCTCGCCGCTGTCGAGCTTGCCCTTGGGGAAGGACCAGTCGTCGTACTTGGGCCGGTGCACCAGCAGCACCCGGCGTCCCGGCCGGAAGACGACGACACCGGCAGCGAGCACGTCCTTGGCAGCGGGTGCGGGCACGACGGCTAGTCTCACACCTCCCGGCTGACAGGAGGGCGGCACCCACGTGAGACGCCGACGCTTGCTCGTCCTGGCCGCCGCCGCGCTGGCGGTCGTGGTGGCCGTGGCGGTCGTCCTGGTCGTCGTCCGGGACGACGGCGACGCCGAGCGCACCGACCTGCAGTCAGCGGTCGCGCTGGCGCCGTCCGACGCCCGTCGCGTCGTGTGGACCGACTGGGCCGGCGTCCGCGCCGAGCTCGGGCTCGACCTCGGCGCCGGCTCCGACGAGGCGGCGGTCGAGGAGCTCCTCGACGCGGGGTTCGACGCCGACCTGACCTCGGCCAGCGCCCTCGGGTCGTCGGCGGTCGCGATGCAGCGCTCGTTCGGCTTCTCCCCCGCGTCGCTGGAGTGGGAGATGTTCGCCCAGGCCGGCTCCGGGGCGTCGCTGGTGATGAAGCTCGGCGACGGCGTGCGCACCGACGACGTCGCCGACCGGTTGCGCGCGATCGGGTACGCCGAGCCCGCCGAGCCCGACGGGCTGTGGTCCAGCGACGCCGCCGTCGTCGCGGTGACCGCCGAGGTGACGCCCGAGCTGGCCTTCGTCGCGCTGGACGCCGGCGCCGGGCTGGTCGTCGCCAGCGACTCGACCGTCGGCGTCCAGAACGTGCTCGACGCGGACGCGGACGCACCACCGCCGATTCCCCAGGGCGTCGTCGACACCCTGGGCGAGCCGCTGTCGGCGGTGCTGCTCTCCGGCGAGGAGGCCTGCGGCGCCCTCGCGATGGCCAACGCCGACCCCCGCGACCAGCAGGCCGGCGAGGCGCTGGTGGCCCAGGCCGGCGCGGTCGACCCCCTCACCGGGTTCGCGATCGCGCTCGGCGCCGGCCGCGACGCCGAGGTGGTCATGTCGTTCGAGACCGCCGAGAAGGCCCGCACCAACGCCGACACCCGCGCCGTGCTCGCGGCCGGGCCGGCACCGGGTCAGGGCGGCACGTTCGCCGAGCGGTTCACGGTCGACGAGGTGCGCGCCGAGGGCACCGTCGTGACGATCGACCTCACGCCGGAGGAGGACGCGATGCTCGTCTCCGACCTCAGCAGCGGCCCGGTCCTCCTCGCCACCTGCTGACGTGGCCAACGGAGGTTGAGCAAGCGAGCGCCGGCCCCGCTACTCGCCCACGCCGCACGGAGGTTGAGCAAGCGAGCGCCAGCGAGCGCCGACGAAACCACCGGCCCCCGCTACTCGCCCACGCCGAACGGAGGTTGAGCAAGCGAGCGCCAGCGAGCGCCGACGAAACCGCCGGCCCCCCGAGGTTTCGACACGCGGGTCGCAGCCTCGCCGGCTCGGCTGCGTCAGCTCTCGCTGCGCGGTCGCGGCGGTTCCGGGACGACGCCCAGGATCCGGTCGATCTCGTCGACGGGGAGGCGGTCCTCGGACTCGCTCGCGGCGATGATCAGGTTGGTGGTGAGCTCCACCTCGCCGAGCAGGTCGACGTCCTCGAGGGACACGTCAAACTGGTCGTACACCGTTGGCCCCCGCTCCCGATCGCCGTGCCTGATGTGGTCGGCTCAAGACTACGTGGTCCCGCTCGTCGGGTTGATGGTTATTCAGGATGATTCGGAGAGTTCCGCACGGGCCATGCGTGACCAGTCGCACCCGGCGTGGGAGCCGGCCCGGGACGCAGACGAGGCCCCGCCGATCGGCGGGGCCTCGTCGCGAGTGGTCGGGTGACCAGCCGGGATCAGACCGGGCGAACGTTCTCGGCCTGCGGACCCTTGGGGCCCTGCGTGACGTCGAACTCGACCTTCTGGTTCTCGTCCAGGGACTTGTAGCCCTGGGTCTGGATCGCCGAGTAGTGCACGAAGACGTCGTCGCCGCCGTCCTCCTGCGCGATGAAGCCGAAGCCCTTCTCAGCGTTGAACCACTTCACGGTGCCCTGAGCCATTGCTCATTTCTCCTTCGTCGGGGCGAGAGCCGCCACTTCAGCGACCCACAACAGGTGCGGTGACACGTCGCTCCGACCCATGGGATGACACCACAAACCAGAAACGCCGTTGGATCACGTACTCCTTAGGCGTCAGACCAGCTGGAACTTCACCTGTTGCGCTGCTGAGACTACCAAGCACGGCCGCGCTGGAATCAACCCCTGGGCCCGAGTTTGTGGAACCGAACAGGTGAACGTCGCGTGACGGGCGTGTGACCTGGCCCACAGGTTCCTCGATCCCGCTCAACCACGCGGATCCCCCTCACCTCGGTGGACGACGGCAGGGACGTCGTGCTCCCCGGAGGGACGCCGTTCGGTAGCGTCAGCGCTGCCAGGGGCCCCTAGCTCAATTGGCAGAGCTGAGGACTTTTAATCCTTAGGTTGTGGGTTCGAGTCCCACGGGGCCTACCCATCGCGCCAGCCCGAGCCCGAGCCGCGCCCGAGCCGAGCCCGAGCCCGTCGACCCGGCGTCGGTAGGCTCGGTGGATGAGTGGCTCGAGCGACCCCGGCACCGACGTCCCCCGCGGAACCCGCGCGCTGGCGTGGGCGGTCCTCGTGGCCTCGGTCGTTCAGGTCGTCGCGCCGGTCGTGACCATCAACGGTCCGGGGAGCTCGCCGGGTGCCGGGTCCGGGCCCGACCTGCTCATCACCCCGCCCGGCTGGGCGTTCTCGATCTGGGGCGTCATCTACACCGCGGCGATCGTGCAGGCGGTCTGGGTGCTCGCGCGCGGGGCCCACCACGTCCCCCGGAGGCTCCAGGTCGACCAGGTGGTGCTCTACCTCGCCGCGGCCGTCTGGATCGTCGTCGCCGGCGCGGACAGCAGCCTCGGCACCGCCGCCGTCCTGCTGGTGATGCTCGTCGCCGCGGTCGACGGCGTCCTGACCGCTCGCGGACGGGTCGGCCCGACCTCGCTCGCGGTCGCGACCGGCGTGGCCAGCGGCCTGTTCGGCGGGTGGGTGACCGCCGCGTTCTTCCTCAACGTCTCCACCGCGCTCGTCGACAACACCGGGCTCGAGGCCGACCAGGTCGGGTGGCAGGCGGTCGTGCTGGTCGTCGCGTCCGTCTCGCTGGTCGCCGTCACCCTCCTGGCCCGCGGCGCCCCGGCCTACGCCGCCGCCGGGTGCTGGGCGCTCCTCGGCATCGCCGTCACCGGCGCCTCCGACGACACCCGCCCGGTCCTCGTGCTCGCGGTCGGCGCCGCCGTCGTCCTGGCTGCCGTGGCGCTCCTCTCGTGGTGGCGGGGCCGCACGGCCACGTCCGCCCCGGCGACCTGACGACCGCCTGACGCCGCCCGACAGGCGGCGGGTCAGGCGCGGCCGGGAGGCAGGGGCGACATCGCCCTCCACACCAGGTCGAGGCACCGTTCGGCGAAGGTGGGAGCCACCTCGCCCCGGCGCAGGAGCTCGCCGAGGTAGGCCCCGACCAGCAGGCTCACGGCGGCGTCGGCGTCGAGGTCGGCCCGGAGCTCGCCGGCGACGACGTCCTCGCGGACGAGCCGGACGAGCACCTCCGCGGACGGCGTCAGCACGCTGCGGAACAGGGCGGTGAAGTCGGGGTCGAGGTCCCCGACCACGGCCGCGAGCCCCCCGCGCCCCAGGACGTCGCCCATCTGGCGCCACGTCAGGTCCATCGCCCAGCGCAGCTTCTCACGCGGTGGGACGTCGGGCGGGTCCTCCGGCACGGCGACCGCCGCCCGCAGGGTCGCCTCGAGCAGCGCCTGCCGGTCGGCGAAGCGGCGGTAGATCGTCGTCTTCGCGACCCCGGAGGTGCTGGCGACCGACTCGACGGTCACGGCCAGCGGACCGCGCTCGCGCAGGAGGACCAGGACCGCGTCGTGGATGCGCCGGTCGCTGTCGGGGTCACGCGGCCGACCGGGTCGGGGACCGGAGGAGTTCATGAAGCCCTTCGCTCGGAACAACTACGCTACGCGTAGCGTTACGTAAGTACCTGTCGAGCCAAGGAGACCACATGACCAGCACCGACCACCTGATCGCACTCGTCGCCATGGCGATCGCGGTCACCACCATCCTGACCGTCGGCACCCTCGCCGCCGCCGACCTCATCCCCCGGCCGCGACGCCGGGGCCGGACGGGCGGGGAGCCGGGGGCCGCCGGACCGGGCGAGCCCGCCGCGCGCGAGTCCGCGACGTCCGAGGACGACGGCCACCTCCCCCACCCGCTGGCGCCGCTCGGCAGCGCCCTGCTCGCCGGGACCTGCCTCCGGGAGGGCCCCGGGGACGCGGGGAGCACGACCTCCCGCTGACGCCTCGAGCCCGCGGCCGCCGCCCGCGAGTCCGGCGCGGCGCCCGCCGCCGCTCAGCGCAGCGGGTCGAGCGGCCGCAGCAGGTCGGGCGTGCGGCCGGTCGTGATCTGCTCGGCCAGCAGCTGCCCGGTCAGGGGGCCGAGCGCGACCCCCCACATCCCGTGCCCGCCCGCGACGAAGACCCGGGACGAGACGGTGGCGCCGACCAGCGGCAGGCCGTCGGTCGTGCACGGACGCGAGCCGACCCACTCGTCCCACCGCGCGTCGAGGTCGACGCCCGGCAGGAACGGGCGCACGGCCTCGACGATGGCGCGGAGCCGGCGCTCGTCGAGCGGCTCGCCGGCGCGGCGGAACTCCATCATCCCGGCCACGCGCAGCAGGTCCGCGTCCCCGTCGGGCGCCTCGCCGCCGTCCACGGGCTCGTGGAGCGGCGTGCACGCCACCCGCTGGTGCGGGAAGTAGACGGGGTCGCGCGGCACGTCGGTCCCGGTGACGGTGAAGGAGTACCCGCGCCCCGGGTGCACCAGGCGCCTGACCCCGAACCCCCGGGCGAGTCCGCCGAGACCCGAGCCGGTGGCGAGGACCACGGCCTCGTGCCGGTGGCGTCGTCCGGTGTCGGTCACCACCCACGCGGCGTTCGGCTCGACGTCGACGTCGACGACGCGCTCGGGACGCTGCTCGCCGCCGGCCCCGCGCACCGCGTCTTCGAGCGAGGCGAGGAACTGCGGCGGGTGGAGGTAGCGCTGCCCGTGCAGCAGCACCGCGGCCCCGACCTCGTCGCTGACGGCCGGCTGCGCCTGACGCACCTGGGGTCCGGTCAGGTACTCGAAGTGCACCCGCTGGCCCGCCGCCTCGATCCGCGCCAGCTCCTCCAGCATCGAGGTCGCCTCCTGCGTGGTGCGGTAGCAGGCGAGGAACGGCCGCGCCGGGTGTGGCCGCGCCGTCGCGCCCGCGTCGGCCAGGTCGTCGAAGGCGCGCAGCGCCCGTCGGTTCAGCCCGGCGTAGGCCTGCATCGAGCTGCGCCACCGGCGGTCGGTGCAGTGGCGGGCGAACCCGGCCAGGAACCGCCACAGGGTCGGGTCGGGCCGGACGGGCACGTAGACCGGCGACGTCGGCCGGGTGATCGACCGGAGCCCGTAGCGCAGCACGGCGGGCTCGGGCAGCGGAGCGGTGAGGCCCGGCGTGAGCCACCCCGCGTTCCCCCACGAGGCCGGTCGGGCCTCCGGCTCGGCGTCGTAGACGGTGACCTCGACGCCCCTGGCCTGCAGGAACCACGCCGTGCTCAGGCCGACGACGCCCGACCCCACGACCGCGACGTCGCGCGGGCCCGTCCGGCCGGCTCCGGCCCGGTCGGCCGAGGGGCCGGTGGTGCGGGCCGTCGTCCCCGGGGTGCTCATCGGCCCGCACACCCGACGCACGTCGCCGACCACGGCCGGAACTCCAGCCGCTCGGGCGCGATCGGCCGACGGCACCGCAGGCAGGTGCCGAAGCCGTGGCCGTCGAGGCGGCGGCGCGCGGCGGCGATGTCGGCCAGGGTCTGCAGGAGGGCGGCCCGCTGGGCCGCGGCGACCTCGTCGCCGGGCGCGACGGACAGCGACGCCAGCTGGTCCTGCCGCGTGGCCGCCGCCTCGTCGAGCAGGAGGCGGAAGGCGGGACTGGGCAGCCTGGTCGGGGTGGGTTCGGTGGCGCTCATCGGGACCTCGGTTCGAGTCGGGGGTGGGTGGGGCGTGGGCGGTGGGTCAGAGGTCGAGGGCGCAGTAGACGCATCGCGGCGCCCACGGCTTCTCGCTCAACGTCGCCAGCGAGATCGGTCTCGCGCACTGCAGGCACCGGCCGTAGGTGCCGGCGACCAGGCGGGCACGGGCCTGCAGGGCCTGGCGGAAGACGCGGTCCACGTGGGCCCGCCGCTGGACGGTGCGGTGGCTGAGCCGCTCGGCCTCGGGCAGGGCCCGCAGCTGCGTCCCGGCGGACCGGATGACCTCGTCGAGGCGTCGCGGGAGGTCCACGGGCAGCGCCACCGTGTCGTCGAACCTGGGCCCCTCCCGCCGCGACAGCAGCGAGGCGGCGGGGTCGGTCGCACCGCCCCGGTCGACGTCGGCGCGGACGTCGGCGCAGGGGGACGGCGGCTGCACCGGGGTGGACCGGCGCGGCGGGCTCGCGGCGACGACGCGACGACGCGCGAGGGCGGTGGTCAGCTCGGAGATCCGGTCGAGGAAGGCACTCGCGTGGGCGAGCTCGAGGGGCATGGTGTCCTCCTGGGGCGCGAGCGGACGGCTCGACGACCCGGTGTCGGTGCGGGAAGGGGGTGGGGGCGCGCAGCCCTGGACCCGGCGACCCACGACGGAGCGAGGGGCGCGGGTCAGCGCGGGTCAGCGCGGGTCAGCGCGGGTCAGCGCGGGTCAGCGCGGGTCAGCGCGGGTCAGCGCGACGGGGTCGCGCCGGGGGTGGTCACCGACGACCGGACACACCACCCGGGCGTCGTGGTCGACGTCGCGGGGTGGCGGGCAGGTCAGGCTGCGGCCGGTGCGGCGAGGCGCTCCGGAGCGCGGTCGGGTGACCGGGTCAGGCGGGCGGGGCGCGGTCGACGCTGCGGCGCAGCACGTCGAGCCCGCGGATGCCGCGGGCGATCTCGCTCAGCTCGATGGCGAGGAGGGCGGCACCCGAGGGCACGTGCGACGGCTCTGCCGTCGACTGCCGTGCGGAGGAGGTGGGGGCCATGGCCGGACCATAGCACCGCGCGACGACGGGGTCCCGTTCGTCGCGCGGCCCCTCCCGACGAGCGCCCGCCTGGGTCCTCGACGGGTCGTGTGCGAGGGTTCGACCGTGAGGGAAGCGGTCTCGAGAACCCGTCGCGGGCGACCGGGACACGACCGGGCGGCGGTGCTGGCGGCGGCGATCGAGCTGTTCAACCGCCAGGGCTACGACGGCACCAGCATCGGCGACATCGCCGAGTCGCTGAACCTCACCAAGTCGGCGATCTACCACCACGTCGCCACCAAGGACCAGCTGCTCTCCGAGGCCCTCGACCTCGCCCTCGACGAGCTCGAGGCGACCGTGGCGGAGGCGACGGCGGCCGGCGGCTCCGCCTACGACCGGCTCCGCGGCGTCGTGCGGCGCAGCGTGGAGGTGCTCGTGGAGCACCAGTCGGCGGTGACCCTGCTGCTGCGGGTGCACGGCAACAGCGAGACCGAGCGCACGGCGCTGCGCCGACGCCGCGCGATCGACACCCAGCTCGCGGCGCTGGTCCGGCAGGCCACCGAGGAGGGCGCGCTGCGCCGCGACCTCGACCCCGACCTCGTCAGCCGGCTGATCTTCGGCATGGTGAACTCGCTCGTCGAGTGGTACCGCGCCAGCGGCCCGGTGCCGACCGACGAGGTCGCCGCGGCCGTCGCGGCGATCGCCTTCGAGGGCCTGGACGCCGCCCCCGACTGACCCGGCCGCCCCCGGCTGACCCCGGCCGCCCGGCTCAGCGCCGCGGCCGCCGGTCGACGATCCGCCGCATCTTGCCGAGCGAGCGCTCGACGGAGTCCGGCTCCACGACGTCGACGGCGACGCTCACCCCGATCGAGGCCTTGACCAGCCCCTTCAGCCGGACGCCGGCCTCCGCCGCCGCCCCGGGAGCCGCGTGCTCGCGCCGCTCGACGAGCACGGTGAGGCTGTCGAGGTTCCCCTCACGGTCCAGCACGCACTGGAAGTGCGGCGACAGCTCGGGCGTGCGCAGGATCAGCTCCTCGATCTGGGTGGGGAACAGGTTGACCCCGCGCAGGATGATCATGTCGTCGGTGCGGCCGGTGATCTTCTCCATCCGGCGCATCGTGCGCGCGGTGCCCGGCAGCAGCCGGGTGAGGTCGCGGGTGCGGTAGCGGATCACCGGCATCGCCTGCTTGGTGAGCGAGGTGAGGACCAGCTCGCCCTCCTCCCCGTCGGGCAGCACCTCGCCGGTGACCGGGTCGACGACCTCGGGGTAGAAGTGGTCCTCCCAGACGTGCAGCCCGTCCTTGGACTCGACGCACTCGCTGGCGACGCCGGGCCCGATCACCTCCGACAGGCCGTAGATGTCGACCGCGTGCATGTCGAGGCGCTCCTCCATCTCGCGTCGCATGTCGTTGGTCCACGGCTCGGCCCCGAAGATGCCGACCTTGAGCGACGTCGAGCGCGGGTCGATCCCCTGCCGCTCCATCTCGTCGACGACCGAGAGCATGTACGACGGGGTCACCATGATCAGGTCGGGCCGGAAGTCCTGGATCAGCTGGACCTGCCGCTCGGTCATCCCGCCGGAGACGGGGACGACGGTGCAGCCGAGCCGCTCGGCGCCGTAGTGCGCGCCCAGGCCGCCGGTGAACAGCCCGTACCCGTAGGCGTTGTGCAGCACGTGCCCGGCGCGGCCGCCGGCGGCGCGGATGCTGCGCGCGACCACGTCGGCCCACATGTCGACGTCGGCGCGGGTGTAGCCGACGACGGTCGGCTTGCCCGTCGTCCCGGACGACGCGTGCAGCCGCACGACCTGCTCGCGCGGCACGGCGAACATCCCGAACGGGTAGTTGTCGCGCAGGTCGGCCTTGGCCGTGAACGGCAGCCGCGCCAGGTGGCCCAGCTCCCGCACGTCGTCGGGGTGGACGCCGGCGGCGTCGAAGGACGCGCGGTAGTGGGGCACGTTGTCGTAGGCGTGCCGCACCGTCCGGAGCAGCCGCTCGGTCTGCAGCGCCCTCAGTTCGTCGACCGACGCGGTCTCGATCGCCTCGAGGTCGCCGGGGCGGGGGCTCAGGTCCTCCATGGTCACTCCTGTCCGCGAGCGGTTGCCAGGGCGCGGCTGCGTCCTCGCATCTCGGCGATCGGCACGCCGTCGGAGTCCCGGCGCACCGTGACGTCGTAGAGGCCGGACCGGCCCCGCAGCGCGGTCTCGCGCGCCCGGGCCACGAGCCGGTCGCCGAGCCGGCCGGCCTCGAGGAAGGTGATGTCGAAGCCCGACGCCACCGTCGTCCGGCCGCGGGAGTTGCAGGCCAGCGCGAAGGCGCTGTCGGCCAGGGTGGCCACGAGGCCGCCGTGCGCCAGCGCGTAGCCGTTGACCATGTCGGCGCGCACCGTCATCGCCACCTCGGCCCGTCCCTCGCCGAGGTCGAGCAGCTCCATCCCCAGGGCTCGGGACGCCGGGTCGCCGGCCCACATCGCCCGCGCCGTGTCGAGCGGGTCGGGCCCCGCGATCTCAGGCATCGAAGTCGACCGTGACGCGGTCGCCGACGGGGTAGGACTGGCAGGTCAGCACGAACCCGGCCTCGACCTCGGCGGCCTCCAGCGCGTAGTTGCGGCGCATGTCGACCTCGCCGTCGGTGACCCTGGCCCGGCACGTGCCGCACACGCCGCCCTTGCAGGCGAAGGGCAGGTCGGCGCGGGAGGCCTGGGCGGCGTCGAGCACCGTCTGGTCCTGGGGCATCGCGACGGTGGCCGAGAGCCCGTCGAGCACGACGGTCACCTCGGTGGTGGCGCCGTCGTGCACCGCCGTCTCGCGGCGGAGCTCCGGCGGCGGCTCGTCGACGTAGAAGAGCTCGGCGTGCACCCGGTCGGCGGGGACGCCGAGCTCGGCGAGCACGGCGCGGGCCTCGGTGATCATCGCGAACGGGCCGCAGAGCCAGACGTCGTCGAAGCGGTCGACCGGCAGCAGCACCTGCAGGATCCGGCGGAGCCGGTCGCCGTCGAGCCGTCCGGAGAAGAGCTCGGCGTCGCGGGGCTCCCGCGACAGCACGTGCACCACCTGCAGCCGCGGGCCGTGCTCGTTCTTGAGGTCGCCGAGCTCCTCGGCGAACATCACCGACGCGCTCGTGCGGTTGCCGTAGAGCAGCGCGACCTCGGCGTCGCCCTGGGCCAGCAGCGAGCTGGCGATCGACAGCATCGGGGTGATGCCTGAGCCCGCCGCGACGCACAGGTGCCGGCCGCCCGAGCGCGGGTCGGCGGTGAAGGTTCCGGTCGGCACCTGGACCTCGACCTCGTCGCCCGGGCGGACGTCGCGCACCAGCCACCGCGAGAAGAGGCCGTCCGGGATCTCCCGGACGCCGATGCGGGGCAGGGCCCCCGCCGGGGCGCAGATCGAGTAGGACCGGCGCTCCTCGCGGCCGCCGACCGTGCGTCGCAGGGTCAGGGACTGCCCGGGCGCGAAGGCGTAGGCGTCGGCGAGGTCGCCCGGGACGTCGAAGGTCACGGCCGCGGCGTCGTCGCACAGGGGCTCGACCGCCGCCACCCTCAGCGTGTGGAACGGCGCCGACCGGGAGGACCGGGCGGTCGGCGGCGCGGGGAGGACGGTCATCAGATCTCCTTGACGTGCTCGAACGGCTCCAGGCACCCGGCGCAGCGGTAGAGCGCCTTGCAGGCGGTGGCGCCGTACTCGGAGGTGAGCTCGGTGCGCACCGACCCGCAGCGAGGACAGGTCACGGCGCGGGCGGTCGGCAGCAGCGTGAGCGGGATCGGGCCGGCGCGCCTGGGCGCCGGTCCCGGTGCCGAGAGGCCGTGGTCGCGCAGCGCCTGGCGGCCGCGCTCGGTGATCCAGTCGCTGGACCAGGCCGGGGTCAGGGACACCTCCACGCGGGCGGCGTACCCGGCGTCGGCCAGCCGGTGGACGAGGTCGTCGCGCATCGTCGCCATCGCGGGGCACCCGGAGTAGGTCGGGGTGATGGTCACCACCACCGTGCGACCCCGCTCCTCGACGCCGCGCAGCACGCCGAGGTCGGCCAGCGTGAGCATCGGCATCTCCGGGTCGCGGACCTCGGCCGCGATCGCCGCCGCCCTCACCACTGGCCCACGGGGTGCTCGCGGGCGACCACCTGCATCTCGGCGAGCAGCAACGACAGGGCCTCGGTGTGCAGCCCGTGCCGCCCGGTGCGACCCCGGACGCCGGCGAGCGCGCCGCGCTCGGGACGCTCGACGTCGCTGGCGGTCAGCACCTGCGCGAGGACGGCGTCGACCTCCTCGCGCACCTCGGCCGGGTCGACGCCGACGCCGACCGCGGCGACGGCGGCCTCGACCGGGTGGGTCGCGAGCAGCTCGGGGTGGAGCGGCCAGACCTCGTCGAGCGCGGTGAGCAGCCGGCGCCGCGACTCCTCGGTGCCCTGCGCGAGGGTGAGGAACCAGCGTCCGGCGTAGTCGCGGTGGTAGGTGAGCTCCTTGACGCCCTTGACCGCGATCGCCGACAGCACCGGGTCGCGGCTCCCGGAGAGCCGGGTCAGGAGCGCGAGGCGGACCGTCGCGAACAGCAGCAGCCGCACGACCGTGTGCGCGAAGTCGCCGTTCGGCACCTCCACCAGCCGCACGTTGCGGTAGTCGCCGGGACCGCGGAAGAAGGCGAGGGCGTCCTCGGCCGGCACCGGTGACCCCGCGGGGAGCACCGGCACCACCGACGCGTCGGCGGCCGCGGCCCGCGCGAGGAGCAGCCGGGCCTGGCCGAGGAGGTCGAGCGCGGTGTTGGCCAGCGCGATGTCCTCCTCGAGGTCGGGCGCGCGGCTGCACCACTCGCCGAGCCGGTGCGACATCACCAGGGCGTCGTCGCCGAGCATCAGGCAGTACGTCGCGAGCGCGGCCGGGTCGACGTCGTCGGGCACGGTCGTGTCGACGCCCGCGAGCGGGTCCTCGAAGTCGGTGCCGAAGGCCCACTGCGAGGCGTCGCCGGCGACGTCGTGGTGCTCGAGCAGGCCGTCGTAGGCGCTCCCCTGCTGGTGGCCGGGGTCGGGTGAGGAGTGGTTCACGGGAGTCCGTTCGTCCGGGGGTGGCTCACATGTGCGGGACGTCGTCGGGGATGGCGTAGAAGGTCGGGTGGCGGTAGACCTTGTCGCCGCTCGGCGCGAACAGCGGGTCCTTCTCGTCGGGGCTCGACGCGGTGACCGCGTCGGCGCGCACCACCCAGATCGAGACCCCCTCGTTGCGCCGCGTGTAGACGTCGCGGGCGTGCCGGACGGCCATCTCGTCGTCGGCGGCGTGCAGCGAGCCGACGTGCACGTGGTTGAGGCCGCGCTTGCCGCGGACGAAGACCTCGTAGAGCGGCCACTCGCGCTCGGCGCTGTGCTCCTTCTTCGCCACCGGGACGCCGGCGAGCGGGACGGCGCCGTGGCCGCCCTCGGCCGTGAGGTCCTGCCCGCCGCTCACGCGGGGACCTCCGCGCCCGCGGGGCGCCGGCGGTCGGCGAAGGCCGTCGCGGCCTCGCGCACCCAGGCGCCGTCCTCGTGCGCGCGGCGCCGGTGGGCGAGCCGCTGGGTGTTGCACGGCCCGTTGCCCCGGACGACCTGCACGAACTCGTCCCAGTCGGGCTCGCCGAAGTCGTGGTGGCCGCGCTCGGCGTTCCAGCGCAGCGCGGGGTCGGGGAAGGTGACCCCGAGCGCCTCGGCCTGCGGCACGCTCATGTCGACGAAGCGCTGGCGCAGGTCGTCGTTGGTGTTGCGCTTCACGCCCCACGCCATCGACTGCGCGGTGTTCGGGGAGTCGGCGTCGGGCGGTCCGAACATCATCAGCGCCGGCCACCAGAACCGGTCGACCGACTCCTGCACCATCGCCCGCTGCTCGTCGGTGCCGCGCATCATCGTGCTGAGCAGCTCGTAGCCCTGGCGCTGGTGGAACGACTCCTCCTTGCAGATCCGGATCATCGCCCGGCCGTAGGGCCCGTAGGACGTGCGGCACAGCGGCACCTGGTTGCAGATGGCGGCGCCGTCGACGAGCCAGCCGATGGTGCCGACGTCGGCGTAGGACAGCGTCGGGTAGTTGAAGATCGAGGAGTACTTCTGCCGGCCCTCGACGAGCAGCTCGGTCAGCTCCTGGCGGGAGACGCCGAGCGTCTCAGCCGCGGAGTAGAGGTACAGCCCGTGCCCCGCCTCGTCCTGCACCTTGGCCAGCAGGATGGCCTTGCGGCGCAGCGACGGCGCGCGGGTGATCCACGCGCCCTCCGGCTGCATCCCGATGATCTCGGAGTGGGCGTGCTGGGCCACCTGGCGCACCAGGGTCTTGCGGTAGGCGTCCGGCATCCAGTCGCGCGGCTCGATGCGGTCGCTGCGGGCGATCGTGGCCTCGAACTGCGCCTCCAGGTCGACCAGGTCGGGCAGGTCGACCTCGGTGTCGGTCGTGGTCACGAGCGCTCCTTCTCCGGCGGGCTTTACTGACCGTACGGTCTGTAATACCTTGACACGCATCCACCGACCACGCAAGGGACGGAGTCACCTCGTGACCGCACTGCTCGAGAGCTACAGCGCCGGGCGCTGGTACGCCGCCACCGACGAGGGCCGGCCGGTCCTCGACGCGGTCACCGGCGAGGAGGTCGCCCGGATCAGCTCGACCGGCCTCGACCTCGGCGCGATGGTCGCGCACGCCCGCACGGTCGGCGCACCGGCACTGGCCGAGCTCACCTTCCACGAGCGGGCCGGGCTGCTCAAGGCGGTGGCCAAGCACCTCACCGGTCTCAAGGACGAGCTCCACGAGCTGTCGTTCCGCACCGGCGCGACCCGCCGCGACTCCGCCGTCGACATCGACGGCGGCATCGGCACGGTCTTCTCGATCGCCAGCAAGGCGACCCGCGAGCTGCCGAACGACACCATCCACCTCGACGGCGGCCTCGAGCGCCTCGGCCGCGAGGGCACCTTCCTCGGCCAGCACGTCTGGACCAGCCGGCCCGGCGTGGCGGTGCAAGTCAACGCGTTCAACTTCCCGGTCTGGGGCTTCCTGGAGAAGCTCGCCCCGGCGTTCCTCGCCGGCGCCCCGACGATCGTCAAGCCGGCCGCGCAGACGGCCTACCTCACCGAGCTCGTCGTCCGCCGCACGATCGAGTCCGGCCTGCTCCCCGACGGCACGCTCCAGCTGCTGGCCGGCAGCCCCGCCGGCCTGCTCGACGAGCTCGGCGTCCAGGACCGGGTCGCCTTCACCGGCTCGGCCCACACCGCCGGCCTGCTGCGCAACCACCCCAGCGTCCTGCACGGCGGCGTCGAGCTGACCGTGGAGGCCGACTCGCTGAACTGCTCGATCCTCGGCCCCGACGTCACCGAGGAGGA